>NZ_CAWQUW010000045.1:72786-271760 GCF_963898195.1 Vibrio sp. L3-7 | reverse complement strand
CTAAATAATGGTGCGGTCGGAGAGACTTGAACTCTCACACCTTACGGCGCCAGAACCTAAATCTGGTGCGTCTACCAATTCCGCCACGACCGCAGCAAAGCTTTTACTCTAGCGAAGAGTATAGTTAAGAAGACTTATGGTTTGTCTAAGTAACGTTGTCTGTACTTTCACAAGGAAAGTGGTGGCTACTGCGGGATTCGAACCTGCGACCCCATCATTATGAGTGATGTGCTCTAACCAACTGAGCTAAGTAGCCATCTGAGAGCGGAGTAATATAATATAATCTCGCTTTCAATGCCATTATCTTTTCAAAGATAATTACACTTTAAATAGTGGCTGGGCTACCTGGATTCGAACCAGGGAATGCTGGCATCAAAAGCCAGTGCCTTACCGCTTGGCGATAGCCCAACAATGATATCATTTAAGATATCTCAATATGGTGCGGACGGAGAGACTTGAACTCTCACACCTTACGGCGCCAGAACCTAAATCTGGTGCGTCTACCAATTCCGCCACGTCCGCTTTATTTCCTAAAAACTCTTTGTCTATGTTGTTAAAAAATAGATATTTAACAGCAGACAGAGTGCTTAGGAAATGGTGGCTACTGCGGGATTCGAACCTGCGACCCCATCATTATGAGTGATGTGCTCTAACCAACTGAGCTAAGTAGCCATTTCCAAATTGTCATTCAATTTCAAGCGTTGCCGCTTTGCTGTGAACGGGGCGCATTATGCGGAGTTGAGGGAAACCCGTCAACTTTTTTTTTGAATAAATCGCGAATAAACATCTGTTCGGTTTCTTTTTAGGCAAAGAGGCGTATTTGTCATCAAAAAACAGGTCTAAAAGGCGATATATATAGGAAGTTAAGTTTCTGATACGGGACTATTTCGAAAGGGTAAAAACAAAAAAGCCAGTGAATTCACTGGCCTTTTTTTTAGATGTTTAATCAGAATTATACGTTGAAGCGGAAGTGAACTACGTCACCATCTTTAACGATGTATTCTTTGCCTTCAAGACGCCATTTACCTGCGTCTTTAGCACCGTTCTCACCGTTAAATTCGATGAAGTGATCAAAACCAACAACTTCAGCTCGGATGAAGCCTTTTTCGAAATCAGTGTGGATCTTACCTGCAGCTTGTGGCGCTGTTGCACCAACAGGGATCGTCCACGCGCGAACTTCTTTAACACCAGCAGTGAAGTAAGTTTGAAGAGTTAGCAGTTCGTAACCTGAGCGGATCACTCGGTTAAGACCTGGTTCTTCGATACCCATATCTGCTAGGAACTCTTCGCGATCTTCGTCATCAAGCTCAGAAAGTTCAGATTCAATCGCCGCACAAACAGCAACAACAACGTTGTTTTCTTTTTCTGCATATTCGCGAACTGCGTCTAGGTAAGGGTTGTTCTCAAAACCATCTTCCGCAACGTTTGCTATGTACATTGTTGGCTTAAGCGTCAGGAAGTTTAGGTAGTCGATTGCCGCTACTTCTTCTTTGCCAAGTTCAACAGTACGAGCCATACCACCTTCAGTAAGAATAGGAAGAAGCTTTTCAAGAACCGTGGTTTCAAACTTAGCGTCTTTGTCTCCGCCTTTTGCTTTTTTAGCATTACGGAAGATCGCACGTTCACAGCTATCTAGATCGGCAAGAGCAAGCTCAAGGTTGATCACTTCGATATCTTCGATAGGAGATACTTTACCAGAAACGTGAATGATATTTTCGTTTTCAAAGCAGCGTACAACGTGACCGATAGCGTCAGTTTCACGGATGTTAGCTAGGAATTTGTTACCAAGACCTTCACCTTTAGATGCGCCAGCAACTAGGCCTGCGATATCTACGAATTCCATTGTTGTTGGAAGGATCTTCTGTGGATTAACAATTTTTGCTAATGCATCTAAGCGTAGATCTGGAACCGGAACGATACCTGTGTTTGGTTCGATCGTACAAAATGGAAAGTTTGCTGCTTCGATGCCTGCTTTAGTCAGTGCGTTAAACAGAGTTGACTTACCAACGTTTGGTAGACCAACGATGCCACATTTAAAACCCATGATATAAACCTTATTCTGCTTTGAACGTATGTAAGCGATTTTGTGCTTTTGGTAGGCCATCTTTCAATAAGATGTCTAGGCTGCGAACCGATTCGTCAACGACAGCCTCGATACACTCTTGCTCTTTCACAGGAGCTTTGCCTAATACATAACCTGCAACTTTATCTTTGTGTCCTGGATGGCCAATGCCTAATCTAAGACGATAGAATTCTTTATTGTTACCCTGCTTGCTGATGATGTCTTTCAGACCATTATGTCCGCCGTGACCACCGCCTTTTTTAAATTTGCCAATGCCAGGAGGGAGGTCTAACTCATCGTGAGCTACCATGATCTCTTCTGGTTTAATTTGGTAAAACTTAGCCAGAGCTGCAACGGCTTTCCCTGATAAGTTCATAAAAGTCGTAGGGATCAGCAAACGAAGATCTTCACCATGAACCATGATACGACCCGTTAGGCCAAAGAACTTTGCTTCGTTCTTTAGTGTCACGTTATGTACACGTGCTAATTCTTCAACTACCCAAGCGCCCGCATTGTGGCGAGTTTTGGCGTATTCTGGACCGGGATTTGCCAGTCCAACGAGAAGTTTTATTTGTTGGCTCAAGGTATGGATCTCTCTTGGGATTTCAAAAAGCGCCGTATGATATCACAGTTTATGAAAAAGGTGCGAGCTAGCTGATGGCAGCTCGATTATTCACTCATAGTGACAAACCACAGACCTTAACTAGATTCGGCATAAAAAAAGCACTTCATTGAATGAAGTGCTTAATGTCTTTCTCTACATGTTTCTAAAACAAAGCGTTAGGCTTTGATTAGTTGAACATTGCTGAGATTGATTCTTCGTTGCTGATTCGACGAATCGCTTCAGCAAGCATACGAGAAAGGCTTAGTTCAGTCACTTTACCTGTCGCGGCCATTTCTGGAGAAAGCTTGATTGAATCAGTAACAATAACTTGGTCTAGAACTGAATTGCGGATGTTTTCTGCTGCAGTACCAGAGAATACAGCGTGAGTAGCGTAAGCGAATACACGCTTAGCACCGCGCTCTTTAAGCGCTTCAGCTGCTTTACATAGTGTACCACCAGTGTCGATCATGTCATCAACGATAACACAGTCGCGGCCTTCAACATCACCGATTAGGTTCATCACTTCTGAAACGTTAGCACGTGGACGACGCTTATCAACGATAGCGATATCAACATCACCTAGCGCTTTAGCAGTAGCACGAGCACGTACAACACCACCAAGGTCTGGAGAAACCACAACTGGGTTTTCTAGGCCACGGTTCGCCATGTCTTCTAGAAGAACTGGAGTACCGAAGATGTTATCAACAGGTACATCGAAGAAGCCTTGGATTTGCTCTGCGTGTAGGTCGATAGTAAGAACGCGGTCAACACCAACGTTAGAAAGGAAATCTGCAACAACTTTTGCAGTGATAGGCACACGAGCAGAACGTACACGACGATCTTGACGGGCATAACCGAAGTAAGGGATTACAGCAGTAATACGGCCAGCAGAAGCACGGCGCATTGCGTCAATCATTACCACCAATTCCATAAGGTTGTCATTGGTTGGTGCACAAGTTGATTGAATCAGGAATACATCGCTACCACGAACGTTTTCATTGATTTGTACAGCGACTTCGCCATCAGAAAAACGGTCTACAGTAGCATCGCCAAGAGAGATGTATAGACGATCAGCAATACGTTGGGCTAGTTCAGGTGTTGCGTTACCAGCAAATAGCTTCATATCAGGCACGGTGGAAACCTCGGGTTGCGTCCAGTTTTAAATAGATTGTGTGTGGGCTGATTGGTATTCAGCCAAAGTTTCTTTTAAAGGCGAAATGTTTCGTCCTTTCGCGACGAACGCGGAAACTGTGTCAGGCAGTTGTTCTAGTACAGACTCGGCTTTATTTTTGCTGCTAAATTCAGCAAAAACGCACGACCCCGTACCAGTCAATCTCGACGGCGCGTATTGTAGCAGCCATGAAAGTTGCTTATCAACCTCTGGGTACAGCATTCGTACAATTTTTTCGCAATCGTTTACGTATTCTTGCTCTAGAAGCGTTGATAGCGCTCGCTTTGGCGTATTTCGAGTTAATTCTGAATGTGTGAATATGTCTACAGTTGCTATGCTCACTTGAGGTTTAACAACGAGATACCATTTTTCATCCGGATTAGCGGGTAACAGTTGTTCGCCAACCCCTTCAGCAAAGGCGGCGTGGCCACGTACAAACACAGGAACGTCAGCACCAAGCTTTAAACCGATCTCTGCCAACTGGTCATCCGATAGTTTTAACTGCCATAAGTGATTGAGAGCGACTAACACGGTTGCAGCATTTGAAGAACCTCCGCCAATACCACCTCCCATAGGTAGCACTTTCTTTAGCTCAATATCAGCACCGAAGTACGTCGAGGTGTATTGTTGAAGTGCTGTCGCGGCTTTCCAAATGAGGTTATCTTCTGTAGCAACACCCGGAATTTCAGGCGTTATCGTAACCGAGTTAGATACATTATTGGCCGTAACCGTAAGTTCATCGCCAAAATCTACAAATTGAAATAGCGTCTGAAGTTCGTGGTAACCATTGTCACGTCGACCAGTGATGTAAAGAAATAAGTTCAACTTAGCTGGAGAGGGCCAATGTGTTGGCGTTGTAATCATTTTTTCAGTGTCCACTTAGAAACTACAATGTTGATTTTATTGGCGTCTTGTTTGAATGACAATCTTGTAGGGAGAGGGATTTTCTCAGCAATGGCACTATCAAGTTGCAAGTTAGTTGGCATCTCTGTGTTTCGATAGTTATCAAAATTCAGAGTCCATAACTGGTTGCTAACTTGCTTAGATAGAGATTCAAGCGTGTTGGTACTGTTTAGTTGATAAGCATCGGCTTTATCTGGGATGCCAAGAAACCATTGCGGCAAGTGATCTATTGGGATCTGTAAGCCCGTGAGTTGTTCTACGAGAGTGGAAGCGCTGGCATCTGTAAACACTTGATCATCATAGGTCACGACTTTAGCGCCTGATGAGTCTATCGTCAGGTTCAATACTGTTTGACCAAGGAAAGTCGTTAGCCTTAATTGGCTTTGATTTTTTGAGTGCTTCCAGATGAAGTTAAGGCTTTGGCGTTGCTCTGGAGAAATGTAGGCGAGCTTGCCTGAGGCTTGATAGTTTTCTATCTGTAAAAGTCGGTTTTGGTGAGTTTGCCACTCAACGCTAGTCGGTTGTTCTGGGATAGACGAGCAACCCACCATTATTATGGTTATAAAAATAAGAGACGTGATTTTACGAAGCTTGCTCATATTTGCTCACAACTTGTTCAAATTTATCTAAAAAACGCTTCAACTATAGCATTGAATTCACGAAGTCAGAAAAACAAATCCCGCTTGCTCTTTAAATAGAGCCATGCATCAAGTAAAATTCGCCCCTTGTTTCCATTCCCTGATCGAGAACTTCTGATACATGTCTTTGCTTGCCGTAGGTATCAATCACAATACAGCGTCGGTTGAATTGCGAGAAAAAGTCGCTTTTGGTCCAGATAAATTATCTGAGGCACTCAAGCAACTTAACGCAAATGCACACGTAAATGGAAGTGTTATACTTTCTACCTGTAATCGAACTGAAGTGTATTGTGACGTCAAAGGCGTGGCAAAAAACAAGTTGATCGATTGGTTGTCTGTATTTCATCAAGTTAGTCCTGAAGAGTTAAAACCGAGTATCTATATTCATGAAGAGCAAGCCGCGATTAAGCACTTAATGCGTGTTGCCTGTGGTTTGGATTCTTTGGTATTAGGTGAGCCTCAAATTTTAGGCCAAGTGAAGCAAGCTTATACGGACTCGCGAGAGAACAGATCTGTTGATGCTTCAATGGAAAAACTGTTCCAGAAATCATTTTCTGTCGCCAAGCGTGTTCGAACTGAAACTGAAATTGGCGGAAGCGCGGTGTCTGTTGCTTACGCAGCCTGTACGTTAGCTAAACACATTTTTGAGTCGATTGCCGATTCAACCGTGTTATTGGTTGGTGCGGGTGAGACGATTGAATTGGTGGCTAAACACCTTTCCGCGAATGGCTGCACCAAGATGATTGTGGCTAACCGAACTCGTGAGCGTGCTTTAGGGCTTGCAGAAGAGTTTGGGGCTGAAGTGATCAGCTTGAATGAGATTCCAGATCACCTATACAGAGCCGATATCGTGATCAGCTCAACAGCGAGCCCGTTGCCTATTATTGGTAAAGGGATGGTAGAGACAGCGCTCAAGAGAAGAAAGCATCAACCTATGTTGTTTGTTGATATTGCTGTTCCTCGCGATGTTGAGTCTCAGGTCGGTGAGTTGAATGACGCCTATCTATATTCCGTTGACGATCTGCAGTCGATTGTTGATGGCAATATTGAGCAACGTAAAGTTGAAGCGATTCAAGCTGAAGCAATTGTCAGTGAAGAAAGCGCCGCGTTCATGAGTTGGATGCGCTCACTGCAAGCGGTAGACAGTATTCGTGACTACCGTAAATCGGCTAATGAAATCCGAGAAGAATTATTAAGTAAGAGTTTACAATCACTTGCCGCTGGCGGTAATCCTGAGAAAGTCTTACTTGAGCTAAGTAATAAGCTCACAAACAAATTGATCCATGCTCCAACGCGTGCACTTCAAAGTGCAGCTGAGCAAGGAGAACCTGCAAAATTAATGGTCATTAGACAGAGTTTGGGCTTAGAAAACCCTCAATAATATTCGACCTCCAACAGAATAAGACATTATGAAAGCCTCGATTCTAGTAAAGCTTGAAACACTTGTTGAACGCTATGAAGAAGTTCAACATCTACTTGGTGATCCCGGTGTACTTGGGAATCAAGACAAATTCCGTGCCTTGTCAAAAGAGTATTCTCAATTAGAAGAGGTGACGGGGTGCTTCAAATCATACCAGCAAGCTCAAGAAGATTTAGAAGCTGCTGAAGAGATGGCAAATGAAGACGACGCAGAAATGCGCGAAATGGCTCAAGAAGAGATCAAAGATGCGAAAGCGAACATTGAACGTCTGACTGATGAGCTGCAAATTCTTCTGATTCCAAAAGATCCAAACGATGAACGTAACTGTTTCCTAGAAATCCGTGCAGGCGCTGGCGGTGATGAAGCAGGTATTTTTGCGGGTAACCTTTTCCGTATGTACTCTAGATTTGCAGAGAAGAAAGGCTGGCGCGTTGAAATCATGAGTAGCAATGCTTCTGAACAAGGCGGCTACAAAGAGATGATCGCTAAGGTTAGCGGCGACGCTGTTTACGGAACTATGAAGTTTGAGTCGGGTGGTCACCGTGTACAACGTGTACCTGAAACTGAATCTCAAGGCCGTGTTCATACTTCTGCTTGTACAGTTGCGGTTATGCCGGAAATCCCAGAAGCTGATCTTCCAGAAATCAAAGCGGGCGATCTTAAAATTGATACTTTCCGTGCATCTGGCGCGGGTGGTCAGCACGTTAACACCACGGATTCAGCAATCCGTATTACTCACTTACCAACAGGTACAGTAGTAGAGTGTCAAGACGAGCGTTCTCAGCATAAAAACAAAGCGAAAGCGATGGCTGTTCTTGCTGCTCGTATCGTTCAAGCAGAAGAAGAGCGTCGTGCGGCTGCGGTTTCTGATACACGTCGTAACCTACTAGGTTCTGGTGACCGTAGTGACCGTATTCGTACGTACAACTACCCACAAGGTCGTGTATCTGATCACCGTATCAACTTGACGATTTACCGTCTTAACGAAGTACTTGAAGGTGATATGCAAAGCTTGCTTGACCCTGTACTTCAAGAGCACCAAGCCGATCAGCTTGCTGCACTTGCAGAGCATAACTAACCTTTATGCAGTCAGCATATACGGTTGAAAGTGCTTTAAAAGCAGCAATCGTACAGCTTCAAGAGGGTGATAATACATCACCCTCGATTGATGCTTCGGTACTGCTTTGTCACATCTTAGATAAACCAAGCTCTTACTTGCTTACTTGGCCTGAGAAGCACCTCACCTCTGAGCAAGAGTTTGAATTCAATGCCCTTCTAAAACGTCGCTTAACCGGTGAGCCAGTGGCTTATATTGTCGGTGAACGTGAGTTTTGGTCACTGCCGTTAAAAGTTTCTCCTTCTACATTAATCCCGCGCCCAGATACCGAGCGTTTGGTTGAAGTCGCTTTGGATAAAACCTACGGCAAGCAAGGTGCGATTCTAGATTTAGGCACGGGTACCGGTGCAATTGCGTTGGCGTTGGCGTCTGAGATGCCGAATCGACCAGTAATGGGTATCGATCTTCGCCCGGAAGCGCAACAACTTGCGACAGAAAATGCACAACGCTTAAATATCACTAACACCACATTTTTACATGGCAGTTGGTTTGAACCTTTAAGTGACAGCCTTTTTGCCAATGACGCGGGCGCTGTTAAGTTCTCTTTGATTGTCTCTAATCCGCCTTATATTGAGAAAAACGATCCTCATTTATCCCAAGGTGATGTGCGTTTTGAACCGATAACAGCGTTAGTTGCTGAAGAGAAAGGTTTAGCTGATATTCGATACATCTCTGAAAACGCACGATGTTTTTTAGAAGATGAAGGCTGGTTGGCGTTTGAACACGGTTACGATCAAGGCTTGGCTGTACGTGAGATAATGCTGGCACTGGGCTATCTCGATGTCGTTACAGAGAAAGATTACGGTGGTAATGACCGAGTGACACTGGGTCGCTACTGCTCATAGCTCGTTATTGCAAATAGGCAGACCTTAATCGGTTTATAAGTAATAGGCTTATGAGTAATTGATAGCGAACTTATTGAATTGATACATTTAACTCGATAATACAATGCATTAACGGGTATTGTGTGGCTCGTGTTACCGAAAGCACATATAAAAATATAAAGGAATACCATGTACGAAGGTTTAAAACATTTTCATCTACTAACGATTGCTATAAGCGTGCTACTTCTTTCAGTGCGTTTCGCTCTGATGATGGTTAACTCACCGAAGCTTAAGCACCCTTTCTTGCAGCGTTTTCCTCATATCAATGATTCGTTGCTGCTGTTATCGGGTATTGGTTTGATTTTTATTACTGGCTTTATTCCATTTACATCAGCTGCACCATGGCTAACAGAAAAGTTAACCTGTGTAATGGCTTACATCGCTCTGGGCTTTTTTGCTCTTAAGCTAGGTAAGAACAAACTATTGAGAGTGTTCTCGTTTTTTGGTGCACTTGGCTGGTTGGCGATGGCTGCTAAAATCGCAATGACGAAGACACCAACATTTTTCGGTTAATTATCTCCTTATTTCGGTTAACTATCTATGTACGAATTTTTTGACGAAGACTTTGACCAGCTAGAATTAGCTGAAGGTGCATTGATCTTAAATAAAGCGATTAACCCAGAAACCCAAGATAGTTGGGCTGAGCAAGAACTGGCAAGATTGTTAAAAGAAGCTGAGTTTGCTTTGGTTCATGAAACTGATGAGCAACAGAAGTTTGATTCCTTTGTTCGACTATTTTTTTACGAATGGGGCTTTGCCGGTGACAAAGATGCGTATTTCTCTTCGGAAAATGCGTTCATTGATAAAGTACTAGAGAGAAAGAAAGGCATCCCAGTAAGTCTTGGAGCTATCTTTCTTTTTCTAGGTCGCAAGCTAGGCTTTCCTATTGAGGGCGTTTCTTTTCCAACTCAATTTTTACTTAAAGTGAGTTGGTTTGGCGAAACTTCCGTCTATATTAATCCTTATAACGGCGAGTATGTAGGTAAACAAACGTTACGAGCATGGTTGATTGGACATGATGGCCCACTTGCTAGGGTCAAAGCAGAACATTTAGAAGTAGCTGATCATCCAACGATTATTGGTAAGTGGTTGGCGTTACTCAAGAGTGCATTGTTGCGCGAAGAGCGTTATACACTTGCACTAAAGTGTACTGATCTTGCTTTGACGTTTGTACCTGATGACCCGTATGAAATCCGTGATCGCGGTTTCATTTATCAGCAGCTAGACTGCCATCAAGTTGCGGCGACTGATTATCAATACTTTATCGACCAATGCCCAGATGACCCTGCGTCTGAGTTACTTAAATCTCAAGTGAATGTCATGAACGAAAAGACAGTGGTTGTTCACTAATTAATAACTATTTAGAGAGAATATGATGGAACAGAAAACAGTTCACATTGGCGACATGCCAATTGCTAACGATAAGCCATTTACGTTATTTGCAGGCATGAACGTTCTTGAATCTCGCGATCTTGCGATGCAGATCTGTGAGCACTACGTAAAAGTAACAGAGAAGCTGGGCATCCCTTATGTATTTAAGGCGTCTTTCGATAAAGCAAACCGCAGCTCTGTTCACTCATACCGTGGTCCTGGCATGGAAGAAGGTCTTAAGATTTTCCAAGAGCTAAAAGATACCTTTGGCGTGAAGATCATCACTGATATTCACACTGAAGCTCAGGCTCAGCCTGTTGCAGATGTAGTTGATGTTATTCAATTACCCGCTTTTCTTGCTCGCCAAACTGACCTTGTTGAAGCGATGGCGAAGACTGGTGCGGTTATCAACGTGAAGAAGCCTCAGTTTATGAGCCCGGATCAAGTGGGTAACATCGTTGATAAGTTTGCAGAGTGTGGCAACGAAAACATCATTCTTTGTGAACGTGGTTCTTGTATGGGTTACGACAACCTAGTTGTTGATATGCTGGGTATTGGCGTAATGAAAAAATCATCAAACGGCAGCCCAATCATCTTTGATGTGACTCACTCACTACAGATGCGTGATCCTTCAGGTGCTGCATCAGGTGGTCGTCGTGAGCAAACGGTTGAACTTGCTAAAGCAGGTCTTGCTACTGGTATTGCTGGTTTGTTTATTGAAGCACACCCGAACCCAGATCAAGCACGTTGTGATGGCCCATCAGCTTTACCTCTAGACAAACTAGAGCCGTTCTTGAAGCAGATGAAAGCACTTGATGACCTTATTAAAGGCTTCGAGCACATTGATATTAAGTAGTTGATTAAGATGTTAGGTAGTTCGTTGATATGTTTAGTGCTTGAGACGGTTATTTAACATCCATCGAAACAATAAACGCCCACTTCTAAGAAGTGGGCGTTTTTTATCTCGAAACTACTGCTGAGATAGTGGTTTAGTTTAAAAGGTTGTTAACTAAGCGTTCAACATCCCTTGAATTGAGTATGCAAGTGTGAGGTCTGTCCTGTTTGTAGTAAATGACAGACTCCCATCACACTTTATAAGTAAACGATTGCCTGTGATGCAGGGGAAGTTTGAGTGTAATCTCATAAATTTGTTACACTTAACTGTTGATCTATGCGTGACCAATTCGACATAAATATGAAATCGTCGTGTTACATCTAGAATGTTAATTTAAGATAAGTCATGTTGAAGTCTTATTGTTCGAACTCCAGGTAAGGGGTCGCAATAGAACATAAAAAGCAGTGGATTCCCCTAAAAGTTCAAAGGTATGACAATGAAGCAACGCCTTATTCTAAAGACAGCACTAAGTGCTGCAATCCTAGCAACTCTAGCTGGGTGTGCGTCTCAATCTACTCAAGATTGGAACCAAGACGAAACTTACAAGCTAACGATTCTTCACACAAACGACAACCATGGTCGTTTCTGGCAGAACAAATACGGTGAATACGGCATGTCTGCGCGTAAAACGCTTGTTGATCAACTTCGCGCTGAAGTTGAAGCAGAAGGCGGTAGCGTGTTGCTTCTATCTGGCGGTGACATCAACACTGGTGTGCCAGAGTCCGATCTTCAAGATGCAGAACCTGATTTCAAAGGTATGAATAAAATTGGTTACGATGCAATGGCATTGGGTAACCACGAGTTTGATAACTCACTAGACGTACTACAAAAACAGATCGATTGGGCAAACTTCCCAATGCTATCTGCAAACATCTACGATAAAGCAACAGGCGAACGCAAGTTCCAAGCTTACGAGATGTTTGAAAAGCAAGGTATCAAGATTGCGGTTATCGGTCTAACAACTGAAGATACGGCAAAAATCGGTAACCCTGAGTTTATCGCGAGCATTGACTTCCGTGACCCGAAAGAAGAAGCGAAGAAGCTGATCGCTGAACTTAAAGAAACAGAGAAGCCAGACTTAATCTTCGCTGTGACTCACATGGGTCACTACGAAAACGGCCAACGTGGTGTTAACGCACCGGGTGATGTAGCACTTGCTCGTTACCTAAACGAAGGCGACCTAGACATGATCGTTGGTGGTCACTCTCAAGAGCCTGTATGTATGGAAGGCCCTAACGTTGCGAAGAAGAACTTCAAGCCGGGTGATGAGTGTAAGCCAGACGTTCAAAACGGTACTTACATCGTTCAAGCTCACGAGTGGGGCAAGTACGTAGGCCGTGCTGATTACGAATTCCGTAACGGCGAACTAGAGATGGTGAGCTACGATCTGGTTCCAGTTAACCTTAAGAAGAAAGTTAAGATTGACGGTAAGAAGCAACGTGTTCTTATTCAAGATGAAATCGCACAAGATCCAGAGCTACTTGAATTCCTACGTCCTTTCCAAGAGCAAGGCCAAGCACAGCTAGAAGTTCAAATCGCTGAGACAAATGGCAAGCTTGAAGGCGATCGTAACGTGGTTCGTTTCCAACAAACTAACCTAGGTCGTTTGATTGCGACTTCTCACATGGAGCGTGCACAAGCAGACTTCGCTGTGATGAACTCTGGTGGCGTTCGTGACTCAATTGAAGCGGGCAATGTCACTTACAAAGATGTACTGAAGGTACAACCTTTTGCAAACATCCTGACTTACACTGACATGACGGGTAAAGAAGTACTAGATTACCTAAACGTTGTGGCGACGAAACCAATCGATTCTGGTGCTTACGCTCAGTTCGCTGGTATTTCAATGACAGTTGCAAACGGTGAAGTGTCGAACGTATTTATCGGTGGCAAGCAGCTACGTTTAGATGAAACATACCGTTTCACAGTGCCAAGCTTTAACGCGGCTGGTGGTGACGGTTACCCTAAACTTTCTGACCACCCAGGTTACGTGAACACAGGTTTTGTTGATGCTGAAGTACTGAAAGAGTACCTAGAAGCGAACAGCCCGGTTGACGTGAACAAGTACGCACCGTCTGGTCAAATGGTTTACAAGTAATTGAACCCAGTTAATTGAATAATTAGGTGCTAAATTAGATTGACTCTAGCACCATGATAAATTTAACTAAAGCGACGCCTCGGCGTCGCTTTTTGTTTATCTATCGTTTGGATTTGTTATGACCCCTGCAATCAATCTTGCCAAGAAAAAGAAAATCGCTCATACCGTGCATCAGTATCATCACGATGCAAACAACACCAACTATGGGTTAGAGGCGGTCGAAGCTCTGGGTCAGGATCCCAAACGTGTGTTCAAAACGCTTCTGTTCTGTTTGAACGGTGTAGCTAAAGATTTAGCTGTTGCCGTTATTCCCGTTGATCAGAAGCTAAACCTGAAGCTCGCTGCAAAAGCGGCGAAAGGTAAAAAAGCAGAGATGGCCAATCCTGATATTGCGCAGAAAAGCACAGGTTATGTCGTTGGGGGAATTAGTCCTCTTGGTCAGAAGAAAGCATTACCTACCTTTGTTCATTCCAGCGCTACCGATTTTGAAACAATATGTGTGAGTGCTGGGAAGAGAGGCTTGGAAATTGAGCTGACACCTAAGGACTTAGCTTTGCTCACTCGAGCTCAGTTTGCTGATTTATGTTTGTAGATTGTCGTCGTCATGACGATGAAACTGCCGAATGACAAACAAAAACGCCCGCTAGATTAACCTAGCGGGCGCTTTTATATTGAGTGCCTATCCTGAAATGTGTTTGCACATTGAGGACGAATTATGATTACTTCTTCAGGCCTAATGTACCACCAACGCGTTTTGGTGCAGGCTTACCGCTTCGACGATCGTCATTGTTACGATCTGTGCGATTGCGATCCGAACTGTTTCTATCTGAATTAGAACGCTCTGAACGAGAGTTCGATTTCCAGTTTTCGCTATTGCCTCCGCTTTCACCATTCGATGAGTTGCGACCACGCTTCGAATTTGGCGCATGACGGAATTCATCCGCATTGTTACCACGATAGGTGCGAGTACGATTCTCGTTTTGATTACGGCGCGCTGTTGAAGTTTGATTCTCTTCACGGCTATCAAAAAGTTTTGCGTCTGTCGCTTTACGAATACGTTGACCTTTCGCGTTCATTTTTGATGCATCTTCAGTACTGACTGAGCCTTCGCACATCGCTAATATATCAGAGATTTCTTCTTCGCTCAGGTAGCGCCACTTTCCGTTAGGAATGCCATCAAGTGAAATGTTCATAATACGAACGCGACGTAGTTTGAATACTTCATAGCCTAACGCTTCACACATACGACGGATTTGGCGGTTAAGGCCTTGAGTTAACGTAATTCGAAATGAGAACTTCGTCTCTTTCTCGACATTACATGGCAAGGTAACGGTATCCAAAATCGGGACACCAGAAGCCATTTTCTTTAAAAATTCAGTCGTAATCGGCTTATCAACGCGAACTACATATTCTTTTTCGTGGTTGTTACCCGCACGAAGAATCTTATTTACGATGTCGCCATCGTTAGTCAGGAAGATGAGGCCATCAGAGGGTTTATCAAGGCGACCAATTGGGAAAATACGTTTGTGGTGGCCGATAAAGTCGACGATGTTGCCAGGAATATCACGTTCAGTAGTACAGGTGATGCCTGTTGGTTTATTAAGAGCAATGTAGATCGGCTTCTCTTTTGAGCGAACAGGTTTATTGTCGATCTCAACATCATCACCGGGCAAGACTTTAGTACCCATTTCAGGGATCTTACCGTTAATAGTAACTCGGCCTGCATCAATGAGTTTGTCGGCTTCGCGGCGTGAGCAAAAACCAGTTTCACTGATGTATTTATTAAGGCGTTTAGCTTGGGATTCTTGTGACATGATATTCTCTTAGCGTTTCACAACGGAAATATAGATAAACAAAAAGCAACCTTATGATAGTTGCTTTGAGTTGGGATTCGTTAACTGAGGGCAATTTTAGCACTTGGTGTGAGTCTAGGCACGAAATATTGATCTTGATGCTAAATTGCTACCTACCTATTTACAATAAACCAATTAATTGGTGCGTTTTTGATGGCGTTCCCTATTCTCTAGCTTTTTCTCATTACTCTTTCTGAGCATGACATAGACTGCGCCGGTACCACCATGAAATTGCTGAGCAGAGTGAACACATTGAACGTCGTTAATTTGCGTGAGCCAATTCGCCACGTAGCTTTTCATCATTGCTGGTGGGTTTGAGCGCTCACCTTTACCGTGAACAATGATAACGGTGCGAACATCCATTCTTAAACACTGGCGTAAAAATGAGAGTACTTCGTTACGAGCGTCTTTCAGTGTTTTCCTATGAAGGTCGAGTTTGGCTTGAATAGGGTATTTGCCTAAGCGCAGCTTTTTGTATACGCCTTCTTGTACACCATCTTTCTTGTAAGCAATGACGTCGTCTGGCTTGATCATTGGTGAGTAATCTAATGATAAGTAGTCTTTCTCGTCGTCAGACAGCCACATAGCGGCTTCACGCTTAGCAAGGTGAGATTCTGTGACTCGGTGCACTTTCTGGTGTTCGGCGGTGTCATGGTCGATACGTTTAACATCGCCCATCATTTCTTGGAATAGATCTAAGTCGTCATCATGAGACATGGTGTTCATCTCAAGTTGTAGAAGAATAGGGTAAGTATACCTAAGTTATGGCTGTGTTTAAAAATGAAAAAACCGGAGGAGACAAGAGAAGTCAACTCCGGTGCAAAGCGTTTTAACATTTATGTATCAAAAAATGATACTTAAAAGTAAATGATTCAGGCTGAGCGATTCTAGTGAGGAGATTTTTCAGTCATAACTTTGTAGATGAAGAAGCCTCCATAGAACATCATGAGACCCAGAGCCCCGAATATTACTATCATTGAAGATAGCCCCACTGCATTACCAAATAGGAGTTCTAGCCAAAAGTCCATGTGTATACCTCAAAGTTATATGACATGGCTCAGTGTATTAAGTGGCGTTATCAATTCACTGATCTGGATCAATCCTGTTTCATAAGTTAAATACTTGTTGTTGAGTGTGTGTTTTTCGTCACATTAGTCGTTAGGTTGTACGTCTTTTGTTCGAACGGTTCGATATTGTAAAAAAGAGTGAAAAAAGCTCTTGCGCATAAATTCAGAATCCGTATTATACGCTTCATCGACAGGCAATCAGCCAGTTAGATATCTCGGTGAATAGCGCAGCTTGGTAGCGCATCTGGTTTGGGACCAGAGGGTCGGGGGTTCGAATCCCTCTTCACCGACCACATTTAGAAAGCCTGCTCATTGAGCAGGCTTTCGTCGTTTCAGGGTATGGGAAATAGGGTTTGAACCTAAGTGGGGTTCGCCTGATGTTCAAAATAAGCTCTTTATCGCCCACATAAAAGAAAGTCGTAGCACTCTCTGTAATAGAAGGTGCTACGGCTTTTTTGTATTCTAGGTCTTAAGGTGTGGAGTTGATAATGTGGGATCTTGGATGCCAGCCTAATCGTATCTATGCTTTGGTGAAAGAGAACACATCAAGGGATTGATAAGATCGGTTCAAATTGTCGAGTGATAAGTCAAAAGGTGATATTAAAAAGTACGGGTTATTGAACGAACTCGCTAGTTGCAATATTGTTTTTGACCCAAAGCAAAGCCTGTAAACGGTTCTTCACTTTTATTTTTTTAAACGTATTGTGGAGGTGTGCTTTAACCGTATTCTCACTAACGTAGAGTGTGTCCGCAATTTGAGTATTTGAAGCTCCGTCTCCCAATAATTTTATGATTTGCTGTTCACGTTTAGTCAGTTTCAAGTAATGAGGGCTTGTCTTCGCACATTGTCTTTCTCTATAAAAGCTAATGTATTGGTAGATTAACTTTCTACTCATCCACATCTCACCTTGTAAAATACAGTTAAATCCGGTCACCAGTTTATCAAGGGTGTCAGACGCATAAAAAATACCAACCAAATATTGCCATTTCAGCATTTCAGAATGAGGGAAATCATGTGGGGTGTTGAGCAACACTTCATGGACGTCACTTTCTACGCCATCTCTAAGCTCTTGGTATCTTTCTATACATTGTTTACTCATTATAGGGAAATCAATAATAATCAACTCTAAATCTTGGTTTTGTAGTGAGTTAACACTAAGCCTTTCTGGTGATATGAGTTTAATGTTTAGATTAACTTTTTGCTCTATAGACTCTTTAAGCAGGATTGATTGTAAATTGTTCTCCGCAAGTAAAATGGCGTTATGAACCTCCGGCTTAGCCATGTGTGACTCCTTTTAGTAACTCATTACTTTTTGTTAGATTACATAGTTTATAGCACACATTGATTTTTCGCGAATTATCGCGGTGAATTATTCATGAAATATATGTTTTATTTAATGGTATCGGTGGGGGTAAATGTTACTTGGCTAAAATAGGTGGCGATTAATTCATTCTTTTTGTCTTAATGGTTTTATCGTACAGGTGGAGGTAATTCCCCAAGCTTTGTTAGCGGGGCTAAGATTTATCACTGCAGGGAATTGATTTATATTAAGAATTAACTTAGTTATGCCACTGTTTGTATTCTGACTAAATTTAGAGTCAGTTTTTGTACTCAATTGAAATGATGACATCATATCGTTATCAAAGGTCAGTATAATGTTTTGGTTTTCTATCAGGCACTGTACCGACTTTAAATCTGAAGCGAAGCTATTTAAAGAAGTTATAATAAATAAAACGGCGACCAGCGCCGTTTTTATATATGCATTTATAATCATATTAATTTTGGTAAATGCTACCAATGTTACCGTAAGCACCATTACCTAATACGACAGCGCTATCATGTGATGTTTGTTCTATTGAAAATTGGTTCATGTTACTGTTTTGCAGTTGAACGACGGCGTCAGAATAAGAACCTGTTTGTAGAATGAACACTCTATTTCTATCACTATTCACTAAATCAATATCGACATCGTTTCTATCACCACCGCCGACGCTATTGTTAACAATCGTTTGGACATAGTTTTCATCACCGCTGATGTCAATTTCAACGTTATTATAGTCAACATCAGAATTACTGAACTCTGTATATGTCTTGTTTGAATCGCCATATATAGTAGTTTCAGCTCGGTTGTGGTCAGCTCCTCCAAGAGCAACTGATACTGAAATGTTGTCATCACCCATTTGTGTAACTCGAAGGTCGTTGCCAATGGCTAGACCACCTCCCGCAACTTGAACTCGAGCTTGGTTTGACTCGCCATTTTGATCGATAAGGGCGTTGTTATACCAACCTCTAAGTTGAACATGAGCCTCATTAAGATTACCACTTTGTTCAACAACCACATCGGATCTGTAACTTCGGTGCGTATCAACTAGTGCGGTATGGCCGTCTATAGTGCCCGCTGTATTTTGATTAATAGTTACATTAGCTCTGTCACCATTACCCATTTGCCAAAGTGCTGTGTTATCACTCGCTGTTGGTATCGTTACCCCACCAGCCGCGGCCGTAAGAGCTGCGTCAACACCCAGATCTGTTGTGCCTTCAATCACACCTGTTCCAGGAGCCATCGCTGGGTACGGTGCAGGTAGTGGATCTGCGTGAGCTACATTTAAACCAATAATGGCACCGACTATAATTCCAATTTGTGTAAGTTTCATAAGTTGTATCCTTATACATTTCCATGTCGACTATGTACCACTTCAAGAGAAGTGATTTTGAATCAAGCTTCCATACTGCGCGCTAATTTGCTTGATTGATGTAGATTCTCATTGAGCTAGACGCTTTCACTAAAGCAAAGTCATTGCCGTCTTGAGAAATCCCTAAATTACTTCTCCCAGAACCAGCCAAATACGCTGTATTGCCATTGCCTTTTTGATCAATGCTTAGCTGGCTGCTCTGTCGAGAGAAATTTGCTTGCCCAATAACAGCCAAATTGTTATTTCCATCTTGGGAAATAAGTGCTTCAGAATTTACTCCAAGCTGTCCAATAGCTGCTGTGTTGTTTGACCCGTCCTGATTTACAAATGCGATATTATTGCTTCCAGTTTGTTTAATATAAGCCGAGTTAGAATTACCACTCTGTTTTATCTTTGCTTTATTATTTGCGGATACTCCCGCACTATTCTGTCTAATAATCGCAATTGAATCAGAAGCGTTGGATATATCTATTTCTGAGTAGTTATCCAAATCCCATGATGAAATTAAATCTAAATCATTAAATTCATCAACGACATCCTGATTTACATTGTGTAAAAAGCTTCCCTCCAAGTCAGAAGCGATAGCACTGTTAAAACTACCTATTGATAAATATAAACAAGTTAAGCCGATAAGTGATGCTTTCCCAATGACCATTATCTTTGCCTTAAAGTGTTTGTGATTATGATCTCTACGATAATAAGAAACGTAGAGAAGTGAGTAACCCTTTGCCCTATCGAAATCCTAGGCTCTCGATTCAGTGGCGGCTATAAACTTAAAGTTGAAAATATTCGATTGCATATACAAAATTGAATTAGTATTTAACTGACGCCTGCCAACCTTAGTTTGTTTAATATCCTCTCTAATTAATTCGAAAGTTTATATATGCCACTGTAAGCATCAATTACGCTTTATCTAGATTCAGCGAATCGCATTCTCATTTTGTAAATGGACTTCGAATGGGAGCCAATATGAAAATCAAGCTGCTTACAATTGCTTTGTTCACCTTTGCTATTCATGCGGGCGAAAAGAGTCATGGTCTTGAAAATAGCGCTCCTTTGGAAAACGGAACCAAACTTGAGGATTCAACGAATAACCTTAAGGAAAAATTTAATGACTTCAGTGAAGTCGATGGGATCATAGTGGATAGAACGATTACGCGTTTAGGGGAGGATTTTTATTTCTTCTTTTCGCAGTCGCTCAATGAAAGCTATCCAAACCTTAAGGAAAATTTGACGGTAAAAGAAAGGCCAACGGCGTTATCCGGGAGCATCATAGAGGTTCAACACTCTAGAAAACCGATATTCCGCACGGCGTTGTCCCCAGGTCGTAGACAAGCGAAAGAGCGTGCTGCTGATGCAACAAGAGTGGTCGGTAATTACATCATCAGATGGCAAGCAGAGAGACTTTTTCAGGACACCTATGACCTAGACCATGATGAATTTTAAGGAGCCAAGGATGTCGAAATCATTTGTAAGGACAACATTAATAGCGCTACTTGTTGTACCTACGGCTAATGCCAGCGAGTTAGTTTATACACCCGTAAACCCAAGCTTTGGTGGAAATGCACTAAACAGTTCTCACCTTTTTAATCATGCTAATGCCATTAACGATTTTGAAGACCCTAGTGCTAGGGATATCTTTGACGAACAAGAATCGGCATTAGATAGGTTAGCATCGAGCCTTGAATCTCGTTTAATCAGCCAATTGTTGGCGGACGTGGGTAACGGCAATACCGGGCAGTTAGAGACGGATGATTTTTACCTCAATATTGTTGATGATTCGGGAACGTTATTGGTTCAAATTGTCGATAAAGCGACAGGAGAATCGACAGAAATCAGCGTTTCGGGATTGAACCCGGACCTCTAATCACAAGGATTGTGTTATGAAAGCGATTATTATCGTCTTCCTGACCTTTGTGTTAGGAGGGTGCACCTACTCGATGCAAATACCAGAGACGTCTGAAACTCCTAAGTTGATGCCGAGAGGCTCTACTTATACGGATCTCGTTTCTTTGCCTCTACCTCGCGGGAAAATACTGGTATCAGTGTATGATTTCAGAGATCAAACCGGGCAGTACAAACCCCAGCCAAACAGTAACTTCTCAACCGCTGTACCACAGGGGGGCACGTCGTTATTGACGACATCGTTGATCGATTCGCAATGGTTTGTGCCTTTAGAGCGAGAAGGCCTACAAAACTTGTTGACGGAACGTAAGATCATTCGTGCCGCTCAAAAGAAAGATAAAGTTGTTAATAATCATGGTGCCGATTTGTCGTCCTTAAGTTCCGCAAACATTGTCATAGAAGGTGGCATCGTGGCTTACGATTCTAATATTGTAACTGGTGGGGCAGGCGCTAAGTATTTGGGTATTGGTGGCTCAGGGCAATATCGAACGGATCAGGTGACGGTGAACTTAAGAGCCGTGGATGTACGAACAGGGCAAGTTTTATTGAGTGTTACTACATCCAAAACCATTTCCTCACATGAAATTGGCTTCGGTGCTTTTCGCTTTGTTGATTACAAAGAGTTGCTCGAAGTTGAGATGGGTTATAGCCAAAATGAGCCGGTAAATATCGCGGTAATGTCAGCCATAGATGCGGCAGTGATTCATTTAATCGTTAAGGGAATGAAACGTGGGATGTGGTCGCCAGGTGACCCTGATGCAATTAGACATCCAATTATCGCCCGCTACTTAGCAGCGGACACTGACATCCTTTAGTCAACCGAGTAAGCAGCAAAATAGGGCTATGCGGAAAATGGATTTTTCCCTTAGCCCTGTTTTTTTCAACTACTCAACTATTCTATTTTACATCACAAGTGATGTTCTTGATTGGCGTCTCTGAAGTAACAAAGCAAACATACGCTTCAACAGGGTTATTTGGACCAATTCGAATGTAGCCTGCCTGTACTTCATCTTCGTTAAAAGTCACCGAGTGAGAGTTACCCGTCTTGCCATCGTAAAAGCTTGCTTCAAAATTACCATTCATTTGGCTTGCGATACGGTTGCGTGTCGTAGACGTCGTGAACGTAATATTCGCGCATCGCATGGGTGGCTTTTCAGTAATCAAAAACTGTCCGCTTTCTTTATCTAGCACGCCGCCTTTTGTATCTGGCTGAATGTCGATGGCTTGAAACTGTTCGATGGTACAAGTTTCTTTGGCAGACGCTGCCGTGGGCATCAAGATCGCGAGGGCTAAAGGTAAAGCGAAGAGTACTGGTTTCATGAGAACAACACCGTATATAAAAAGAGCGAAAGATAATAGCACCGTTATGGTGCTATTAAATGTAATGATTCTGTTATTAGGTAATGGCTATATTATGAGAAGGTCATGGCATCGAATTTAGTTAGTTGTCGTCACTAACCTCAAATTGACACTGAGCCTGTTGGCTTTGTGATTGTCGAGTGACATTAAAACCTTTCTCTTTTAACAACTGCAAAAGGTTACCCTCGCCAACTAGGTGCAAGGCGCCAACCACGACCAAATAATTCCCATTTGAATCGAGTTTCCAATCGGTGGCGGATAGTTTGTTTGCCCAGTCGATATTGCGATCAGTTAAAAACGTTTTTTCTAGTTCAGATGGCATTTCAGATAATTTCGCAAACTCTTCAAGTTTAGTTAAATCACCTGCTTTCCAGCTTTCTATCAAGCAACGAGTGTCGCCATCAATATGATCGAACTGTTCGAGGCTAGTCGTTAACCATTCCTTACCGGAATCTTTTTGTCCTGAAATCAGGTCTATTTGAAATTGTAGAGGCTCTAAACTGATAACAGGCACATCTTGAATCGTCGCTTTGTAAGTCAAAGTAGCATCAACACCGCCGGCCGATGCGTAGCCAAGATTCTTCAATTGTTGCATTTGTATCGATATCGCTGTTGCCCAAGGTGGTGAGCTGAGTAACTGTTGAGTCGGCATATCTAGTGACTTTGATATGCTCGTTAATAATTGAGCTTGTTCTTCATTTAGTACATCACCCGTGGTCACTGTGGTCGTGGGATACGCCACGCCTTTTGTCTTTCTTATGTCGGTCTCGACAATCAATCCGTTGCTCTCTTTTAACGTGTCAGTGATCTGTGTGGGAAGCGGGTACATGCTCTCATCTCCAACGTGCACAGAGCCTAAGATAGTGAGGGTCAAATCCTCTTTTTTTGCTTGCCAATAAAGGGGTTCGGCGACCGCTTGCTTTGCTGAAAAGGCGAGAGTGAGTAACGTTAGGTACCAAAATGTGCGCAAAGAAAGCTCCTTTATAAAGAATTAAACTCGTTAAAAAAGATTTTGACGGAGTTTTTTAACGGTTTTTTTTGAGAACGATGTCACGTTGTTTGTACGAAAAGTATAACAACAAGAACAAACTTCTAAACCTTTCTCTCTATAAACGACACGATTTTATGAAATCCGTTAAAAAGATTGTGATTTAATTCTCAATTATTACGTCAAAATAAAAGTGACGGAAGTGACGATGTTGTTAAGGTTATGATTTTATTAAATTTAAATTTATCAGTATTTTTTAGATTTGAAGCTGATCACTGAATTAGCTTGATTTAATTCACGGCACAAAATAAGCCCATATAGTTGATCTAACTTTCGAAGCGCTCCACTTTGCTTCTAACTCGATTTTTAAATTTATGGGTGAATACGATGTTGAAAAGAAACTTACTATCTGTCGCGGTATTAGCTGGTTTATCGGGTTGTGCCGTAACGCAAGCACCTGAGCAACAGGTTGTTAATGCACTGGCTGATAACCTTGATGTGCAATATGAAATTCTAACCAATCACGGTGCGAATGAAGGTATGGCTTGTCAGGAGTTAGGTGCTGAATGGGCGTCATGTAACAAAGTGAACATGACCCTGACCAATGACGGTGAAGCGATTGACTCGAAAGATTGGACTATCTACTTCCACAGTATTCGCCTTATTTTAGATGTTGATAACGAACAATTTAAAATCACTCGTGTAACGGGTGACCTACACAAACTAGAGCCTACAGATAAGTTCGATGGTTTTGCCGCTGGTGAAGAAGTGATTCTTCCGTTGACGAGTGAATATTGGCAACTGTTTGAAACCGACTTTATGCCGGGTGCATTCGTAACCGCGCCAAACGCAGAACCTAAGATGATTGCTTCATTGAATACTGAAGATGTCGCGTCGTTTGTGACCGGTTTGGAAGGAAACAACCTTAAGCGCACTCCTGATGACAACAATGTAATGGCAACCGCGGTTACTCGCTTTGAAAAGAATGCTGATCTAGCAACACAAGATGTATCAACAACTCTACTACCAACACCGATGTCGGTAGAAGCGGGCGAAGGTTCAGTGAGCATTGCTGGTGGTATTGCACTACCGAAAGAGGCATTTGATGCTGAGCAGTTCGCTGCAATTGAAGAACGTGCAGATGTGGTAAACGTAGATGTGAGTGGCGACCTACCTGTTAGTGTTGCTGTTGTTCCTACTCAGTTTACGGGTGATTTGGCGAAATCTGGCGCTTATGAACTAAGCATCTCGGAAGAGGGGATTGCGATTAAAGCGTTTGATAAAACAGGTGCTTTCTACGCCGTTCAGTCTATTTTTGGCCTAATAGACAGTCAGAACGCTGAATCATTACCACAACTGTCGATCAAAGATGCGCCACGTTTCGATTACCGTGGTGTGATGGTTGATGTTGCTCGAAACTTCCACTCAAAAGATGCCATCCTAGCAACGCTAGATCAAATGGCGGCCTACAAGATGAATAAACTTCACCTTCACTTAACAGATGATGAAGGCTGGCGTTTAGAAATCCCAGGTTTACCAGAGCTAACGGATGTAGGGTCTAATCGTTGTTTTGATTTGGAAGAGCAAAGCTGTTTACTGCCTCAGCTAGGTTCAGGTCCAACAACAGACAACTTTGGCTCTGGTTTCTTTAGTAAAGCGGATTACGTCGAGATCTTAAGCTACGCAAAAGCGCGCAGCATCGAAGTAATCCCAGAAATTGATATGCCAGCACACGCTCGTTCTGCTGTGGTATCAATGGAAGCGCGTTACACTCGCCTAATGGCGGAAGGTAAAGAAGCGGAAGCGAACGAATACCGCTTGATGGATCCACAAGATACATCGAACGTAACCACGGTTCAGTTCTACGATAAGCAAAGTTTCATTAACCCATGTATGGAATCTTCAACTCATTTTGTCGATAAAGTGATCTCTGAAGTGGCGGCAATGCACCAAGAAGCGGGCGTTCCACTAACGACTTGGCACTTTGGCGGCGATGAAGCGAAAAACATCAAGTTAGGTGCTGGCTTACAAGATGTTAATGCAGAAGATAAAGTGGCATGGAAAGGTAACATTGACTTGGCTAAGCAAGACAAGCCATTCCAACAATCTCCACAGTGTCAGTCTTTGATCGCTGATGGTATTGTGAGCGATTTTGGTCACCTGCCAAGTCACTTTGCAGAGCAGGTATCTAAGATTGTTGCTGATAAAGGTATTCCACACTTCCAAGCATGGCAAGATGGCCTGAAATACAGCGAAGGCGAGGAAGCATTTGCAACAGAAAGTACGCGCGTTAACTTCTGGGACGTTCTTTACTGGGGCGGCACTTCATCTGTATACGACTGGTCAGCAAAAGGTTATGACGTGATTGTTTCTAACCCAGACTATGTGTACATGGATATGCCATACGAAGTCGATGCTGCAGAGCGTGGTTACTACTGGGCAACTCGTGCAACCGATACTCGTAAGATGTTTGGTTTCGCACCAGAAAACATGCCACAAAATGCAGAAACATCACTAGACCGTGACGGCAATGGCTTCAGTGGTAAAGGTGAAATTGAAGCGAAACCTTTCTATGGTTTGTCGGCGCAACTTTGGTCTGAAACAGTACGTACTGATGAGCAATATGAATACATGGTATTCCCTCGCGTTCTTGCTGCAGCAGAAAGAGCATGGCACAGAGCGGATTGGGAAAACGACTATAAAGTGGGCGTTGAATATTCTCAAGAATCAAACCTAGTGAATAAGCAGGATTTAAACAGCGACTTTAATCGCTTCGCGAATATTGTTGGTCAACGTGAACTGGCGAAACTTGAGAAAGCAGGTATTGATTACCGACTACCAGTACCGGGCGCTCAGGTTGTTGATGGCAAGCTAGCGATGAACGTACAATTCCCAGGTGTAGAGCTGCAATACTCTGCTGATGGTGAAAACTGGCTGACTTATGATGAGCAGCAACGTCCTTCGGTTTCAAGCGAAACGTACATCCGATCTATCTCTGAAAGTGGCGAGAGAGTAAGCCGAGTTACTTCGGTTAAATAATCGATAAGCAACATTAACAAAAGGGCTCTCTAGCTATTATCTTACTTAGATAAAAAGCGGGAGCTCTTTTTGTTTAAGGCGAGTTAAGTCTTTCTCTTAAACTGAAACATATAGAAACCGTCTTTGTTTATATCGTCAACAATGCACATAAGGTGAGTTTCGTCGCAAAAGTGACGGGCTTCTCATTATTCTCTTCAAAAAATAAGTCCCCTATAAAAAACTCTAAATCAGATGTGATTGAACTAACCGAATCTAATTTTGCGTCGTAAAATAATGTGATCTTGATCTGTACGTTTTTGCGTCTTGAGTTTTTTATCAATTTTTATGT
Source organism: Vibrio sp. L3-7 (assembly GCF_963898195.1). Lineage (NCBI taxonomy): Bacteria > Pseudomonadati > Pseudomonadota > Gammaproteobacteria > Vibrionales > Vibrionaceae > Vibrio > Vibrio sp. L3-7. Next base: position 245,364 of record NZ_CAWQUW010000045.1, on the reverse strand, counting down.
TTTTAAGTGACTGATTTTAATGTGTTAAATAACTTGTTCTTTTTTGATAGTGAGAGAGATCACTCTGTCCACTCTTTTATTTTGAAACGCAAATTAATTCGAGCAACATAGATTTCATGCCAGGGAGGCTACCAACTACTCAAGCGGTGAAGGTGAATGATGTACCGAAGATGTGCCGCTGAAAAATCAAACTAAGGCAGTTTACTATGAAAAAAATTATCGCTCTAAGTGCTCTTTCTCTTACTTTCGCTTCTAGTGCTTTCGCTGGTTCTTCTTACGTAACAGGTAACATTCAAATTCACGATGACGGCCGTATCCACGGTTCTGATATGACTTCTACGCTAGAAGCTGGTCACACGTTTGACAACTCTCTAGGCGGCTTCACGGTTTACTCTGAGTTTGATGGCATCCAATTGGGTGAGCTTGAAGGCCTGACTTCAGCTGAAACTGGTGGTGCACCAACAACAGGTAACAATACTCCTGGCATCACTGTCGGTGGTGAGCAATCTTTCAATATTACTGATAAATTATGGGTAGCTGCTGGTTACCAACATCTATTCTCTGCGGGTGAGAGCATTCAGTTCCGTCCATTAGTTAAGATCGGCTACAACTTCGATAACGGTATCTCTATTAGCAACCGTACTCGTGCACACATCGATGATACTTCTGCTAATGCTGACACAGACTACCGCATGGATAACCGCATTGCTTACACAGTGAATGCAGACCTAGCGCTTAGCTACAACAACGTATACATGATTGATGCAGAAGCGATGGACCACGAGTTACGTGCAACATGGACTCGTCAAGGTGTTCAACCTTACTTTGAGTTCCGTAGCCAAGCTAACGGTGTAGATTTCGCAAACGGTGCTTCTAAGCAGAACAACGCATTCGTATTTGGCGCTTCTTACGGCTTCTAAGCCGATTCACTTGGCTATTTAGTCGATTCGATTATTAGCCAAGTGAGCTTATTCGTTCATTAGTTTTTTGTTGACTAGCGACGAAAACATAGCAGCACTAACAGCCCGGTTGGTACCGCTACAAGATTTGCTTTACTGTCTAAAAGCAAAGAGCCTAGCAAGTAAACCACAGTCTTGGGTTTACCTAATGCTAGGCTCTATTTTCATGGCTTTTTAAATATTGCTTTGTGTCCGTCTTTTTACGTTCTAATTACCATTGTAATGACGGTATTCAAACACCTGACCTTTCTCGTTAAACGCGTACACAGAATACTCGTCTTTCTTATCGCCATGCTCCATGCCCGGAGAGCCCATTGGCATGCCAGGAACAGCCAAGCCAATCGCATTACGTGGTGGGTTTTCTAAAAAGGCTTTCACGTCTTCTGCTGGAATGTGCCCTTCAAATACGTAGCCGTCGATCTCTGCCGTGTGGCAAGAAGCAAGCTCTGGCGTTACACCTAGCTTTTGTTTGATTGGATTCATGTCATCGTGGAGCTTCTCTGTGACATCGAACCCGGCATCTTGCATATGTTCAGTCCATGCTGTGCAGCAGCCGCAGTATGGTGATTTGTGGTTTAGAACATCAGTAGCTAAAGCTTGTCCTGAAATAGCAGCGAGTGCAGTAAGAGTCATAACTTTACGAATCATGGTGAACCTCATGAATATGATTTTTGTTGATATTAGAATGAGTGGGCTTGAACAATCTCAGCCTGTTGGCATTGCTTACTACTGTAATTGACGACATTGCCATCGCAGCGCCTGCAACGACAGGGCTTAGCAAAAATCCAAAGAATGGGTAGAGCACACCAGCCGCGATCGGAATACCAAGCGAGTTATAGATAAAGGCACCAAATAGGTTTTGCTTCATGTTTCTAACTGTAGCTTGGGATAGCTCGATCGCGTTGCTAACTGATAATGGCGATGAGTTGAGTAGTGTCATTTGCGCACTCTCGATCGCGACATCGCTGCCGCTGCCCATTGCTATACCTATATCCGCCTGAGCCAGTGCTGGCGCGTCGTTAATACCATCTCCAACCATGGCAACGCTCTTATATTGTTGTTGAAGCTGAACAATATGTTGAGCTTTCTGCTCTGGAAGTACTTCCGAGATAACCTCGTCGATACCGACGCTTTTACCTATCGCTTGAGCAACAGAATCGTTGTCGCCTGTTAATAGCACGGTGTGAATTCCGGCGGATTTTAGTTGAGCAATGGCTTGCTTGCTATCTATTTTTAATGCGTCTGAAATACCAAATATGCCTTCCAGTTTTTGATCGATTACAACGAAGATTGGTGTCCATGCCTGTGAGCGGCAAAGCTCAATAAAGTCCGCGCCAATTTCAGTCTCAATGCCAAGTTGAGTGAGGTACTTAAGTGAGCCGGCTTGAACGTTCTTGCCGTTAATTATTGCTTGTACTCCTAACCCTCGTTGGTTTTCGAATTCGCTATGGGGTAGTGCCGAAACTTGTAAGCTTTCTGCATATTGGCAGACGGCTTTCGCTAGGGGGTGTTCTGACCCTACCTCTACCGAATAGGCGTAAGCCAGCAGTTCTTGCTCTGGTAAATCGCCATAAAAGGCTTGCTGAACGGTTGGCTTACCTTGGGTCAGGGTGCCTGTTTTATCAAACACGACGGCATCGATTTTACTGGCAGATTGCAACACATCAGCATCTTTGATCAAGACGCCAAACTCTGCTGCTTTGCCAACGCCGACAGTAATTGAGAGCGGCGTTGCTAGGCCCAAGGCACATGGACAGGCGATGATCAGTACAGTGGTTGATACCACGAGCATGTAACTTGCACTAGGTTGCGGGCCAACAAGAAACCAAACTAAGGCGGCAATGGCGGCGATTGCGACCACAACAGGTACGAACACGGCCGAGATAGAATCGGCAAGCTTAGCAATCGCAGGTTTGCTGCTTTGTGCTTGGCGAACCATCTGAATGATTCGAGCCAGCATGGTGCTTGAGCCAATTCCAGTCGCTTCAATCACTAAGCTGCCATCACCATTAATGGTACCTGCTGAAACGCCATCATTAATCAATTTAACGTTGGGAAGCGGTTCGCCGGTCAGCATTGATTCATCGATGTAGGATTCACCCGAAACCACAACGCCATCGACAGGGACTTTTTCTCCCGGTTTTACACGCACTTGCATACCGACTTGAATGGCTTCGACGGCGATGGTCTGTTCTTTACCATCGACGATAACCACGGCTTTTTGAGGCTGTAAGTTAATCAGTGCCTGTAAAGATTTGGTGGTGCGTGCTTTGGCTTTGGCTTCAATGTAGTGTCCTAAAGAGATAAGGCCGATAATCATTGCACTTGCTTCAAAATAGACATGACGCGATGGTTCTGGGAACCATGATGGAATCAGTACAACCAGCATTGAATAGAACCATGCTGCACCCGTGCCTAAAGCGACCAAGGTATCCATGGTCGCACGCTTATGCATGAGAGACTGCCAAGCATTCGTGAAGAAGCTGCGTCCCGAGGTCGCAAGCAGTATCAAACAGACCACACCAACCAATCCCCAAGCCAATTGGTCGTTAAATGTAGCAATAGTCATGTTGCCACCAAACAGACCCCACGCCATCAGTGGAGCACCGATAAGCAGCGCGCTTACTGAATTCTTTAGGAAAGCTTTTTGGGTACGAAGTTGTTGTTCTTGCTGTTTTTGTTGTTGAGTCGCCGCGTCATCAACGAACTCCGCACCATAACCTGCGGTTTTTACCGATTCTATGAGAGCGTTCTCGATGACGTCACGTGTTTTAGACGTGAAGACCAAGGCTGTCTGTTCAGCGAGGTTGATCTGAGCTTGGTCGACGAACTCATTCTTTTTCAACGCTTTCTCTACCGAAGAAACGCAACTCGCACATGTCATTCCTTCAAGAACAAGGTGATAGGTATATTGGCTAGCAGCAGGTTTAGCTTGTGTCGGTTCTACGGGCGCTGGTTTTTTATCTTCTTTTGAATCTGAACTCGATAAAAGGTCATTAACTTCAGAGTAGGGAGTCGCGTGATAACCCACGCTTTCGATCAGCGCAATAAGCTCTGATTCTGCAAGCAAAGTAACCAACGACAATTCATATTTGCTGATTTCTAGGTCTGATATTTGCTCGGTCTGCTCAAGCGCTTGAGTCAGTTTGCTCACGCACTTACCACAGCTGAGTCCTGATAATGATAGATGCATCGAATTACCCATGGAATAACTAAGGGTCGCTAACTGTTCGTTGAGTTCAACGTAGCTAAAAGGAGTCGAAATATCGATGTACGTCGGCGATATGTCGTTGATCGTCGTGTTATCGAAATCATCAAACAGGGTGCGGACTTTCTTCGCGCAACCCATGCAATTTAGGCCGTTGAGTGCGGTAGTGTAATGGTTCATATCGATACTCCAATTCTCATCTACACCCAACATAAACCTTACCGTAAGGGTAAGGTCAAACATAAATTTAAAAAATTGATCTTGGTGGCATATGAATGGGTGGGGTACGTTGATGAAATAAGCGTGAGTTAAAGAAAAGCGTGGCTATAATTTATTGGCTCAGGCTATAGATTTGCTATATCGAAGCTGAATTTAGCCTTTCTACACTCGCTTTCGTACAACAACAGCGCATTAATCATTCACTATTGATTGTAGATTTAAGCGGTGGTGATAAAATAGCGCCCAAAATTTAGTGATATTTGGCTATTACAGACTTTGTAATAGACCCCACTAAAAGAATCACCTACATAATCAAGGTATTTAAATGACGGTTAAAACTCGTTTTGCTCCTAGCCCAACTGGCTATCTTCACGTTGGTGGTGCACGTACTGCACTTTACTCTTGGCTATTCGCTAAGAACCAAGGTGGTGAATTCGTTCTACGTATCGAAGACACGGACCTTGAGCGTAACTCTCAAGAAGCGGTTGATGCAATTCTAGAAGGCATGCAATGGATGGGTATGGAATGGGATGAAGGTCCTTACTACCAATCTAAGCGTTTTGACCGTTACAACGAAATGGTTGATAAGCTACTTGCTGAAGACAAAGCATTCAAATGCTACGCGTCTAAAGAGCTGCTTGACGAGATTCGTACAGAGCAAGAAGAAAACAAAGAAATGGCTCGTTACGATGCTAACCACCCTAAAATTGTTGCAGCAAACGAAGCAGCAAAAGAAGGTGATGCATGCGTTATCCGTTTCCGTAACCCTAAAGAAGGCAGCGTAGTATTTGATGACCAAATCCGTGGTCGCATTGAAATCTCTAACAGCCAACTTGATGACCTAATCATTCGTCGTACAGACGGCGCCCCAACATACAACTTCGTGGTTGTAGTAGATGACTGGGATATGGGTATTACACACGTTGTTCGTGGTGAAGACCACATCAACAACACACCACGCCAAATCAACATCTATGAAGCACTAGGCGCGCCAGTTCCAACTTTCGCTCACTGTGCAATGATTCTTGGTGATGACGGTGCGAAACTTTCTAAGCGTCACGGTGCTGTTTCTGTAATGCAATACCGCGATGAAGGTTACCTACCAAATGCACTGAACAACTACCTAGTTCGTTTAGGTTGGTCTCACGGTGACCAAGAGATCTTCTCTCAAGAAGAGATGATTGAGTTCTTCAGCCTTAAAGCAATCAGCAAGTCTGCATCTGCATTCAACACTGAAAAGCTGCTTTGGTTGAACAACCACTACATTAAGACTTCTGAGCCTGAGTACGTTGCAAAATACCTGCAATGGCACCTAGACGCACAGAAGATCGATACAACAAACGGCCCAGCGATCACTGAAGTGATCAAGCTAGTTGGCGAGCGTTGTAATACGCTTATCGAACTTGCTGAGCAGTCTCGTTACTTCTACGAAGACTTCTCTGAGTTTGAAGCTGGCGCAGCGAAGAAGCACCTACGTGGTGTTGCTAAAGGCCCACTAGATCTTGCTCTTGCTAAGGTTGAAGCACTTGAAGATTTCACTACTGCAAACATCAAAGATGGTGTGATTGCAGCAGTATGTGAAGAGCTAGAGATCGGCATGGGTAAAATCGGTATGCCACTTCGCGTAGCAGTAACAGGTGGCGGTCAGTCTCCTTCTGTTGATGCAGTAATGGAGCTTGTTGGTAAAGAGCGCGTAATCGCTCGCATCAAGATGGCTCTTGAGTTCATCGCTGAGCGTGAAGCTAACGCTTAATTGAGCTAATGCTAGATTCAAAAAAGGGTCAGTAACTTGGTTACTGACCCTTTTTATTTGTCTTGAGCTTCGTCGCTTAGAGCTTCGTCGATTAGAACTTTTTCGATTAGAGCTTTGTCGAACCGAACTCTGCTGATCAGAACTGGATTCGTTATAGCTTGTCGTCAGCAATCAGTTGGGTCGCTTGAGCCGCTGTTTTCTTATCGAACAAGATATCCATCATCGCTTTAATGCGTTCCATATCGTCGCCAAACTTTGATAAATTGCCGCTATTAGGTGCCTTAAATTCTACGTTGCCTACGCGCTGTTGATCTTGATAAGCTGAGATCTTGGCGTCTGCCACAAAGGTTCTGAAATCCCAACTCCAGCGAGAGACATAATCAAGCGTAATGTCCTCTGGATTATGTTCTGAACCGTCTGCAACGACTTTACATTTGACCTGATTGTTCAGGCACCAATCGAGCATGGAATCGAGGAAAATGCTGCGTGTTTTTACATCTTCCACGATCGTGATATTTTCGATGTTGTTTGCTTCAGGAAGTGCATTGCCCGAATACTTCGGAGCACTGCAACCTGCGAGTAAAAAGACAACAGCAAGAGCTAGCCAGTTTTTCATTATCTATCCTAGATTTTTTTGAAGATGATGGAAGTGTTGATCCCGCCAAAGGCAAAGTTGTTGCTCATTAGGTATTCAACATCCAGTTCGCGGCCTGAGCCCGTGATGTAATCAAGTTTACCGCAGCGTTCGTCAATGTTTTCAAGGTTCAATGTTGGACTGAACCAGCCTGAATGCATCATCTCTAGGCTTAACCAAGCCTCAATTGCACCACACGCACCAAGCGTATGACCAAAGTAGCTTTTCAATGAACTGATTGGCACTTCTCCGAAAATGTTCGCTGTAGCATTACTTTCTGCAATATCGCCTTTTTCAGTTGCGGTACCGTGAGCAGAAACATAACCGATCTTTTCAGCCGGAAGCTGTGCGTCTTTGAGTGCTTTCTCCATACAAACTTGCATGGTTTCCATTTGAGGTTGAGTCACATGAGCCGCATCGCAGTTGCTGGCAAAGCCGACAATCTCAGCGTAGATCTTTGCGCCGCGAGCGACGGCATGTTCATACTCTTCGAGCACAAGCGTACCGGCGCCTTCACCGATAACTAAGCCATCGCGCTCACTGTCGTAAGGGCTAGGGGATTTTTCTGGTGTGTCGTTTTTTAAACTGGTAGCAAAAAGGGTATCGAAAACGGCAGACTCAGTTGGGCATAGTTCTTCACCACCACCAGCAACCATCACGGTTTGGTAGCCGTGTTTGATCGCTTCATAAGCGTAACCAATCGCTTGGCTTCCTGAAGTGCAGGCACTGCTGGTGGGAATCACGCGCCCGCGCAAGCCAAAGAACAGTCCAACGTTGACCGCAGCAGTGTGTGGCATCATTTGAACATAGGTAGTTGCTGTGATTGCTCGTGTCGATTTCTCATTAAGCATCACACCAAACGCACCTACGGCATCAGTACTGCCGGTTGAAGACCCGTAGGCAATGCCCGTTTCTCCGTTAGTTAGAACATCATGTCCAATTAATCCGGCTTGTGTTAAAGCATCTTCAGTCGCGACAGTGGCTAAGCGAGAAACCCGACCCATGCCTCGAACCTGTTTACGTTTGTAGTGTTTTGGTAATTGGAAGTCATCAATAGGCGCAGCTAGCTTAGTGTTGAGGCCATCGTATTGCTCAAAACTTGGCATATATTGAGTGGCATTTTCACACGCTTTCAGTTTTGGCTCGATGTGCTGCCAATCATTACCAAAGGCAGTAACACCAGACATGCCAGTTACAACAACGCGGTGGGTCATACTAAGCCTCCATTGACAGAAATTACTTGGCGAGTGACGTAGCCTGCAATATCAGACATTAGGTAGCTGACTAGGCCAGCCACTTCTTCTGGCTCGCCCATGCGGCGCAGTGGCACTTGAGGTAGAGCGTGATCTTTCACGTGCTCATCAACCATACCGGTATCGATTAATCCTGGAGCAACACAGTTTACTGTGATCTTGCGTTTTGCGAGCTCAAGAGCCAGAGACTTAGTCGCGCCAATCACGCCGGCTTTTGCCGCCGCATAGTTGGTTTGACCGCGGTTGCCCATGATGCCAGATACCGACGCCAGAGTAACGATTCGACCGCCTTTGCGTTTTTGAACCATAGGCATTACGCACGGGTGAAGTACGTTGTAGAAGCTGTCGAGATTGGTATGGATCACGCCATCCCACTCTTCTTCCGTCATGGCAGGGAAGGCCGTATCACGAGTAATGCCCGCGTTATTTACTACACCATAGTAAGCGCCATGTTTAGCTATATCTGATTCAAGCGTTTCACGGCATTCACTGCGATTGCTGATATCGAATTGGATCAGACGTCCTGCGCCACCCAATTCAGTGATCGACTTTAAGGTATCTTCGGCACCTTGCTTGTCACCCATGTAATGAACGGCGATTTCAAATCCGTCTTTTGCGAGTTGAATAGCGATCGCTTTACCAATGCCTTTACTGGCACCAGTGACTAATACCTGACGGGTCATGATGGGCTCCTAGTTTTCATTTCTTGTAATTTGTGTTCAGTTGGCACATAGACATTAAGTTGGCATTGAGCCATCAATTCGCCTTGGTCTTCGACTCTGGCGGTAAACACGGCCATGCCACTGTCTTCCATCAGTTGCTCGGCGTAGATATCAAGGGTTTGCCCTTGAGAAAATTGGTCACAAAGTGATTTGTAACGACGAGAACCCAGTAAAAACCCGATGGGTGGAGTGGTGCCGTTTTTTATCGCGTGGTATCCAGACCAAGCGGCAACCGACTGCGCCATAAACTCGATACCAACATAAGCGGGTACGGTTTGAGTGTCTGCGTTAAAGAACAGGTTATGTGCTCCAATATCCACTTGGCAGTGAATCGATAACGCCTCTACGCTGATAGCACGATCGATTAATATCATCGGGTCATCATGTGGGAGGAGTTGGTCTACAGAAGGGATATCAGTCATTTACTACACCAAAAATCAGGCTAATGTTGTTGCCACCAAAAGCAAAAGAGTTGCTTAAGATGTTCTTTACTTTAAGTTTCTGGGCACAGTTTACCAAATCAATCTCAATATCCTCAGCTTTATCCTGACATTTTTGTAAGGGAAGCGGTAAGTCATATTTTAAAATATGCCATGCTATTGCTGCTTCTATCGCACTCGCGGCTCCAAGAGTATGCCCGGTGAGTGGCTTGGTGGAACTGACGGGAACCTTGTTTGCAAAAATACGATGAATGGCTTTGCTTTCCATTGAGTCATTGAGAGGCGTAGCGGTGCCATGGGCATTGATATAGCCGATGTCCTCTGCTGTTAGCTGTGCAGCGTTCAGTGCCTTTCTCATGGCGTGTTCTGCGCCATTTCCTTCAGGGTGAGGGGCTGATATATGGTGCGCATCAGAACTATCACCACAACCTAACAGAGCAATATTGGGTAAGTTGTTCGATGGTTTTATTTTGCTAAGCAGCATAAATGCGGCGGCTTCTCCGATATTAATACCATCTCTAGAAGTACTAAAAGGCTGACAATGTGTCGTTGAAAGCGCTTCAAGGCCATGGAAGCCATTGAGCGTAAGTTTACATAAGGTATCGACACCTCCAACCAAAACAGCATCGGCCATGCCGGAGTCTAACAGTCGCTCGGCGGTGAGAAATACACGGCCACTTGATGAGCAAGCCGTCGAGATTGCATAACTTGGCCCCGTTATCGCGCAGTACTGGCTGACGAACTCAGAAGTATTGCCAAGCTCTTGTTTCGAGTAATGGTAATGCTCAGGAAACTCATCGTGTGTCAATTTATGTTTGAAAGCCGCTTCACCATCAGAAATACCTGAGGTGCTAGTGCCTATAACAACAGCAACTTTATCCGAGCCAAATTGTAATTTTGCTTGCTCGATAGAATCTTTGATTTGGTTTAGGGCCGATAACGCGAGCTGGTTATTACGAGTAGCGTATTCGGCAAGGTGCTGAGGAATTTCAGGCAGATCGCCCGCTACCTTACCAACGACAGTCGACTTGCCGTCATTCAGCATATCGTCCACTTCAACCATGTTCGAGCGGTGCTCATTTGTAAGGCAGTCGTGAATTTCAGCAACGCTTGAGCCTAGCGCCGAGTGGAAACCACAGTATTGGATGTAAATAGGCATAGTGTTCAGCTCTTACTTGGGTTGTCGACAATCGTTGAGTTCAACGTTTGTATAGTGATGGTATAGCCTTGGGTCAAATGCGTGAAAACAATATCGCCGCGAGTTTTGTCAGCTCCGGAATCCGCTTGGTAATCAATTCGAATGATTGCCTGTTGGTTATCGTCAAACACTGTGCGGCTGTTTTTTGTGTCGACCAAATGCCAGCCGATACTTTCTAAAGGTTGAGTCCACGCTTCAACTGGCCATAGGGTCAGCATTAAATTAAATAGCACCTGTTCGGGTTGCGGCAGGGTCGCCCCAAGGCCAGATAAAACCTGTGTATCAATCACTTGGTTTTGGTACTGCAGTGACAAAATTCGAGTACCCCAAGATGAAAAACCAGCTAACACCACTTTATCTGGTGTCACTTCAACTTGGACAGGAAGTTGTTGAGTCTCCTCTTGCCAGGTCGCGTTAATCAACTGGCTCGCCGTAAATGAGTATCCAAGCTCAGAAGGCAAAGGTAAGGCTAATTCGGTGTCATTATCGATAGACACACTTGCGCCAGTCGGCTGTTGAGAAACCATTGAACAGGCACTGAGTAGTAAACCCAATACAACGCCCAGCGTTATCTGTATTGTATTTTTCATCTAAAAGCCTCATGAGGTTTTGGTTTTCTTGCGGCTTTCTCTGTATTGATTGCGAGTGGAGAAAGCAACCACGCCACAAAAATACCCGTTAAGACGGTAACGCCGAAACTATGAATGGCATGAGTCTGACTTAGTGACAGTAAACCAAATGAAAGCAGCGTCGTGAGGCCAGACAAGGTAATGGCTAACAAGGTGCTCAGTGATTTCTTCTGCTCAGCAAAGAAAAGGGTGTAGTCGATGCCAATCCCTAGAATCAGAATCAGACCCAGTAAGTTAAACAGGTTTAAGGTCGAACCTAAAACGCCGGTGATCGCTAGCCCTGCGATTCCCGCAATCAAAGACGGCAACAGCATCAACAGGCTCTGTTTTACGCCATAGCGCCAACCTAAAACCATTCCAATGGCTGCCAATGCTATTAATAATAGTTCGGTGATCTTGACTCTGTATTCAGCAAAAAGCGACGATATTTCATCGGCCTTATTGAGGAACTTAACATCTTGTTGCTGAGCAAAATCTGAACCAAGCCATTGAGAGAACAGCTCTGAGTCAGTGACATCTTTGATTAAAATAACAGACGCAGCTTGTCCATCTATCGGCCTCAACCAAAGAGGACGAATGGGTTCTGATACTGGTGATGCTAAAAACCCATCAACTGTTATTGGTTCATAGTTAGGAAGCTCAGGGAAACTCGACCAACCTAATGTGGTTTGTAATGTTGAGCTCTGATTAGCGTAGAGCTGTTTCACCAGCCGATAGTTTTCATTTTGCTCATGCTCACTTGGCAGGTGTTGATTGACGCTGCGATATCCTGAGATGCCTCGCTTCTCGATCAATGAATCTAATTCAGAGGTGATCAATGCCAATTTTTTCAGTAATGCTTGATTACTTTTCGCAGTCACCAACAGCATATTTTGACCACTGCCTAATCCTGAAATCTCAGTGATGGCTTGCTCTTGCTGTTTGAGCTGTTCTGGCATTGCCTGAAGTTGGCGTATATCGTCGTCGTAACGAATTTGACTGAGTGACATTATGCTAACGACAGTCACCGTTAACGGTAAGCCTATTCTGAATTTTGGCTTGCTCCATACACTCAACCAACTATGCCAAAGCTTCGCTAGGGGGAGTGGACGTTCCTGACTTGGTTTCGCCGCTAAAACGGGGTACCAACACACTACACTGGCGTAAGCTGCAATGAGTCCAATTGACGAGAACAAAGCAAGCTGTTGTAAGCCTGGGAAAGGTGCAACAAGCAAGCCTAGGTAGCCAATCAAGCTAGTAATAAGCCCCAAGCTGATCGCAATAAGGATATGTTGCAACCCTTTTTTACTTTGCCATTTACTTCCTGCCGCTAAGCGATCGGTAAGGAAGTGAAAAGAGTAATCGATTGATACGCCGATCAAACTGGCACCGAACACTAAGCTGAACAAGTGAATTTTGCCGAAGATAGCGACGGTGCTCGCGAGTGCAACCAGTAATCCAGTACTTATCGAAAGTAGAGACAAGACAAGTGGTAGGGCGCTACGAAATGTCAGCCACACCAACAAAATAACGCCAGCTAACGATCCTAAACCAATGGTGCTGATCTCAGATTTTGCACTTTGAGTGCCATAATTAGCGTAGAAAACCACGCCAGTGTGCTGAACTTTGACGTCAAATTGCTTCTCTATGTCTCGCTCTAAAGCGTCAAGTGCCGGAAGTTGCTCTTGAATAGCCAAGCTATAGGGAGAGCCAGCCAAGGTTGCGGTAACCAAAATGTGTGACTGATCTTGCGATTGCGCCGTTAGGTAGCCCTCTTTAAGGCTAAAGTTACTCGAACGAGTACCAACTTCGCTAATGTAGTCTCGAAATAACAAAAAAGGATCGAGTGTCAGTTCGGCTGCAGTGACGCCTGAAAATGGATTGTATAACGACTGAATTACATGTTGAGCGCGAGATTCGGGCGAGTGTACCAGTGTTTCTTTTTGTTGAACGGTCAACAGTTGAGCCCGATGACGAAAATAGAAATCGCTCCATTGGCTTTGAGTGCTGGCGTTGATTTTGCCTTGCACGTGCTTAAAAAGAGTTGGCTGACTGGAGAACGCTCTTTGGTTGAGGGCTTTTTCAAAAGCATTAGTGGCAGCGGTGGCATGTTCGATATCAGAGCCACTTATTATGAAGACGACTTGCTCACTCATCGAGTTGGAAATCTGTTGAAAGGCTTGTTCTACCATAGGATCTTGCTGGTTTTCTGGCAGCAATTTCATAATGTTGCTTTCAATCGGTACTGAAGAAGAAAAAGCGAACTGTTTGATTAACAGTCCGCTAAATAGCACCACGACAACAAGCCAAATAAGGGCAAGGCTAGAGTTGGAATTGTTGCGCTTCAGCATCTGATAATACTTCCGGTTGATGGCTTAGCTGGCTAAATTCGATCACTGTGCTGTCTCCACGAATCTCTTTCAGCTCAATGCGTTCAATATCGTTGTTACCTTGTAGTGTGATGGCTTCAAATACCGCATTCATTGGCGCACTTTTGGGCTTTAGAGTGAGCATCCATGACGTACCCTCTGTGCTTTCATTTGCACTTTCATCTGAGCTTTGCTCAGTCGCGGGTTCAAATGACAGTGAGAACTGCTCTTGGAGTTTTTGAGTATCACCGTGGAACACCGATAGGAATATATGGCTGAAATAAAACGCCATTGGGTTTTCTTGGTCGGTGATGATCTTAGCTGGTTGATCAGCAAACCTTTGGCTCAGTTTGTTGTCGGTTAGCACCAAGCTCACAGGGAAGGGTGTCGCTTGTGTCCAAAGTAAACCATTCGATTTGTCTAACAGGAAAGTACCTTGTGATGTTAAAGGCTGAGCGAACATTTCCATATTGCGTGTTTGAGTAAACTCTCCACGCACGATGTTGTTTGCACTTAATACTGTTTGAAGATCTGAAATAGAGCCAACCGTAGCTGTACTTTCATTAGCAATAACAAAGCTACTCGCCATCACAGAGGCAAGCCCTAGTAGTGCGATGCTGATTTGCTTACGTCCGTGTTTAAACAGACTCATGTTTCACCTGCTGCTGTGTGTTAGTTGCTTGAGATTGATCGGATAGCGGATTATTTGATTGAGTGGTGTTTGATTGTGGCAAACAGCCAAATTGGTGCCAATGATCGATTTTATCGGTAAATATTTTCGGCGAAGCAAAACACATTTCTTGTTCTTCAATGGTCACCGCAACCTGCATGGTATGAGCTCGCGTCATACGAACTCCAGTGTTGGCATCGTGAATCTCGTAGTCAACACGCAAGCGATTTTCCCACTCGGTCAGCTTAGCTGATACCTTGATCTGATGATTAAAAGGGATCGCTTTAATGTACTTTACGCGCGTGTCGATGATTGGCCACATGTAGCCGGAATCCTTCATCTCATGATAGTTGTACTCAATCTTATCCATCATGATGCGCCTTACTTCTTCAAAAAATCGGAAGTAGTTGCCGTGATAGATCACGCCCATCGGGTCGGCATCTTGGAATGAGGTAATTAGAGTTACCTCAGATTGTAGTGGATGAAGGATTTCAGACATAAATCGCTCTCAACAATATTGCGTAAAGGGTTGGTTACTTTATGAGGTTAGCTACTCTATGAGGTTAACTACTCTATGAGTAAAGTGACCAGTGTTGACTTTGAATACGAGCAATGAAGTGGCGTAGATCGCCTTCAAGTGGTCGATCTTCTACGATAAACTCAAATTCTTTGAGTACTTCGTCGCGAATGTGCTTTAGGTTTTCACTCATGTGGTGCTCATCAAGCTCATTATGACGTTTACGAAGCTCAAGTGCTTGTGTACCCGCCAGAAGTGATGCTGCTGCCACTTGTTCCGTTAGCTCTAGAACGCGTAAGCAGTCACGAGCTGCGATGGTGCCCATACTGACTTTGTCTTGGTTGTGGCACTCGGTTGAACGAGAGAACACGCTTGCCGGCATGGTGTGTTTCAATGCCTCTGCTGTCCAAGCTGAAACGCCAATCTGCACCGCCTTGAAGCCGTGGTTGATTGGCTTACGTTCGCCTTCAGCGCCTGTTAGGTTAAATGGCAGGCCGTTATTGAACTTGTAGTCCATTAGCTGTGCCATTTGGCGATCAAGTAGGTCTGCAAGGTTGGCTACCGCTGTTTTTAGTGTATCCATTGCCATTGCGATATGGCCACCGTAGAAGTGTCCACCGTGCAGTACGCGCTCATTGTCGCCATCGATAATTGGGTTATCGTTAGCGCTGTTTAGCTCGTTCTCAATCATTTGGCGTAGCCAAGGTAGAGAGTCTTGAACCACACCAATAACATGTGGAGCACAACGCAGTGAATAACGATCTTGTAGGCGGTCACTGTTGCGTGGTGGGCGATCCGCTTGTAAGTCATCACGCAGCCATACAGCAACTTGTTGTTGACCTGGATGAGGTTTCACTGCGAACAAGGCTTCATCGAAGTGGAAGTCGTTGCCTTGCATACCCACAGATACCATTGCCGTTATCTTAGTCGACAGCTGAGCTAGATATTCTGCACGTTTGTAGGCGATACAAGCCAGAGCCGTCATTACTGACGTGCCATTCATCAATGCCAAGCCTTCTTTTGGCTTAAGCTTGATAGGGTTAATTCCTAGCTCTTTGTAGACGTCACTAGTAGGGCGAACTTCGCCTTTGTAGATAACATCGCGCTCACCAATCAGTGCGGCCGCTAAGTAAGACAGCGGCGTTAAATCACCACTGGCACCCACCGAACCTTCTTGAGGAATACGCGGTGAGATATCTTGGTTGATCAGAGTAACGATCTGGTTGAGCAAATCATGAGTCACACCAGAGACACCTTGCGATAAAGAACAAAGGCGCGTTGCTAATACCGCACGAGATTGTTCGTGAGACAATATTTCGCCTAAACCACAGCCATGAAAGCGTGTTAAATGCAGTGGTAGCTCATCAACTAGGTTTGGCGGAATCGCAACGGTACATGAGTCACCGTAGCCCGTTGTCACACCATAGATCACGCCTTCTTCTTTCAATAGGCGCTCTAAGAAAGCGACACCACGGTCGATCTTAGATGTGAAGGCTTCACTTGAGTTCATCGAGGCTTTTGCGCCTTGTGAGATAGCGACAACATCCTCAATCGTGAGGCGTTCGGCACCAAAGGTGATGCTATTTGGATTCTTTTTCGTCATGGTGCTTGCTCAATGTCCAAAAATTAAAAAAGTTGTACCACTGAAGCGGTGCTTTCAGTGTGTAGTGCTGAAGTCGATTTGCGTATTTTTGCACGACTTGCTGTAAAGATTGTTCGCGAGTCTTTCTTGGTAGTTCTATCTTGTCGCTAAAATGCTCAAAATAGACATTAAAATGAGGCTTAGATTGTGAGTCATCACGTAGCCCAAATAATAGAAATACTGGTGCTTTGAGAACAGAGGCTAACATAAATGGTCCTTGAGGGAAGGGCGCTTCCTTACCCAAGAACTCTGCCCATACTGAACGGCTCTCTTTGCTGGTGGAAGTTCTATCGCCGACAATCACGATCCATTCGCCTTGCTCCAGCTTCTGTTGTAACAAGATAGCCGTATCAGGCCCCATCGAGGTCACTTGAATCAAGTTTAAGTCAGACTGCGGGTTGACCGCTTTCATCACTGAATTGAAACGCTCAGCGTGCTCGGTGAAAACCAGTGCATTGATTTTGATGTTTGAGTGTCTGCGACCTAAAGCGCGGCACAATTCGATATTGCCAAGATGAGAACCCAGAATCAGCACACCTTGTTGGTTTGCCACCATGCTCTCAAATTGTTCTTGACCATGAATGCTCAGGTTATCGACCGAAAAATCCCCTTTCCATGCAGCCAACTTGTCTAGCATGGTATGGCCAAACGAGAGCAGATGGTTATAACTGGTTAATTTCGCTGGTAACTCAATATTCTGTTGTTCAGCGTATGCCTTAAGCTGAAATAGGTACTGTTCTGAGGCGTTTCGTGCACGTGTGCCCGTTAGATGGTAGTAACGCATCACACCGCGTAAAATCAGATTAAATACGCCTCGGCCTAACAAGGTATAAACGGCCAATAACAGTTTGATTCCCAGCACAGTGCCGCGTTCTTGAGTACGTGACCAATGGGGTTGTTCTGAACCTATCTGTTTTGAATTTATCTGTTTTGAATGTACCTGTCTTGAATCTGCCGAGGAATCTTGGCTATTTTCAGCCGATAACTTCTTCGCTGAATCCGACTTGAAATGACGCGCGATCAGTTTTGGTGCTCTTGGCAGCATGCCGAAGAACAGTCGCGTGTGCATCCAACTGATTTTTACGTTGTCCCACAGTGCATCGAAATGAGATATACCATTCTCTGGGTAGATAACACGCGTTTCAACGAAGTCGATATCGCAGCCTTCCCAATACAGGCGAACCAGAATCTCGATATCAAAGTCCATTCTCGAACCGACATCGTATTTATTCAGTACGGTTTGCGTCTTATCAATTGGATACGCTCTAAAGCCACACATGCTGTCTTTAATCGAGAGAGATAGGGTTTCTATCCATACCCAGATATGTGTCGCGTAACGTCCGTAGAGCCTTGCCTTAGGCACGCTCTCGTCATAGACCGGTTGACCAGAGATAAGGCGTTGTGGCTTAGCTTGTGACGCTTCGATTAATGCGGGCAGGGCATCTAAGTCGTGTTGGCCGTCTGCATCAATTTGGATGGTGTGGCTAAAGCCGAGCTCTTGCGCTCGCTTGATGCCAGCCTTTACTGCACCACCTTTACCTTGGTTCTGCTCAAGTGTCACCAGAGTTACGCTTGGGTTATCAGCAAGGGGAGTCAAAAACTGTTTGGTTGCGAGTTCACTTCCATCATCAACAATAATAATCGGCAGTTCGAACTTAAGAAGTGATGAGACCACAGTTGGCATGGTGGCACCGTGGTTAAAGCACGGGATTAGGAAGCAAGCGTTGTAGCTACTTTCTTTTAGAGTTTGTTGATAAGCAGCATCGGCAGGAGCGCTATTCACTTTTCTCTCCCAGCTTCATTTTTCCTGAAGAGTGGGTTTGTTCACCGTTGTTCGATGTGTAACTGAAGATTAATTTATCTTTATCGGCTTCCCATTTCAGTGAAAGCTGGATAGTTGAGTCAGGCAAGATAGGCTCTTGGAATTTGATGACCTCCATGCCTTTAAAGTAACCAGGGACACCTAGCTCTTGAACTGCGTAGTGAAGTGCCCAATCAATCTGTGTAACGCCAGGAAGAATAGGAAAGCTCTTGAAGTGCCCCTTAAAATCGGTGATGTCTCCAGTAATTTGGAGTGTCAGGGTCGATTCTTTCTCTGCAGTGTCAACAGCAATTACGTTTGGTTTTCTCTTATCCATAGCGCGTGCTTAGAATCCTTGGGCTGAAAATGGGTGTTCTGACAAAAATATAAAAAGACAGTCTCAGTGTAAAATACGATCAGCGGTTTCTATGATTTTATTAGCTGTTCGATGTGAGACGTTAATCGCTTACCTTGGCTGTTGAGTGGAATCTCATCAACAATACGATACTTTCTTGGGATAGCGATCGGTTCTAACCACTTTCTAAGTTCTGAACGCAGCATCAACCAGAATTTACCTTTACTCATGGTGGCGAGAGTTGCTTGGCCTTCCTCTGATAATACTAAAACTGAAGCTAAGATTAAGCGCTCAGGTTCTTCAAACGGAATTACCACGCATTCGGTTATCCAGGGTAGTTGTTCTAATCGTTTTTCCACTTCTACCAGTGATACTCGTTTCTCTTCTATCTTGATCACTCGGTCGGTTCGGCCTTTCAATATAAATTGATTATCCGAAACCATTTCGCACTCATCGGCGGTTTGATACCAGTTGTTTTTGTCGATGTACGGCGACAATAACTTAATGCAATTCTCACTGTTGAGACTAGCCTCAATACAGTCAAAAAGCTGCCAAGGCGTTTGAGCGCTCTCTTGCTGACGAAATGCGATGCCACCGGTTTCTGTGCTGCCAAATACCTCGATAGGTAGATGACCAAGCAGGTTTCGTGACTGGTGAGCCGATTCGGTGGGTAAAGGGCCACCAGAAGAGAACACACCAGCTAGCTGTGCAGACTTTGTCTCGTGTTTTAATCGTTTGAGTAGCGCAGGGCTGCTGATCAGCACGCTCTGTTTGTTAGCGTGAGATAGGATCTGCTCAGGGTATTCGAGATTGTGTCGAGCAAACGGAACGCCAGAACAAAGCGGCCATAAGATTCGAAATAACAGACCATAGATATGTTGGTGTGAGACCGTACTGTGGATACGGTTCCCTTTAAGCAACTTGCCCCAGTTTTTATCTAACTGAGCAATCTCAATATCTAGGTGTTCTAGTGTTTTATTGATTGCCTTTGGCGTGCCACTTGAGCCTGAAGTAAATAAGGTCAATTGGATTTCTGCTAAATAAATGGCGGGAAGATTATCGGCTAGAAGCTCTTGTTTTTCGGTGTCTAATAAGGTTCGGATATTGCGAACTTCACTTATTTCCACTGCACCAATCGCATCATCGACTAGCAGACTGTCAAAGTGTTCACTCAACTCGGCAAGTGCGCAAGGTTGATAGTTACCCGGTAAGATGATGTGTTTGTTGGTTACCGTACATGCCAAAAAGGCCACAGAAAATAGGTAGCTGTCTTGGGTACAAATCGCGACTCGTTTAAAAGGGGATGAAGATAAAAGGTCGACGAGTCGAGATAAGTCGTCGTTAAATGTTTGCCACGTAATCTCGCTATTGTCGTCAAAGCAGACAATAGAATCTGGCGATCTGTTCTGGCTGAGAAGCGCAGACAAGGAAGTGTAAGAGACGGTTTGGGTCATAACAATTTAACTCTGACGAATGCGCTGTCTAACTACCCACTCACCCGCAAAGAGTAACCCGGCAAACAAATAGCTGAGTAGGCCATTGTATAAGGTCCAGATTTCAAGCGGTTGGAAGCAAGTGTAAAGCGCGATTGAGCCATTGATAACGAAGAACAGACACCAAACCTTGGTGACTTTTCGCGTGTAATCAACGCCACTTTGCGGAAGTTCAGGCTCTTGGAGGCGAGCAAGGCGCTCGATAATCGTTTGAGGTTGCCATAGGCTTGAAGCAAATACAGCCAACATACAAACATTAACGATGACGGGATAATAGGTTAACCAACCATGCTGCTTGAAGGTTAATCCTAGTGCTAGCAGAACAATTCCGGCACTTCCGCTGATCCAAGCTAAGTGTTTTAGCTCTTTTATTTTAGCCTGCCCGCCAGAGAAAATACGAACAGCAAAGATAACGGCCAAGACGATACCAACGGTTTGTAGACCAAACTTGTTGAGTCCAAAGTAAACCGCTATTGGATAAGTGAACAGTATGATTGCCGACAGTAAAGTCAGCAGAGGACGCATTATGCGTCCTTCAAAAGTTCAACCACAGACTCTACAACGTCATTAACGGTGCGTACTGCTTTGAACTCTTCAGGTTTGATCTTCTTACCTGTTACGTTCTGTAGATGAACGACCAAATCGACAGCATCAATGCTGTCTAGGTCGAGATCGAGATAAAGGTGTGCTTCAGGAGTGATATCTTCAGCATCAAGCTCAAACAGCTCAATCAGCGCATCTTTAACCTGGTTGTATACTTCTTGTTGGTTAGCTTGTGTCATAAAGATCTGTCTAGTTGTTCGTTTGAGATGAGATGTAATTCGCTAGGTTTTCAACCGAGGCAAAGTGCTGGCGAGTGTTTGAATCGTCGGCATCGATGATAATGTTGTACTTTTTCTTGATAGCAAGACCAAGCTCAAGTGCATCGATAGAATCTAGTCCAAGTCCATCACCAAATAGTGGAGCTTCTGTTTCAATTTCATCAATGCTCATATCTTCAAGGTTTAACGCGTCGATGATTAGTTGTTTCAGTTCGTTGTGTAATGTTTCCACTTTGGCCTACTTAATGCTTTATCTAAATGCTGCTTCAATGGGGCGATTCTACATTATGCGATGTATTTTCGAAATGCCGATATCGCCTGCTGTTTATTGATTATCTAAATGTTTTCTTCGGAAGGGAAAATAGTATATGCAAGATGGTGATTAAGGCGTCTTGCTGCCGAAGTTAAGTTGTTCGAATTCTCAATAAATGGTGCGACTTCTATTTTACCTTTCACCGCAATATGAAAAAAGGGTTTCGTCGCAGGAACTTGATACCATTTTTTCTCTTTCGTTAAGAATGTCGGAGAAACCGTAATATGAATCACGCGTAAATCGGTTTGTGTTCGAGTAGCAATTTGCGCCGCACCACGTTGTAATGATGGTTCAATTCCTGGTGTTGTGCGAGTCCCTTCGGGAAAAACCAGTAGTACATTGCCACGAGAGAAACGTTCTTCACAGCGTTCTAAAAGATCGTCAGGTGCTTGGTTTGGTATATAACCTGCCGCTTTAACGATCCTCTTCATAAAAGGGTTTTCCCATATTGCCGCTTTAACGAGGCAGTCACACTGAGGCAATTGAGATGCGATCAAAACATAGTCAATCAAGCTCGGGTGGTTGGCTACGATGATGCAGTTGCGATCTTCGCGCAGCAATTCGGCGCCATCAATTCTGTAATCAATTGCGCCTGTAAACTTCATGATTTGGCAAAAGGCATTGAATGAAAAACGAATCAGTCGTTGAGCCTTAAGCTCTTTTTTAATGGTGTTAGATGTGGTGAGTGCGATCGACGGCAAGATCAAGAAGCTGAGAACTAAGCCTCCTAGACCAAAGATGGAGAAGCAAAGCCCTGTCGCGAATACTCGCCAATATTGATCGACCTTACTCATTCTTGAGTTCCAGTTTTGGCGTTATTTGTCCAAGACCAAGTTTGATTTTTACCTGTAATTATCCAACGCTGTGTATCCAAAAGGATATGTTGCAGCGTTTGTAGGCCTTGCGGTAACTCTGAAAATGATTGGTTGGCTTCTATCGTTCTCGAAATAGAGTAGTCATCGCCGGCTGTGAGAATTAAGCCTAACGCGTAATCTGCGTAGTTTTGTGTCTCGTACTCTTGGTAGAGATCTGGCAGAGGTTGGTCGAAATCAATGACTAAAACACGGTGTGATGGATGCTGGTGGAGATAAAGGTACGCCTCAATCAATGCATTGTGGAAGGTGTCTTGTCCGGCCGCTATTGAGGTCAGTGGAATCGGTGCTTTCGCGGCAATTGTTGTTAGGCCTGCTGCGGTATTGTGCACGGATTGGGAAAACGCCATTGGCGAGGCGTCATCACCTTCTAATATCGATTGAATTAATGTAGCCGTTCGGTGCAGTTCACCATGTCGACTGGCAAACACTAGGTAATCAATTGAAGTGTCTTTTAATAGCGTTAATGCGGTTTGGACCGCAAGCTTGCTTTGCACGCTCATTCGACGACGCATCATTGGAGGGATGGCTTTAAATTCAGTTGTACCATTATCTGGCCAAGCTAAATTAGTGCTCCATGTTTGCCATTCGGCATCAGAATTAAGACCGGCCGCATTTGCAGACCATTTCTCAATATTAAACGACATTAATTTGGATTGATTTGACATAGAGTATTGATTTGCTTTGGGTCTAACTAAATACTATGCGCGCTTATAAATAAACACAGGTAAGGAATTTAAATGAAATTACTAAAAATAGTCGTTTCAATATTGTTCATGTTGGTTCTTGCAGGCTGCGGACGTGTACAGCCAGTAATGAATGTTGAGGATACTCCAGTTGCACTGAATCTTCAAAGTAAACAGGTGAAATCAGCTATTTATGAATCAGCTAAGAACCGAGGTTGGTTGGTTTCAGAAATACAGCCTGGCTTGATTCGTGCTGAGTTGTATGTGCGCTCACATCATGCTGTGGTTGAAATTCCTTATAGTGACAAGTTTTACTCTATTCTTTACGTTGAATCAGAGAATTTGAAGTATGACGATGGTGAAATACACCGTAATTACAACCGCTGGGTGAATAACTTAAACGTTGATATTAAACGTAAGCTTGCACAAATGTCAGCTGAGTAACCCTCCATTATTTAAAGTTAGGTTTTTCGTGTCGGAATATAAATTAGATCCATTCAACGCATTAGAAGCGAAAACAGAAGCGCAAAAATTGTCTTTCGCTCCCATTGTTTTTCATACCGCTCGCACACTTCGAGACCTAGGTATTTTAAAAGCCTTAGATGACGCGGGTAATGATGGCTTACCAGCAGAGACTATCTCTGAGGTAACCGGTGTGTCCGAGTATGGTGTAAAAGTTCTGCTTGATATGGCGTTAAGCGCTCATATTGTTACTTGGGAAAAGCCTAACTATAAAATGGCTAACCTCGGTTTCTACCTTTTGCACGATGGCATGACCAGCGCAAACATGGATTTCACAGCCGATGTTTGTTACGCCGCGATGATGCATCTAACCGAAGCGATTGAAGAAGGTACACCTGCCGGCCTGAAAGAACTGGGAGATTGGGAAACCATTTACCAAGGTTTATCTCAATTGCCAGAAAAAGCAAAAGAGAGTTGGTTTAAGTTTGATCACTTCTATTCAGACCGTTCGTTCCCTGTTTTGCTTGAGAAAGTCTTCAGCAAGAAACCTAAATCGCTGGTGGATATTGGCGGTAACACGGGTAAGTGGGCAATGCAGTGCTGCAACCACGACTCAGATGTTGAGATAACAATTGTCGACTTGCCACAGCAACTAGAAATGGCAATGGCAAACGCGACACAACATGGCCATCAAGACCGAGTGACGCCATTCCCAGCTAACATGCTCGACAAACAACAAGCGTTGCCTACAGGCGCGGATGTGTGGTGGATGAGCCAGTTCCTTGATTGCTTCTCGCCAATGGAAATTCTGAGCATATTAAAGCGTGTTCGCTCTCATATGTCAGAAGAGGCGACGGTCTATATCCTTGAACTGTTTTGGGATGCACAGAAATACGATGCGGCTTCTTATAGCTTAAACGCGACTTCTCTTTACTTCACTTGCTTGGCCAACGGCAACAGCCGTTTTTATCGCAGTGAAGATTTCTTAGAGATCGTTGAAGAAGCTGGCTTTGAAGTGGTGACCCGTACCGACGATATCGGCCTTGGTCATACGCTTCTTGAACTGAAAGCTGGCGCGCAATAAAAAATAACAAACATGGCTTAAATTAATGAAAAAACTGTCAACTCAAGTAGTGATCATCGGAGCTGGGCCATCAGGGTCTATTGCCGCGTCTTTGCTTCATAAAAAAGGCATCGATGTTCGAGTGATTGAAAAGAGCCTTTTCCCGCGCTTTTCGATTGGTGAAAGCCTACTACCTGCTTGCATGGAAGTGATTGAACAAGCTGGGATGAGCGAAGCGGTGGCTGACGCTAACTTCCAATTTAAAGATGGTGCAGCCTTTCGTAAAAATGGTGTGTACACCGCGTTTAATTTTGAAGATAAGTTCTCTGCTGGGCCGGGAACCACGTTTCAGGTTCAAAGAGGTACCTTTGATAAGGTGTTAGCCGATAGTGCTGAAGCGCAAGGCGTCAACATTGATTACCAACATGAGTTGATGGACATTAATTTCGCCGAAGATCGCTCTATCTTAGACGTACAAGTGCAGGATGGAGAGCGCTATCAAATAGAAGCGCAATACGTGCTAGATGGTAGTGGCTTTGGTCGAGTGCTTCCTAAAATGCTTAACTTGGAAGAGCCGTCATCACTTCCACCACGTAAAGCTATTTTCACACACATTCACGATCATATTTCAGAGGTCGAGACCGACCTGGAGTATGACCGTAACAAAATCCTGATCTCCGTGCATCCAACCAACCCTGATGTTTGGTATTGGTTGATCCCGTTTAGTAACGGTGTGTCTTCGTTTGGTATTGTCGGGGAGCCTAAGTTCTTTGAATCATACCCAGAAGACAAGATTGCCGCGATTAAGCAACTGGTAACCGAAGAGCCGGGTTTGGCTGAGATACTGGCAAATGCAGAGTACCCGAACCCTGCGGGTGAAATCGGTGGTTATTCTGCCAATGTGAAGCACTTGGCGACCGATAAATATGCCTTGCTAGGGAACGCCGGTGAGTTTCTTGATCCTGTGTTTTCATCAGGCGTGACGATTGCGATGAAGTCGGCTCAGTTTGCGGTCGAGTGCGTGGAAAAGCAGCTCAATGGTGAGAAGGTTGATTGGGACCGTGATTATGCGGATCCGCTTATGGTTGGCGTAAACACCTTTAGAACGTATGTTGAAGGCTGGTACTCAGGTACTTTGCAGGATGTGATTTTCTATCAAGCTCCAAACCCGAAGATTAAACAAATGGTGTGCTCAATTTTGGCTGGCTACGCATGGGATCAAACCAATCCTTATGTGAAAGAATCGCGGCGCCGACTGGCGACTCTTGCTGAGATATGCCGAAGCTAGGTTGTCTATTTAATCTGTGAGAACATTCTAAATCGCTATTAGGGTTAGCTTACAAACAAAAACAGCCGCAATAGCGGCTGTTTTTATATCTGGTCAATTTTGAGTAGATAGCTTTAATCATTAACGAATTAACGAATTAACGAATTAACGAATGAACCAAATCGAGCGAATCTCGCATCACTTCAAGTCGATACTGTTGAGTCGTCCCATAAACATAAGCAAATCAATCACATCTTTATGTGCATCAAGCAGTGCTCTCTTAGTTTGACTATAAGCGGCAAGTCGCCCGTGCTTTCTGATTGAGCACACTTTGGTTTTGTATTTGTAGTCGCCGTTGTCTGAGAATACACGCCACTTAGCGATGTAGCACTCGTCACGGTGTTCAGGATCGCTTTGGGTTGGATTAGGCTTGAATACAATCTTAGGTTCCAAACTATGCGGTAAGCGCGTCATAAGGTAAGGCTCTTTGAGGACTTTAGGCCAAAACTTACCCCAAAGCTGTCTGCCCAGTTCGTCTCTTAATTTGATGGTTTTCTTTAGTGCTTTATCCTCACCCATACGAACAAAGCCGACAGAACGATGCAGTACCGTATCGTCGGGAGTATGAATGTGGATTTTAAAAGCGGTTTTACCTTTCGAGATAAAGCGGTAACCGGTAGCACCAATTAGATTATTCAGGCTCATAGTTTGCTAAGTGATGATTATATTATTAATAAGGTTACGACAAATACGCCAAAACCGAAACTAATCATCGTGAAAAAAATAAAGCCTTAACAAAAGTGCTAAGGCTATATTAGAAAGTATGAAACGTGAGTGTCGTTAACTACATGATTTTCTGCATTACATCACCAATTTGAATACTTCCAGCAAGGCTTGGTTGATCAATCGTCAGTTCAGCTTCGTTTTCGTAAACGCGAGAAACAGTGAGTGTGATATCACTTTGAGAGACTTTATTACGCGGTAAACCTTGTTGATCGATAAAAGAGCCGGTGTGCCACAGCTGCAGTTTGTCGCCTTGTTGGACGCCATGCATTCGACCTAAATCAATGGTCACAGTATTGCCAAACACAGCGGCAACTTCTGGAAGGGTGATCTTACATGACACTTCAGATTCTAAGTCCAACATAATATTGCGGCTGACGCGAAGCATCATGCTGCCGTAGGTAGATGCCCAGAAACGCGCACTACGTGTATCGACTTCACTGGTCTTAGCGAATGGCCATTTTGCCACCTCACGATAGCTACGGTTATAAACCTGATGACCTGTTTTGCCATCGAAGACTTGCATTTCTAAGGCAAACTGGCGGTTTATAATGTCGTCTTTTAGAAGCTTGGATTCAATGGTCGCAGTTAAATCGGTGATATCACCGCCGATAATGTACTGTGCTCCCGTGTCTTGTGCGATCATTTTGATGACTTCAGGTCGACGCCTGTCGATGTCGTAATTTGTCGTGCCAACAGAAACAAAGCTGCGAGATTCTTGAGCTAACTGTCGATCTACGACATGACTGAAATCATCACCGATGTTGTAGATTCTGCCCATCACCGCTTGTTGAGGGGAGGTCACGTCAATGTTGCCGACCAAAAATGTCTTCTTATATTGGCTTTCATGGCAAGCATTTGCCGAAGGGTAGATATCAACCCTTGCAGTAATCATTATATTGCCACCGCGTGTCTTCTCTTTATCTACCAAGATGTAGCGCACTTCGTGATTGGTAAACTGGAACTCTTTTTTGTTCGCATCCAGATAAGGCGTGAGGTTAGAGATGCTACCAATATCAGCCCCTGAGAACTGTACTGCTTTATATACCGCGTCTTCCAGGGCGTGGATCCTTGCGGCTTCCTCTGACGATACGATCGCTGCTGTACCGGTAACTTCATACCAAGAGGCATGAGCACTGAAGCTTATTGTTATCAGTGAACTTATTGAAAATAAGTAAGAAATTATTTTTTTCATCTATTCGTTACCAGTTGGGTATAAATATTGCTTAACAAATAACTATAAGCTTGAAGCTGACTTAAGTGCGTTTTTCTTAATCTGAACCATTAATGAAAAGCAAGGACTGTTCCAACATTGTAATCCATTGAAAAGAATAATGGTGAGAACATATTGGTACAGGCAGCACTAAATATATCTGGAGATAAGAGAATGAAAAAATGGCTCGTAGTAATGAGTGTCATGTTACTGACATCATGCGCTTATTCGCCAATCTATAACGGCAAATCTGAGTATTCAGGTAGTCAGTTTATGTTGATGGACAGCCCTCGTCATACCATGGATTTTTTCGTGGAAAGCATGACCGAAGATTTGATCGTCTCGAATACAAGTATTTCAGCAAGAACACCGATTGCGATTACCTCGTTTGTTGACCTGCAGCATATGGATACAACAAACTGGTTAGGAAATTCGGTATCAGAAGGCTTCATTCATCAGTTTCAGCGTCGCGGTTTCAAGGTTATTGATTTCAAAACGACAGGCTCTATCCAAGTGACTCACCAGGGTGACTTTGCATTAAGTCGCGACTGGAAAGACTTAGCTCAAGAGCAAGATGTCCAATACGTGTTGACGGGAACAATGCTTCGCCAAGAAGGTGGTGTTCTAGTGAATGCTCGTGTTGTTGGTATGCAAACTCGCATCGTGGTTGCTTCCGCACAAGGTTTCTTGCCCGCGGATCGCATTGGTCGTGACTTAGATACTTTGAACAGCATTCGAACTCAAGATGGTGTCATTATTCGCTCTGACCCAACCATGACTCAGCCTTACACTGTTATTCTTCGCCCTTAGGAGTTCGTGATGAAGAAGTTAATATTTGTTGTTGCCGCTTTATTGCTTATCGGCTGCCAACCTTTACAAAACATGAGGCCGGACGACTACTTAGTTGCCGTTGGTTACGCGAGTATCAGTGAGCAGAAAGGTCGTAACGACGAAGAGAGGCGTATTCGAGCGATGAGAGCCTCCAAAATTGATGCGTATCGTGAGCTTGCTGAGCAAGTTTATGGCATGAGAGTAAGTGGTCGAGCAGAGCTTGAGGACCAACGCCTTGGTACCGAACGAACTTCTGGTGCGGTTGATGGTGTAATCCGTGGTGCAGAAGTTGTGCGCAGTTACCCTGTTGGTGATAGCTATGTGACTGAGCTTCAGTTAGATATCCGTAAGATGGAACAACTGCGCAGTTATGGTGAAGTTCAAGCGGTGCCAGAGAAGAGACAACAAACGCTATTCTAGTTTTTATGACCATTTAAGTTTATGACCGACGAGTTGTATAAGTTGCCCTCGCTTTCCAGATGGCAGGGCGGCAATGAATAGCGCCTGTGAATGTAAAAGCGGCAAGTATGAAAATACTTGCCGCTTTTTTGTATTTACAGGTTTGCTGTGGAATCTAGGTTTTGTGTGAAATATAAGTTGAGTAGGGAAGTAGGGAAGCAGGGATTGGTGTTGCGAAAGGTACGGGGTGGATTACTGTACTGGCTAGAGAATAGAGAATAGAGAATAGAGAATAGAGAAAGGGAATAGAGAAAGGGAAGTGGCTGGTGGCTTGATTAGGCTTTCACGTTGGTGCCAAGCGTAGAAATCGTATGCGTTTGACCACCGGCATTGTAGGTCATGCCGATTTTTCCGTGGCTTTGCTGCATCATATTGCTGAGTTTTTTAAAGCTGAGGTGTGCTCGATTCAAGGCTTCACCATTTACCAGGTTCGCTTGATGGCAATCGTACACAATAGATTTGATGGTTTTAACTAACTGAGCTAGATCAGGATTCTCGGTCAGTTCAGAGATATTACTATGCGCTTCTATTCGTTGATCGGTTGTTCTTAGTTGTTCGACTAAGACAACTTTCTCTTTGGCAATTCGCTCAATATCATTTGATTGTCGGCTCGTAATAGCGGTTTTCTCTGAATTCAATAATTCAGATAAGGCTTTGGCATTTTGAAGTTGAAAATTAACTAAATCTGCTAGTGCCGCCATAATGTAAACCTATTAATAACCTCATGTACTTTAAGACAATAACTTCAGTGAAAAGTTAGTATTTACTTAAAGGCCTTTTAATTCATCTTCGAACTTGATCATGTTGTCAGCCAGTTTTTCTGGATCAACAGTATATGAACCGTTCGCAATCGCTTCTTTGATCGCCGCAACTTTTACAGAGTCAAAACTTGGTTGTGCCGCCATATCTTGATGAAGTTGACCAATTGCTTTGCCTTGTTGGCTCAGTGAAACCGCGTCTTTGCTTGCTGGTGATTTAGTTGACACATCAGAGCGTGATGCCTCAGAGCTAGAATCAGAGCGTACCGATGATCGGTTAGTGGTCGTTAGGGTTTGCCCTGAACGAATATTATCAATGCCTGCCATAGTTAAGCCTTTTTTTTCAAAAATGGGAACCTGTACAGTCAATATCGACCAAGGATTCGATTACTTTAGCAATTTTTAGCTCAATAGTCGAAAAGGAACAAAACGACGCTGCGGTAATATTTTGCTCTGGAGTTGAGAACAAATAATTAGCAGTACCGTCAATTTAAAGTGAAGCGTTAAAAGTACACCGTGACTTCAGACATGCTGGTAACTATCCCTTCAATTATACGCTGTGATTTATCATTTTTCACTCTTACTTGATCGCCCATAGATCCATCGGTGAGAGCAGTACCTTTGGTGGTAATGGTCATGCCACCTTTAACTGCTTGTATGATAACCTTCTCGTTTCGGCACACGACACAGATATCGCCTCTTTCGACGACATCACCCGGCCTGAGGTTTTTCTTTACCTTGGCGCCAATGACTTGTTGTGGGTTGGTGAAACCTTGACGACGAAATTTGTTAAGAGAAATCATGTCGGTGGTGACATCGTATTGGCCGACGATTTCGCCTCTTGCGATGGAGCGTGTGGTGGTAACGAGTGGCACTGACATTGATAAGCGTACAGGCACATAAACTCGCCATTCATCATCAATGCATTGCACTAAAACCGTAATGCTACTGCGGGTATTGGTGGTTGTAGAGGCGCTTGTCTCAAGAGAGACGGGGCAGTCTGTCGCTTTGATTCTTGAGTCAACATTTGCTGAATTTACAAAGAGTTCGCCACCTTGTGGTTGCTCAACCGTATCAAGGATGTGTTGCTCCGCGGCAGACTTAATCATTTCAATTTGTTCTGGAGTCGCAGCTTGTATAAAAAAACTAAACAATATTGATAAAATGCCGATAAACTTAGCGACAGTTTTAAAAGTAGCTCTACACATTGCTATGGAAAAAGGAGGCAGATTCTCTTTATGATGCGTCATTCTGTTTCTCTAGTAGTTCGTAGCCTGCAGTAGACTAACACTTTTTATCCAAAAAAGTTTGATATGGAGATGAGCTCATGACGGGTATTCTTGATTCAGTGAATCAGCGTACGCAACTCGTCGGTCAAAACCGATTAGAATTACTAACCTTTCGCCTAATGGGGCGTCAGCGTTACGGCATTAATGTCTTTAAAGTAAAAGAAGTGCTTCAATGCCCTAAGCTGACAAAGATGCCAAACTTGAACCCACTAGTTAAAGGTGTAGCACACATTCGTGGCCAAACGATCTCTGTGATCGATTTGAGTTTAGCGATTGGTGGCCGTCCTACAACGGATGTTGAAAAGTGTTTTGTGGTTATCTCTGAGTTTAACCGAACCATTCAAGGTTTCTTGGTCAGTTCAGTTGAGCGCATTATTAATATGCACTGGGAATCGATTCTTCCGCCGCCGGATGGTGCAGGTAGAGCGAACTACTTGACTGCGGTAACCAACATCGATAACGAATTAGTTGAAATTCTGGATGTTGAAAAAATTCTGGCTGAGATTTCGCCTGTTGATGAAACAATGGACAGCAGAATCGCTGAAGAAATCGCAGAAGTCGAACAAGAGAAAGAACTGGTTCGTCGTATCTTGATTGCTGATGACTCAACCGTTGCTCGTAAGCAAGTTCAACGTGCTATTGAATCTATCGGTTTTGAGGTTATTTCTGTGAAAGATGGTAAAGAAGCCTACGAGAAACTGGTGCAGATGGCATCAGAGGGCAGTATTTACGATCAAATTTCATTAGTGATCTCTGATATCGAAATGCCAGAAATGGACGGATACACGCTGACTGCTGAGATTCGTCGTCACGCAGAACTTAAAGATTTATACGTAATTTTACACTCATCATTGAGTGGTGTATTTAACCAAGCCATGGTTGAGCGCGTGGGGGCTAACTCCTTCATCGCTAAATTCAACCCTGATGAACTTGGTGCAGCGGTTAAAACTGCGTTAACTAACTAAAAGAGACATTAATGACTGCTATAACAATAAGTGATCAAGAGTATCGCGATTTCAGCCGTTTCTTAGAATCTCAATGTGGCATTGTATTAGGTGACAGCAAACAGTATTTAGTGCGCAGCCGTCTAAGCCCATTAGTAACGAAGTTTAAGTTAGCTTCGTTATCTGATTTGTTGAGAGATGTAGTAACAGGTCGAAATCGTGAGTTGAGAGTGGCAGCAGTGGATGCTATGACGACGAACGAGACACTTTGGTTCCGAGATACTTACCCGTTTGCAGTGCTTGCGGATAAGCTTCTACCGGAAGTAGCGGCAAATAAACGTCCTATTAAGATTTGGTCTGCGGCAAGCTCTTCAGGCCAAGAAGCGTATTCAATGGCAATGACGATTCTTGAAACTCAAGCTCGTAAGCCGGGTATGCTGCCAAATGTATCGATTACTGCAACTGACATCTCAGCAAGCATGCTAGACATGTGCCGCACTGGGGCATATGACAACCTTGCGTTGGGACGTGGACTTTCTCCTGAGCGCCGTCGTACTTTCTTTGAAGATGCGGGCGATGGTCGCATGAAAGTAAAAGACAACGTAAAGCGCATGGTGAACTTCCGTCCACAAAACCTGATGGATAGCTATGCATTGTTAGGTAAGTTCGACATCATTTTTTGTCGTAACGTGCTGATTTACTTCTCGCCTGACATGAAATCAAAAGTACTTAACCAGATGGCAAATAGCCTCAATCCTGGTGGTTACCTTTTGTTGGGTGCATCTGAATCGTTAACCGGCTTAACGGATCGTTTTGAGATGGTTCGCTGCAACCCTGGCATTATCTACAAATTAAAGTAATTGCTAACACCAATATAAGGTGCAACGCTATTGTCTAATTTTAAAACCCAGCCAAGTGCTGGGTTTTCTTTTTCCTGCTTAACCTATATCTTTAAGTCAGAGTGACATTCCAATTTACTCTATTTTTTGGCTTGTATATTGCAAGTTTACCCATGAGTAACCTGTAAAAGTATTTGTGCTCCGCTTGTTTTTTAAAGTTGGTATACATATTGCTTTGGTTACTTCATAACAGTCAGTTCTTGAGTTGAGGTTTACATGGCTATTTCTTTTGACAATGCTTTAGGCATTCACCAACACACAGTTGGTGTACGTGAGCGTAACGCTGAGGTGCTTTCCACCAATATCGCGCAAGCAAACACGCCTGGGTATAAAGCAAAAGGACTAGACTTTAAGAAATCACTGCAAGCGGCAAGTTCTGGGGCAAGCATTGGTCTTAGCCGTACAGATGGTCGGCACATTTCTGCCTCAACAACGGTGAATGGGGAAACGAAGTATCGAATTCCTACCCAACCTGATACAGGAGATGGCAACACGGTTGATTTGGATTTGGAAAGAAACCTTTTCATGCAAAACCAAATTAGGCATCAAGCCTCTCTCGACTTCTTAGGAAGTAAGTTCAAGAATTTAACTAAAGCGATTAAAGGGGAATAATTAGATGAGTTTATTCAATGTATTCAATGTGACTGGTTCTGCGATGAGTGCTGAATCTGTTCGTCTAAATACGACCTCGAGCAACCTTGCGAACGCGGACAGTGTAAGTAGTTCTGCTGAAGAAACTTACAAGGCTCGTCACGCAGTGTTCGGCGCTGAGTTAAATAAAGCACGCAACAGTGGTCATACTGTGCCTGTGAAAGTATTAGGTATTGTGGAAAGCGATAAGCCGCTGAGCGCGGAGTACAACCCGGATCACCCATTAGCGAACAACGAAGGCTATATCTACAAGCCTAACGTGAACGTTATGGAAGAAATGGCAAACATGATTTCGGCATCACGTGCGTACCAAACAAACGTACAGGTTGCTGACTCGAGTAAACAAATGCTGCTGCGTACGCTGCAGATGGGTCAATAAGGATAAGGAGGTAGCACATGGCTGGAATCAACAACAATGTTGGTCAAAGCGGCTTGTCCTATGTTGACCAGCTGAAGAGTCTTCAAGATGGTACTAAGAAGCCCGACGAAACAACAGGTAAGCAGGATCTTAAACAAGAAGACTTCTTATCTTTGTTGACTAAGCAATTAGCCCAACAAGACCCTTTCAAGCCGGTTAGCAATGACCAGATGATTGCGCAAATGGCTTCATTTGCGACCGTAGATGGCATTGGCAAAATGAATACACAGTTTGAAAGCTTGAATTCATCAATGACTTCTAACCAAGCATTACAAGCCTCTTCTTTGGTTGGCCGTGATGTATTGGTACCTGGTGCGGCAGGTGTAAAACCCGGTGATGGCGGTATGGCGTCAATGGTTAAACTTCCTCAAGCCATGGAAAATGTAATGGTCCGTGTTGAGAACGAAGTTGGACAATTGGTTCGCACTTTTGATATCGGCTCTAAACCATCAGGTGATACACGTGTTGAATGGGACGGAAAAGACGAAGACGGTAACCCATTGCCGGCCGGTAAATACAACGTGAAAGCGTCAGGTTTATTGGATGGTGAGAACACAGAGTTCCAAGTTTCAAGTTATGCGAACGTGAACAGTGTGCTTCTTGGTAAGGGTGATGGCAACGTACTACTCAATCTGGCTGGTTTCACATCGCCAGTACGACTTGCTGAAGTACTAGAAGTTGGTAAGGCGTAGCGCTTTATAGAGTGATTATGCTAGCTAGATAGATTAGGAGAATATTGGAATGTCATATGTAGCTTTAAGCGGTCTATCCGCTGCACAATTAGACCTGAATACAACCAGTAACAACATTGCGAACGCAAACACATTTGGCTTTAAAGAGTCGCGTGCAGAGTTCGGTGATGTTTACTCAAGCTCGTTGTTCACTAACGCAAAAACGACTGCTGGTGGTGGTGCACAAGCTGCCCAAGTCGCGCAACAGTTCCATGAAGGTTCAAGTATTTACACGAACAACCCAATGGACTTACGTGTCAGTGGTACAGGTTTCTTTGCAGTATCGAAAGATCGTATGGTGCCAGAGATCAACGAACTAACGCGTAACGGTGCATTTCACCTAAACAAAGACAACTACATGGTTACGGCTAACGATGAGTTTCTGTTAGGTTATGATGTTGATCCTAACTCGGGTGAAGTTCTTTCTTACGCACCAAAGCCTCTCGACATTCCTGCTGAATTTGGTAAGCCAAAACAGACAGAAAACATTGAAGTAGGGGTTAACCTTCCTGCAAACGGTGATCTTAAAGACCCGGCTGCATTTAACTTCGAAGATTCTGATACCTATAACCGTGCAACGTCTTCGACGGTATACGATTCTATGGGTCAGTCTTACAAGTTAACGACTTACTACCTCAAAGATCAGACGCAACCAAACACTTGGCAGACGTATTACACCATGTCAGATGAGAACGGCGAAAAGCCGGTAAACATTACTGGTGGTGATGCGACGAATGCACAAGGTCATGTTGGCCACACAATGAAGTTCAATAATGACGGTACGTTGGCGAGCCTTAACAATGGTCAGCCAATTAACTCTGAAGCATTAGGTGCAGGCCCTAACCCAATCGATTTGAACGGTGCTGATCCAACGCAAGTGCTGAAGTTTGGTCTAGATTCATCAACTCAGTTTGCCGCTCCATTTGAACTGACTAAGTTTGATGAAGATGGCGCGACAACAGGTTTCTTAACCAAAATCGATTTCGATGAGTACGGCAGTGTTTTAGGTACTTACTCAAATGGTGAAAACGTGATGCTTGGCCGTGTAGGCTTGGTTCGTGTACCCAATGAGCAAGGCCTAGATAAGAAAGGCGGCACTCAGTGGGATTCTACTAATGACTCAGGTTCTAAGATCTGGGGTGAATCGAACAAAGGTTCATTTGGTAGCATCAACAACGGCTCGCTAGAGCAGTCGAACATCGATATGACTCAAGAACTGGTTGATTTGATTTCTGCTCAACGTAACTTCCAAGCGAACTCGCGTTCTCTAGAAGTACACAACCAACTACAACAGAATATTCTTCAGATTCGTTAATCGTTTCGAGCGTTTGAATCATCTGCGAATACCCAATTCAATGTTATTGAATTGGGTATTGTTGCTGAATTTGATATGGCTGTTTGCTTTTCTATTTGCCGCCCCTATTGCCGCACGGTAATGCCACTGGCAACAATTCTTCCTCAATGATCCTTTGATGATCGCCCTTCCTGTTTGTTTTCTATTTAAATTATTGATAAATAACAGTTAAAAATATTGGCACAGTGTTTGCTTTATTAGCTCCAGAAGATGATTTTTGGAGCAAAATTATGGATCGCGCACTGTTTCTTGCCATGAGTGGCGCTAAGCAAAATATGCAAGCTTTGCAGCTACGTGCTAACAACCTTGCCAACGTAAGTACAACGGGTTTCCGTGCTGATTTAGCACAAGCACGTTCAATGCAAGCGTACGGTGAAGGCATGCCTACTCGTGTTTTCAGCATGACAGAGCGTCCGGGTCATAATTTCGCACAAGGTAGTGTGGTCACCACTGGTCGAGATCTCGATGTTACTGTTCAAGGTGATGGTTGGATTTCGGTGATGGACAACACTGGCCGTGAAGGACTAACGCGTAACGGTAACCTAAAGGTTGACCAAAACGGTTTGCTAACTAACGCAAGCGGTCATTTGGTGTTAGGCGAGAACGACGCACCCATCACACTACCCATTCCTATCAGTAAAGTCGAAATCGGCACAGACGGTACAATTTCGGTGATTCCTCAAGGCGCTCCAGCTGAAGAATTAGCGATTGTCGACCGTATCAAGCTTGTGCGTCCAGACAACCAAAGCTTATTTAAAGACACGAATGGTTTATTCCGTTCGAAAAACCCAGATCAGGCATACGAAGCAGATGCAGCGGTAACGTTGCTAAAAGGTGCCATCGAAGGCAGCAACGTAAATGCTGTTGGTGAAATGACCAGCCTAATTGACTTACAACGTCAGTTTGAAATGCAGGTCAAGATGATGAGCACGGCAGAGGAAATGGACAAGTCGTCTGATTCACTGCTTCGTATGAGCTAATAGAATTTAAAGGAATTTGCTATGCATCCAGCATTATGGGTAAGTAAAACAGGTTTAGACGCCCAACAAACCAACATCTCAACAATTTCAAACAACCTTGCCAACGCCTCAACCATTGGTTTCAAAAAGAGTCGTGCGGTATTTGAAGATTTGTTCTACCAGAACATTAACCAACCGGGTGGCCAATCTTCACAGAATACTGAGTTACCGAGCGGTTTGATGTTGGGTGCCGGTTCAAAAGTCGTCGCCACTCAAAAAGTGCATACTCATGGTAATGCTCAAACCACTACAAACAGCTTAGATATGATGATCGAAGGCGATGGTTTCTTCCAAGTTGAAATGCCAGATGGTGAAACAGGTTACAGCCGAAATGGTCAGTTTACGCTGAACGGTGACGGCGCAATCGTAACCTCAGGCCAAGGTTATGCGCTGCAACCAGAAATCGTTATCCCTGAGGATGCGATCTCTGTGACGGTAGGTAACGACGGTGAAGTATCGGTTCGTCTACGTGGTGAACAAAACAACGTGGTAGTCGGCCAAATTACAATTACAGACTTTGTAAACCCAGGTGGCTTAGAGCCAGTCGGTCAAAACCTTTACTTGCCAACAGGCGCAAGTGGTGATCCACAAGAGGGTGTGCCGGGCTTTGATGGCTTAGGTAATATCCGTCAGTCGATGCTAGAAACATCAAACGTAAACGTAACCGAAGAGCTGGTTAACATGATTGAAGCTCAGCGTGTATACGAAATGAACTCGAAAGTTATCTCGTCGGTAGACAAGATGATGAGCTTTGTTAACCAACAGCTGTAATTGGTTTATTAGCCGTTTAGTTATTTATAATTAATAGATCTGTTTCTAATTAATCTATTTACCATTGCCTACTGAGAGTATATCGCCATGAAACGTATTTTTTGCCTAGCTTTGTTAGCCTCAATGACGGGTTGTACTGTACTGGATCCGATTGAAACTCCGGCACAAGAAAACGCGACCACAGTGGTTGATGCGGTGGAAGGTGATAAGTCGGCTCAAGAGAGCTCAGGCATTATCGATACGCTTCGTGGTAGAACAGACCCAATTGCTGGTGATCCTGCATGGGCGCCAATCAATCCAAAGCAAAAACCAGAACACTACGCAGCGGCAACAGGCTCTTTGTTCAATGTGAGTCATATTGGCAGCATGTATGACGATTCAAAGCCTCGTGGCATTGGTGACATCATTACTGTGGCGTTAGACGAGAATACTCGAGCGACCAAAAAAGCCAACGCAGACATGTCTAAGTCGAATGATGCTTCTATGGAGCCATTGGCAGTCGGTGGTCAAGAGCTCACTATCGACAAGTACAACTTCTCTTATGATCTGAGTAACACCAACACCTTTGCCGGTGATGCGTCAGCCAACCAAAGTAACAGCATCAGCGGTTATATTACCGTTGAAGTCATCGAAGTATTAGCCAATGGCAACTTAGTGGTTCGTGGTGAGAAATGGATGACATTGAATACCGGTGATGAGTACATCCGCCTAAGTGGCACGATTCGCCCGGACGACATTGACTTCGAAAACACCATTGCTTCGAACCGAGTTTCTAACGCGCGAATTCAGTACTCAGGTACTGGCGTTCAGAAAGATATGCAAGAGCCTGGATTCTTGGCACGATTCTTTAATGTATCTTTGTAGAGCTTGAGACAGTGTCGACAAACTGACACTCCTAGAATTATCTAATTTCAAGCTAACTCATTATAAATTAAAGCAATACAGACAGGTTACTCAATGAAAAAACTGACACTCGTACTATTCGGCATGCTATTTCTTGCCACCAGTGCCCATGCTGCGCGTATTAAAGACGTGGCAAAAGTGGCGGGTGTTCGTAGTAACCAACTTGTCGGTTATGGTTTGGTTACGGGTTTGCCGGGCACCGGTGAGACAACTCCCTTTACCGATCAAACGTTTAACGCAATGCTGCAAAATTTTGGCATTCAATTGCCACCCGGCACTAAGCCAAAAACTAAAAACGTCGCCGCGGTAATTGTTACCGCTGAACTGCCGGCCTTCTCAAAGCAAGGTCAGGAAGTTGACGTAACGGTTTCTTCTATCGGCGCAGCAAAAAGCCTGCGTGGTGGTACCTTGCTGCAGACTTTCCTAAAAGGTCTAGATGGTCAAGTGTATGCTGTGGCACAAGGTAACTTGGTTGTGAGTGGCTTTAGTGCTCAAGGGAATGACGGATCTAAGATTGTCGGTAATAACCCTAACGTTGGCATCATCTCTAGTGGTGCGACAGTTGAGCAAGAAATCCCAACCCCCTTTGGTCGTGGCGACTACATCACTTTCAACCTAATCCAATCTGATTTCACCACAGCGCAACGTTTGGCTGATGCGGTTAATAATTTCCTTGGTCCACAAATGGCTTCTGCGGTCGATGCAACGTCAGTAAAAGTACGCGCACCACGAGAAATCAGCCAGCGTGTGGCTTTCTTGTCTGCCATCGAAAACATTGAATTTGACCCAGCAGAAGGTTCTGCAAAGATTATTGTTAACTCTCGTACAGGCACTATTGTTGTTGGTAAACATGTTCGCCTAAAAGCGGCTGCGGTTACGCACGGTGGCATGACGGTAGCAATCAAAGAAAACCTAAACGTGAGCCAACCGAATGCATTCTCTGGTGGTCAAACGGTGGTGGTTCCCGATTCTGATATCGAAATAACAGAAGCCGATGGCAAGATGTTCAAGTTTGAACCTGGTTTAACGCTCGATGATTTGGTTCGCGCAGTCAATGAAGTGGGCGCTGCACCTTCTGATTTAATGGCAATCCTTCAAGCACTGAAACAAGCGGGTGCGATTGAAGGCCAGTTGATCATTATTTAAGGCATAAAGCATGATTAAGAATAACAATGACATCGGCTTTATTCACGACATCGGTAGCCTAGACCGTCTTCGTCAACAAGCCGTAAATGGTGAAGAAGGCAGTGAGAAAGAAGCATTAACTGCTGCTGCAAAACAGTTTGAATCTATTTTTACGTCGATGTTGTTTAAGTCGATGCGAAGTGCGAACTCGAGCTTTAAGTCGGATATGTTGAATAGTCAGAACGAGCAGTTCTATCGCCAAATGCAAGATGACCAAATGGCGAGTGAGTTGAGCGCTTCTGGTTCATTAGGGCTTGCGGATATGATTGTCGCTCAATTGAGTGCAGGCCAAGCCAGTGATGAGTCTGAAGAGAAAGTTCGTAGTGAAGGGTTTGATACTTCATTGCAAAGGCCTCAGTTCTCAGGTCGTTCAGAAGGTAAGGCTTCTGAAGTACAATCTGCGTCAGCTATGTCAGCATCAGCTCTGTCAACAACAGGCGTGTCAGTAGCAAAACAACCCGCTTCATTTGATTCGCCGGAATCGTTCGTTACGTCGATGAAGCCTTATGCCGAAAAAGCGGCAAGTGCACTCGGTGTGGATTCATCGCTGTTGTTGGCACAAGCAGCACTTGAAACGGGTTGGGGTTCTAAAATGGTTAAAAACTCTTTGGGCAACAGCAATAACCTGTTCAATATTAAAGCAGACAGAAGCTGGAAGGGCGATAAGGTTGCAACTCAGACTTTAGAGTTCCATGGTAAAACAGCCGTTAAAGAGTCGGCTTCATTCCGTTCTTACTCCAGTTTCGAAGATAGCTTCAACGACTATGTTAAGTTCTTGAACGAAAACCCAAGGTACGATACCGCTCTGCAGCATCAAGGTAATTCAGAGAATTTCATCAAAGGCATTCATCAGGCTGGTTACGCCACTGACCCTAACTATGCAGACAAGGTTTTACGAGTTAAAGCCAAGATTGATGAGATGAACTAGCTTCATTGATCTACATAGAGAGCTTGCTACTGGCAGGCTCTTTTCTTATCTAGCCTTTGACGTTTTCTTGTTGTCCCCTATCTTCCTCTTGTCATTTCTCACTAAATATTTTCTTTCAACTCACTGCCTTACCTGTTGGCACATATTTTGCTAAATATCTTGGTAATATGCTGTAGTAGTTAATCAGTTCATTCTGATTTTGTTAAGTTTTTTGGGGGCATTATGGCGTCGGATCTTCTGAATGTAGGGGCACAAAGTGTTCTTACGGCTCAGAGACAGCTAAACACCACAGGTCATAACATTTCTAACGCCAACACAGAGGGCTATAGCCGTCAGTCTGTGATTCAAGGTGTGAATGACCCACGTCAGTACGGTGGTCAATCCTATGGTATGGGTGTGCATGTGGAAAATGTTCGCCGCTCTTGGGATCAGTTTGCCGTCAAAGAACTTAACTTATCGACAACCAATGCCGCTAATAAAGGCGATACAGAAGCCAACCTCGATATGTTGTCGAGCATGTTGTCATCGGTCGCTTCAAAGAAGATTCCAGAAAACCTCAATGAATGGTTTGATTCAGTTAAGACACTAGCCGATACACCGAACGATGTGGGTGCTCGTAAAGTCGTGCTAGAAAAAGCAGGGCTCTTGACTAAAACCCTAAATGAATTTCATGAAACGGTACGTCAACAGTCTGATTCTACGAATAAAAAATTAGAAGTCGGCATTGAACGTGTCAACCAACTTGCGGTTGAAATTCGTGACGTCCAGCGCTTGATGATGAGAACGCCAGGGCCTCACAATGATTTGCGAGATCAGCACGAAAAACTGATTAATGAACTATCCGGTTATACCAAAGTGACGGTGACACCACGCTCTAACGCGGAAGGTTTTAACGTCCATATTGGTAATGGCCATACCTTAGTTTCTGGCAGTGAAGCGAGTCAATTGAAGCTGGTTGATGGTTTACCTGATACACATCAGCGTCGACTTGCAATTGTTGAAGGCAAGTCTCTGAAGGCGATCACCAGTAATGATATCGATGGGAAGATCGGTGCCATGCTTGATATGCGAGACGAACACATTCCTGACATCATGGATGAGCTTGGACGTTTGGCGACGGCTTTCTCGGAGAAAGTGAATTCACTCCAATCACAAGGGTTAGATCTCAATGGTAACGTTGGTCAAAACCTCTTTACTGATGTGAACTCTGAGCTAGTTGCTAAATCTCGCGTTACGGCTGGCAGTCAATCAAAGGCTGATGTTGCCGTTTATATTGATGATATGTCTGCCTTAAAAGGCGGAGAATATGGTCTTAAGTATGACGGAAGTGACTATGTCGTGACTAAGCCCGACGGTGAAACCGTAAAGGTCAGCACCAATTCAAGTGGCAATGCCTTTTATTTAGATGGCATGCGAGTCGAAGTTCGAAATCCCCCAGAATTGGGTGAGAAGCTTTTGTTGCGCCCAACACGTAATTTCGCTGCTCAAATGCAGATGGAAACCAAAGATCCCAAAGATATTGCGGCGCAAAGTTATGAGGCATCAACCACGTTTGCTAAAGGCAGCGCTGGATTTAAGATCTTAGCCGCCGGTCAACTGCGTGAATTTGAAGTGATTGTGTCACCAAAAGGTGAACAGTTTGCCGTGACTGACCCGAAAGGCAATATTTTAATGCAGCCTCAGCCGTACCCACCTGAAGGGCCGGTTACGATTAATGGCACGACTTTCGAGTTGACCTCTGGCGCTGTGGCAAACGATAAATTTACGGCAAACCTTGTCCCTTCTGA
Organism: Vibrio sp. L3-7; assembly: GCF_963898195.1. Lineage (NCBI taxonomy): Bacteria > Pseudomonadati > Pseudomonadota > Gammaproteobacteria > Vibrionales > Vibrionaceae > Vibrio > Vibrio sp. L3-7. Next base: position 203,116 of record NZ_CAWQUW010000045.1, on the reverse strand, counting down.
AGGCGACAACGGAAACTTGCGTAAATTACAAAACCTCCAGACAGGAAAGGTATTGAATGATGGTGAGTCTACGATCTTGGATCTCTATCATAACTTGAATACTAACACGGGCCTGAAAGCGTCGACGGCAATTCGCTTAAGCGACATTGCCACCTTAGAAAAGGAATCCGCTCAGGAACGTATTGCTTCAGTGTCGGGGGTTAACCTCGATGAAGAAGCGGCAAATATGATGAAATTTCAGCAAGCGTATATGGCTTCTTCACGCATCATGCAAGCGGCTAATGATACGTTTAATACTATTTTGGCTCTGAGGTAGGAAGTATAAATGTTGAATCGTATTTCGAGCTTCCATAATTACCAATCTGTTCAGAATGACTTACGCCGTCAAGAGAACAAGATACATCACAACCAAGCGCAATTGGCCTCGGGCAAGAAATTGCAGTCGCCAAGTGATGACCCATTAGCGACGCACTATTTGCAGAACATTGGTCAGCAGTCAGAGCAGCTCAAACAGTACGTAGATGCGATTACGTTAGTTCGAAACCGTTTAGAGCATCATGAAGTCATGATCGCTAACTCGGAAGGATTCGCTGATGAAGCGAAGCGAACTGTGATGGAAATGATCAACGGTGCACTTTCTCCAGAAGATCGCTTGGCTAAACAGCGTGAAATTCAAGAACTCTCGAATAACTTTTTGCATCTGTCGAATTCACAAGATGAATCAGGCAATTACACCTTTGCTGGTACGAAGCCGAAGAATCAACCTTTCTTTAGAGATAATGAAGGTAACGTCAGCTACCAAGGTGATGACTATCAACGCAAGATGCGTGTCGCGAGTAGCTTCGAGATGGCGATGAATGATCCGGGCAGTAAGTTATTTATGGAAATAGATAACCCGTTCGGTGATTACGAACCTCAGTATGAGCTTGAACCCGCTTCTGAATTGCTTTTGGAACGAGCGACGAACTCGGCTGAAGATTCATCGAAGTATAAAGTGACGTTTGTTGATATGCAGACAGGAACGTTTGCTTATCAGCTAGAAAAAGACGGTGCCGTAGTCGCCGCTGAAGATTTTGATCCTTCGACAGGCATACAATTTGAAGGGCTCAATATCCAAATTAAAGGTCAAATAACCAGGGGAGATTCAATTACTTTGGAACCTCGAGAAACCTTCTCGATTTTTGACACCTTTAAAGAAGCGGCTGAGCAGGCTGAAAACCCGGTGTCGGACGCATCTGCAACAGCGAAATTGCACCAAGTAACTGAAGAGTTCCATGCCGCGTTTATCCATTTGACGAAAGCGAGAACCGATGTTGGTGCGCGTTTAAGTACACTGGATATTCAAGAGCAACAACATGAAGATTTTAAGTTGTCTTTAGCCAAAGCAAAAAGCAACTTTGAAGATTTGGATTATTCGAAGGCTATCATTGAATTCAATGAAAACTCTCGAGCATTGCAAGCTTCTCAACAAGCGTTTGGTAAAACTAAAGACCTAACCTTGTTCAACTATATTTAATGATCAATCGGTATTCAGTGGTGAATTAACACTCACCATTGAAGTAGATTCTTTGCCTTATGTGCTATGCCATACGTGCGAATCACTTTAAAGTTTGCCGGATTATTATACAGAACACAGTGTGTTTGATATGAGCGGCAAAAAGCGGCAACTCATGAATGAGCTTAGTTCATGATTCCGTAGTAGTAATACAATATCGCGCTATGATTAATTATAACTTATTGATTTTTATATCTTATAAAAATAATTAATGGATAATTAAACTTGGCATATAACTTGTATCTGTGTTTGTCATAAATGATTTATACAGTTCTTAAACCTTGAATGAGGTTTAACGAGTAATACACGGTCAGTGCTTATCCATATGAGAGTAAAGCTGGCCGCTTCGCAGAAACTTTGCGAACTCATAAGGAGAGCAAAATGGCTATCAATGTAAGCACTAACGTATCTGCTATGACAGCACAGCGTTACCTGAATAAAGCATCTAATGACTTAGCGACCTCTATGGAGCGTTTGTCATCAGGTCATAAAATCAATAGCGCAAAAGACGACGCAGCTGGTCTGCAAATCTCGAACCGCTTAACGGCGCAATCTCGTGGTCTTGATGTCGCAATGCGTAATGCCAATGATGGTATTTCTATTGCTCAAACCGCTGAAGGCGCGATGAACGAATCAACAAACGTACTACAACGTATGCGTGATCTAGCTATTCAGTCATCAAACGGTACTAACTCGGCAGCGGAGCGTACAGCGCTTGATGAAGAGTCTTCGGCACTTCAAGATGAGCTAAACCGTATCGCGGAAACAACCTCGTTTGGTGGCCGTCGTCTGTTGAATGGTTCATTTGGTGAAGCATCTTTCCAGATAGGTTCTAGCTCTGGTGAAGCGATGATTATGGGACTCACTAGTGTTCGTGCTGATGATTTCCGTATGGGCGGTACTACGTTCGATTCTGAAAACGGTAAAGATAAAAGCTGGGAAGTGCCGCCAACCGCGAGCGACCTTAAGTTTGAATTCAAAACCAAAGCAGGTGAAGACATCGTTTTAGATATCAATACCAAAGCCGGTGATGATATCGAAGAGCTTGCTACTTACATTAATGGTCAATCTGATCTTGTTAACGCATCGGTTACCGATGATGGTCGCATCCAACTATTCGTTGCTGAACCTGACCTTGAGGGTGCAATGTCGATCTCTGGTGGCCTAGCATCTGAGCTAGGTATTAAGAGTGAAGGCCGTGCAACATCGGTTCAAGATATTAGCCTAACCAGCGTTGCAGGTTCACAAAACGCAATCAGCGTGATTGATTCTGCAATGAAGTATGTAGATTCACAGCGTGCTGATTTGGGTGCTAAACAGAACCGTCTAAGCCACAGTATTAATAACTTGGCAAACGTTCAAGAGAACGTAGACGCTTCAAACAGCCGAATCAAAGATACGGACTTTGCGAAAGAGACGACGCAAATGACCAAATCACAAATTCTGCAACAAGCAGGTACTTCGATACTTGCTCAAGCAAAACAGTTGCCTAACTCTGCAATGACACTATTGCAATAGTTATTGGTTGAACTTACTGCTCGTGTTCAGACGTGAGCCATGCAGTAAGGGAAACTGGCAAGCATACTTACTATTGAGTGTTTAGCTCTCTCATCTCTCACCTGCTATCCATTTTTACAGTAAGAATGCAACGGCAAGTCGGAAATGTGTTCATTTCTCGATGATCTCCACACAGGCTCTGACGCGCCAACTAGCCCCGGTTCTCTCAAAGGAAAAGGGGCTTTTTCCTTTCTGTTATCTACCTTTTTATTATTCTGTCTTTCTGTTCCCCCATCTAGCCTCTAGCTTTGTCTTTGTTAATGCTTAAAGCTTCTATTTAACGAGTCTGCTTCGCTATAAATAACCCGTCTTAGAACATCAAATCTTCGCTAATACGAAATGTTTCGTGATTGATCATTTCTATACGTTCGCTAACTAATAAGTCATTTAGAGTGTTTTTTAAACAGATTGAGGTCTTTTCTCCGTTGAAAATGGTCACGGTTTCAGAAAAAGACGAAAATTAAGTGTCTGATAAATAGGTAATTAATATTTTTTTTGTGGTTTTTTAAAAGTTTTTCTAAAGCTTCGGGATTTTGAGCCGTTATTAAATGTAACTTTGAGAGAACTACTTGGTTTTCCGAGACGTCGGAAACCGCTATACCGGAAAATCAATTGGAGAAATCACCATGGCAGTGAATGTAAATACAAACGTTTCAGCGATGACAGCGCAACGTTACTTAAACAACGCAAACAGCGCACAACAAACATCAATGGAGCGTCTAGCTTCAGGCTCTAAAATCAACAGCGCGAAAGATGACGCTGCGGGCCTACAAATCTCTAACCGTTTGAACGTTCAAAGCCGCGGCCTTGATGTTGCTGTACGTAACGCGAACGACGGTATCTCTATTGCACAAACTGCTGAAGGTGCAATGAACGAGACTACTAACATCCTGCAACGTATGCGTGATTTGTCTCTACAATCTTCAAACGGCTCAAACTCAAAATCTGAGCGTGTAGCGATTCAAGAAGAAGTAACAGCACTGAACGACGAACTGAACCGTATTGCGGAAACCACGTCTTTTGGTGGCAACAAGCTGCTTAACGGTACTCACGGTACTAAATCATTCCAAATCGGTGCGGATAACGGTGAAGCGGTAATGCTTCAACTGAAAGATATGCGTTCTGATAATGCTCAGATGGGTGGTAAAAGCTACCAAACTGAGAACGCGAAAGACAAAGACTGGAATGTTCAAGCTGGCGCAAACGACCTAAAAATGTCGTTCACTGATAACTTCGGTCAAGCACAAGAAATCGATGTGTCTGCGAAAGCGGGCGATGACATCGAAGAGCTAGCAACGTACATCAACGGTCAACAAGACTCTGTGAAAGCGTCTGTAACTGAAGATGGTAAGCTGCAAATGTTTACTGGCAACAACAAAGTTGAAGGCGAAGTGGCATTCTCTGGCAGCCTTGCTGGTGAACTAGGCATGCAACCTAGCAAAGATGTAACGGTTGATACTATCGACGTAACATCAGTTGGCGGTGCACAAGAATCTGTTGCAGTTATCGATGCGGCACTTAAGTATGTAGATAGCCACCGTGCTGAGCTAGGTGCTTTCCAAAACCGTTTCGACCACGCTATCAGCAACTTAGACAACATTAACGAGAACGTTAACGCATCTAAGAGCCGTATTAAAGATACCGATTTCGCGAAAGAAACGACTCAGATGACTAAGTCTCAGATCCTTTCTCAAGCTTCAAGCTCGATTCTTGCTCAAGCGAAGCAAGCACCGAACTCGGCACTTAGCCTACTAGGTTAATCGATTGAAAGGCCACGTTGCCACGTTGGTTATAAGCGCTGTTGATCATAAGCGCAGTTGATCATAAACGTTAACGTTAGGCTTCCACAAATTAGCTCGTGGTGAGAGATGAGCGCTAAACAGACCCAGCTTCGGCTGGGTTTTTTATTGCCTGTTATTTAGCAAAGGATGTCTTCGGGGAAATAACCGTGTCGGTGATTCGGGATGAAAACGGGATTCCCCATCACGCTTATCCCTCGCGGTAGGGAATGACAAATATTTCTAGATGATGAATTTTTTGTTCGCACGCTTCGACGTTTTTGGCCGACATAAGTAGTGATTCGAATACGAAGAATTACCTTCCTATCCTCATCTTAGAATTGAGTAGAACGAGGTATTAGAGGCCGGTTTCCTATCTCATTTTCATGAGGGAGAGCGATACCCGTAATGATAAATTTGGCTTTAGCGGACATGAGCCTATTAATTGAAGAACGATCACACTTTCCTTTGTTATTGAAAATAATGCGAAAAAAAACGATTTTTTATTAAAGCTTCTAATTAAGGGGCCGTTAAAGGGATTGAGAGAAATGATATGTACCAATGTAAGGTGAGAGAGACACTGGTATGTAAAACAAATTGATGTGGATTTGTGTGAGGTGAGAGTCACATAGGTGCACTAAAAAATGCCTAAAGGAGATCAACTATGGCGATTAATGTAAGCACTAATGTGTCTGCAATGACGGCTCAGCGCTACCTAAATAGCGCGGCTGAAGGTACTCAAAAATCAATGGAGCGTTTGTCTTCTGGCTATAAAATCAATAGCGCAAAAGATGATGCTGCTGGCCTACAAATCTCTAACCGCTTAACGTCGCAAAGTCGTGGCCTAGATATGGCTGTGAAAAATGCGAATGACGGTATCTCAATTGCACAGACTGCTGAAGGTGCAATGAATGAGTCAACCAACATTCTGCAACGTATGCGTGACCTTTCTCTTCAATCTTCAAATGGTTCAAACAGCAAATCTGAACGTGTTGCGATCCAAGAAGAAGTATCGGCTCTAAACACTGAACTTAACCGTATCGCTGAAACGACCTCTTTTGGTGGTAACAAGCTTCTTAACGGTACTTACGGTAGCCAATCTTTCCAAATCGGTGCTGATTCTGGTGAAGCAGTAATGCTAACGATGAACAACATGCGTACTGACACTCAAGACATGGGTGGTAAGAGCTACGGTGTTACAGAAGGCAAAGATGCTTCTTGGCGCGTAGGTGCTGGTTCTGATTTAACGATCAAATACAACGATAAGTTTGGCGAAGCACAAGAGTTGGCTATTTCTGCGAAGGAAGGCAACGATATGGAAGAGCTAGCAACTTACATCAACGGTCAAAGCCAAGACGTTAAAGCGTCGGTAGGTGAAGGCGGTAAACTGCAACTTTTCGCTTCAAGCCAAAAAGTTGAAGGTGATGTTGAGTTCGGTGGCAGCCTTGCTGGTGAACTAGGTATCGGTGCAGCTAAAGACGTTACCGTTAACGATATCGATGTAACCTCGGTTGCTGGTGCAAACGAAGCCGTATCTGTTATTGATGGTGCACTAAAATCAGTGGACAGTAACCGCGCTTCTCTTGGTGCTTTCCAAAACCGTTTTGATCACGCTATCAGCAACTTAGATAACATTAACGAAAACGTTAATGCTTCTAAGAGCCGTATCAAAGATACCGATTACGCGAAAGAAACAACGGCAATGACGAAGTCTCAAATCCTACAACAGGCGAGTACTTCTATCTTAGCTCAAGCAAAACAATCACCATCAGCAGCTCTAAGCTTATTGGGCTAAACTTACTCCGGTAAGTAGCGGTAAACTCTACTGAGCGTAGAGTTTTACTGTTTGGCTCATAAAGGAGGGAGGGAGAGTGTTATGGAAATTCCATCCAACGCATCGAACATCCAGCCTTACGGCTCACCTAATGGCATTAAAATTGCAAGCGATGAAGGTAGTAGTGCGTCGAGCATTTCACGACTGAAAGAAGTAACATCTTATGGCAAGGTAGAGAAATCGAAAGAAGAGGCTACCGAAGCGGCGATTCAATTAGCTCAAGTTCGACAAGAGTTAAATGATGAAGAGCGAGTCAAGATGGTAGAAAAGGTAAACGAGTTTATCTCTTCTCTCAATAAGGGTGTTGCTTTTAAAGTTGATGAAGAATCGGGTAGAGATGTGGTCACCATTTATGAGACTACAACAGGTGATATTATTCGCCAGATACCTGATGAAGAAATGCTTGAAATTCTAAGGCGCCTAGCAGCCCAAAACTCGAATAGTAGAATATTTGAGGTGAAGGTTTAAGTCGTATTATTGAGGTGGTTTAATGAGTTTTGGCCCAATGGGGATTTCGTCTGGCATGGATATCAATTCCATGGTCAGCAAAATTGTAGATTCGGAGCGTGTACCTAAACAGCAACGAATCGACAATGAACGAACGCGAATCGACACCAGCATTAGTGCCTATGGAAGACTCAGAGAATCCCTTGATTCGATGAAAAGCCTGATGACAAATTTTCGTCAGGAAAAAGCTTTCGCTGTGCGAACAGTAGAGAGTACCGATGAAGCTCTTGTCTCTGCAACAGCGACTACCGAAGCGATCGCTGGCAAATATGCCATCGATGTGTTGCAGCTTGCCCAGAGCCATAAAGTGGCTTCTGATGTATTATCAGAGGACATGAAATTTGGCCCAGGTAAGCTGCAGGTTTCGCTTGGTGATGATAGTTTTGACATACAAGTTGGCGACAGATCGAAACTTATCGATGTTGTTCGCGGTATTAATGGTGCAGATAGCAACCCAGGCGTTCGTGCATCTATTATCAATGATGTCGAAGGCCCACGACTTATTGTTGCCTCGAACCAGTCTGGTTCAGATCAGCAGATCAGCATTAATGTAGAATCTGATGCTGCTAACCCTCTAAAAAAACTCGAATACAAAACGCTTGAAGAACGCGTTAAGGCGCTAGAGAAAGCACGCCTTGCTGCTCAAGATGTTCTTGCTCTAACCCCTGCAGGAAAAGCCGTTGAACTCATCGATGAAGCGATCGCTAACGATGACCCAAATGCGAGTGAAACACTCGATGAAGACGGCAATATTATCCCAAAAAATCAAACCGATGCTGCTTCATCCGCTGACGGAGACTCTCAAAGTCTTAGCTATGGCGAGCAAGCTGCAGCCGATGGTCAAGCTGCCCTAGACGCAGCTCAAGCCGCTAAATCAGTGATGCCTGAAGACAATATCCCGGGTTGGACTGAAACAGCGTCAGGAACTCTTTTAGATTCTTACTACACACCAGAACTCGAGCTTGATGAAAAAGCGATAGAGAAGGCTCCTGATGTTCCAGGGTGGTCAAATGCTGCCTCGGGTACTCTGACCGATTCTTACGTGACGCCGAAAGAGGCTCAACAAAAGCTTGAAGCTGAACAAGCACGTATCGAAGACAAAATTTCACAAGAAAAAGCCGATCTGGCTGAGAAAGTTCAAAAAGGCGAATTGACCGCTGAACAAGCCAAAAAAATTGAGCGTGCGAAATTGGAGCCCGAAGAGCGTGAACTTTTAGAGCAAGTCGATAAAGCGCAAGCTGACCTCGAATTGGCACAACAGTCTTTTGATACCTATAGCGGTATGGCTGAAGTTCAGGCTGGGCAAGACTCAATGGTCGTCTTGGATGGCGTTGCTCAGCTTTCGAGTAATAACAATGTGATTGAAGATGCCGTTGAAGGTATCGATATTACGGTGAAAGGAAAAACACCAAAAGATAAGCCGCCGGCAGAAATTGGTGTTGAGTACGACCGTAAAAGTGTTCGCCAAGACATTGAGACCTTTGTTAATTCCTACAATCAATTTTACCAAGTCTCTAAAAACTTGGCTGGTGTGGATCCAACGACTGGTCAAAAGGGGCCTCTTTCTGGCGATAGTACGGTACGTAACGCCGACTCGAGACTGAAAGGTGTCTTCTCGTCGAGCATTGAAGGTGCGCCAGATAACCTCAAGTCATTGACTGAATTTGGTATCACGACAACGAGACAAGGTTCGCTAGAAATTAACTACGACATGCTTGACCGTCAACTTAACAATAACTTTGATAAGTTGGGGGAGTTCTTTGGTGGCAACAACGGTTTCGCCAAAAAAGTGGAAGATGCGATTCAAGGCATCACAGGCATTACCGGCTCAATTCGTACACGAGAAAAGAGCTTAGTCGAACAGAATTATCGCTTGGCTGATGATCAAGGTGCATTGGACCGCCGAATGGACAGCCTAGAGAGCCGCACGCACTCTAAGTTTACTGCTATGCAAGATGCGACCAGTAAGATGCAATCCCAATTGGGCAGCATGATGAATGCGTTAGGTTAATAGATGAACAACCAGCTTGAAGAGCTTTGTGAACTGGATCAACTAATTATCTCTAAGCTTGAATTTGGCGAAATTAATGCTGAAGAAATAACGCAGCTTGTCGATAACAGAGAACAGTTATTGCAAAACGTGCTTCAATTCATCGACTCACATCCCGACGTTAAGCAAAGTTCTGAATGGTTTGAAGCCATTATCAGAACCAGAAAATTAGTCGAATTGATGCAGTCTGAGACGAGTCGAGTAGGTAAGACCCTACACAAATATCGTCACGGTACTAAATCAGTTCAACAATACAAAAAGTTTTTATAGAAGAGGTTTACTATGCGCGGTTCTTTACAGGCATATAAAAAGGTATCAGTGGATAGTCAGCTAACAGCTGCCTCACCCCATAAGATTGTACAAATGTTGATGGCAGGCGCTATTGAACGCTTGATTCAAGGTAAAGCGGCAATGCAAGCGGGCAACATTCCGGTGAAAGGTGAGCGCCTTGGTAAGGCTCTAGATATCATTATTAGCCTACGCAGTTGCCTTTCTATGGCCGATGGTGGTGATATTGCGAAAAACCTAGATCAACTTTATGAGTTCATGATCACGCAAATTTCTGCGGCAAATCACAAAAATGACCCACAGCCAATTGATGATGTTATCGATATTATCCGTGAAATTAAGAGCGCTTGGGACCAAATTCCGAACGAATATCACAACTTGACGTCTGATGAAGTAGGTATTTAAAGAAAAATTGCAGTTTTAACCAATCTCATATCCCTCAATTGGTTGGTTGCCTTATTTTTTTAATCAAATAAAATAGAAGCCATTAGATAGCCTAATGGCTTTTTTCGTTGCTGATTTCCTAAATTTGTCCACGTAAACATAATCATTGATGTTTTTTCTCTGTTTTATCGACTACGTCGCTCACCGTTTTTCCGCATCGCACCAAAATAAAGGCAATAATTCCTACTTATGCAAGGTTTGGCAAAACTGCTTGTCGTCGACGATAACGCTCAAGATCGTGACAATTTAAGCACAATATTAGAGTTTGTAGGAGAGAGTTGCGAAGTTATCAGCTCTGAACAAGCGCGCAAAGTAGACTGGTCACTTCAGTGGGCAGGCTGCATTATCGGCTCAATTAAAGGTAAAGGCTTCAACGCATTACTCAATGAAAAGCTTGTTCACGCCAATCACATTCCATTGCTTGTGATCGGTAAAAACAATCACCCAGTTGATGAACTCACCAACTTTGTTGGCGAACTCGAACTTCCTCTTAACTATCCTCAACTCAGTGATGCATTAAGACACTGTAAAGACTTCTTAGGCCGTAAAGGCGTTCAAGTTGTATCTTCTACACGTAAGAACACACTGTTTCGCAGCCTGGTAGGGCAAAGTGCTGGTATTCAAGAAGTACGTCATTTAATTGAACAGGTTTCTACTACGGAAGCTAACGTGCTGATTCTTGGTGAATCAGGTACAGGTAAAGAAGTTGTAGCTCGCAATATTCACTATCATTCTAAGCGTCGTACTGGGCCATTTGTACCAGTGAATTGTGGCGCTATTCCTGCAGAGTTGCTCGAAAGTGAATTGTTTGGTCACGAGAAAGGTGCATTTACTGGTGCAATTACCGCACGTAAAGGACGCTTTGAACTGGCTGAAGGTGGCACACTATTTCTTGATGAAATTGGCGATATGCCAATGGCGATGCAAGTTAAATTGCTGCGTGTTTTACAAGAACGATGCTTTGAGCGTGTAGGTGGTAACAACACCATTAAAGCGGATGTTCGAGTAGTTGCGGCAACGCACCGTAATCTTGAAGATATGATCGACGATGACTCGTTCCGTGAAGACCTTTACTATCGCTTAAACGTATTCCCAATTGAAATGCCTGCACTTCAAGATCGCAAAGAAGATATTCCTCTGTTGCTTCAAGAACTGATGACCCGAATGGAAGCGGAAGGTAGCATGCCAATCTGTTTTACGCCTCGTGCTATCAACTCTTTGATGGAGCATTATTGGCCTGGCAACGTTCGTGAATTAGCGAACTTAGTTGAACGAATGGTTATCCTTTATCCAAACAGCTTGGTTGACGTGAACCACCTTCCCACTAAATATCGATACAGTGATATTCCTGAATTCCAACCAGAGTTTAATAACTTTGCGTCTGAGGAAGATCAGGAACGTGATGCATTGGCTGACATATTTTCAGAAGATTTTAGCTTTGATCAACAAGATGATCTTGCCGATAACGCGAATGCGCCTCAAGAGTTACCGCCAGAAGGGGTTAACCTCAAAGAGCTACTCGCTGATATGGAAGTGAATATGATTAACCAAGCTTTGGAGGCGCAGGGTGGCATTGTTGCTCGTGCTGCTGATATGCTTGGAATGCGCAGAACGACTTTGGTTGAAAAAATGCGTAAGTATAATCTGCAGCGTTAGAGATCAGATTACGTTCAACAATATAAAATTATTACTCATATTTAATTAGAGTGTGCTCTGATTGAGAGAATAGAGATGGCATAGTCGAGTTGTTGCTTACTTAACTATGTGATAAATATAGCAAATAGCCTGGCTCGTGTTGTACGTGTCAGGCTGTTTTAGTATTTGAGGCAAATTTTTGACATGCAACTATCTAACGAACCCGAAAATCAATCACACCTAGATTCAGTTGAACAGCAGGTTGAGCGCTATAAGCAAGTGCTTGATGTGATGCCAGCAGGTGTCATCTTGTTAGATACTCATGGGGAAGTAAGGGAAGCGAACCCTGAAGCGCACCGAATTTTAGGTGTGGAACTGGTGGGTGAGAAGTGGTTTTCGGTTATTCAAAGTGCCTTTGACCCAAAAGACGATGATGGACATGAGATCTCACTAAAGAACGGACGTAAGGTTCGTTTGGCGATTTCAGCTTCTACCACCGGTCAACTGATACTGATTACCGACCTGACAGAAACACGTCTTCTACAGTCTCGTGTTAGTGATCTTCAGCGTTTGTCCTCGTTAGGTAGAATGGTCGCCTCATTGGCGCATCAGGTGCGTACGCCACTTTCTAGCGCGATGTTGTATGCATCAAATCTTGCCGCGCCAAACTTACCGCCGGCAACAAAAACGCGTTTTCAATCTAAGCTTATGGATAGATTGCATGACTTAGAGAAGCAAGTGAATGACATGCTGTTGTTTGCCAAAGGTGGCGACAATAAAGTGGTTAAGCCATTTACTGTGGCTGAACTGATCACTGAGTTTCACCCAATGGTGGAAGCGGCACTAAAGACCAACCAGATTGATTATTGCCAGGAAGTTGAGGGCGAAGAAACTCAAATGTTTGGTAACGCCAATGCTATTGCGTCTGCTCTGAGTAACCTGGTTTTGAACGCGGTTCAAATTGCAGGCAAAGAGTCGCAGATTGATGTCTTTTTTAGGCCCGTCAACGGCGAACTTAAGATATCAGTACAAGACAGTGGACCCGGCGTTGCGAAAGAGCTTCAAGGTAAAATTATGGAACCCTTCTTTACCACTCGCTCACAAGGTACAGGTTTAGGTTTGGCGGTTGTACAAATGGTATGTCGTGCACATGAAGGCCGACTGGAATTGATCTCAGAAGAAGGTGATGGCGCATGCTTTACTATGTGCTTGCCGCTCGAAAGAAGCGCTTCAACTGAAGACTAATACGTTTTAACTGAATTTACACTGGAGAATCCTATGGCTCAAAGCAAAGTGTTAATCGTCGAAGATGATGAAGGTCTACGCGAAGCCCTTGTCGACACTCTCGCGCTTGCTGGCTATGAATGGCTAGAAGCGGATTGTGCGGAAGATGCTCTGGTAAAATTGAAATCGAACTCCGTTGATATCGTTGTCTCTGATGTGCAGATGGCAGGTATGGGCGGCTTAGCATTGCTAAGAAACATCAAGCAGCATTGGCCTAATTTGCCTGTATTGTTGATGACAGCGTATGCCAACATTGAAGATGCCGTAGCAGCAATGAAAGAGGGTGCTATCGACTACATGGCAAAGCCCTTTGCGCCAGAAGTACTGCTAAACATGGTGAGCCGTTACGCTCCTGTTAAGTCGGATGACAATGGTGATGCCATCGTTGCCGATGAAAAAAGTATCAAGCTAATGATGCTGGCTGATAAAGTCGCAAAAACGGATGCTAACGTAATGATCTTAGGGCCGAGCGGTTCCGGTAAAGAAGTTATGTCTCGTTACATTCATAACGCCTCAAGCCGTAAAGATGGTCCATTTGTCGCGATTAACTGCGCTGCGATCCCAGATAATATGTTGGAAGCGACACTCTTTGGGTATGAAAAAGGTGCCTTTACTGGCGCTATTCAGGCTTGTCCAGGTAAGTTTGAACAAGCACAAGGCGGCACTATTTTACTGGACGAGATCAGTGAGATGGAGCTTAGCCTTCAAGCTAAGTTACTGCGTGTGTTGCAAGAGCGTGAGGTTGAGCGTTTGGGGAGCCGTAAGAGCATCAAGCTAGACGTTCGTGTGTTGGCGACCAGTAATCGTGACTTAAAACAGTATGTATCTGAAGGGAACTTCCGTGAAGATTTATACTATCGACTGAATGTTTTCCCAATATCTTGGCCGCCACTTTGTGAGCGTAAAGGCGATATTGAGCCTCTAGCTAAGCATTTGGTTGAGCGTAATTGCACCAAACTTGGTATGCCCGTACCCGTGATGTCAGCGCAAGCCATCAGTAAACTCGTCAATTATCCGTGGCCGGGTAATGTTCGTGAGTTAGATAATGTCATTCAACGAGCGTTGATCTTGAGCGAACAAGATCATATTTCTGGTGAGCATATCCTTCTTGAAGGTGTTGATTGGCAAGATGCAAGTGGGCTACAACAAATTGTCGAAGGCAATGACGTTGCATCGCCAGAAATTAAGCCTATTGCTGAATCTAATCCGATCAACAAAGTCGTTGCCAGCAGTGAAGGGCTTGGTAATGAACTTAGAGATCAAGAGTATGCAATTATTCTTGAAACATTGATTGCTTGCAGTGGCCGACGTAAAGATATGGCTGAAAAACTGGGCATTAGTCCACGCACATTACGTTATAAGTTAGCAAAAATGCGCGATGCTGGAATAGATATCCCAAACTGAGGATAGATTAGTAGTGCCAGGTTTCTGACTGTTGTAGTACGATGTCTAGTCAAAATAATGTGTGGCACGCTAATTGCTCAGTCAATAATACAGCGAAATAGATAGTCATAATTTTGACTCCTGAGGTAGTAGATGAGAATAGATGGTTTACAAGGCGAAATGCAGGCAATGATGGTTGAAGCTGCTAGCGCGCGTCCTACTGGAACAGGGCAAGCGGTTGGTGCAGACTTTGGCAACATGCTTACGCAAGCCATCAATAATGTGAACTCATTACAAAAGACCTCAGGCAGTCTTCAAGCTCGTTTTGATAGCGGTGACCAAAGCGTGTCACTGTCTGATGTGATGATTGCTCGTAATAAATCTAGTGTGGCTTTTGAAGCGACGATCCAAATTAGAAATAAATTGGTCGAATCGTACAAAGAGCTGATGAATATGCCGGTATAAGTTAGGTAATTGAATAGTGGCAGATAATAGTCAAACAACAGATTTAACCGTAAGCGATAGCAACGACCACGCTCTCATGGCGGGTTCTGATCTTGACGGAACAGGGCAAAATCCCGATTTAGGTGAACGCAGCTCATCGAAGTTCGATATGGCTGTGGGCGATCTCGATTTACTTCGTCAGGTCGTCTTGGTCCTTTCCATCTCTATTTGCGTAGCGCTAATTGTGATGCTTTTTTTCTGGGTAAAAGAACCAGAAATGCGTCCATTAGGTGCTTACGAAACAGAAGAGTTGATCCCCGTTCTTGATTACTTAGATCTGCAAAAAATTGAGTATTCTCTTGAAGGCAACACTATCTCGGTACCTGCGAGTGAGTACAACTCTCTGAAGCTTAATATGGTACGAGCGGGGTTGAATCAAGAGCGAAATGCTGGCGATGACATACTCATGCAAGACATGGGCTTTGGTGTGTCACAACGTTTAGAGCAGGAACGCCTTAAATTAAGTCGTGAGAGACAGCTTGCGAAAGCCATCGAGCAGATGAAACAGGTGCGTAAAGCTCAGGTTTTATTAGCATTGCCAAAGCAAAGTGTATTCGTACGTCACAATCAAGAAGCCTCAGCTTCTGTATTTCTAACAGTCAAAACCGGAGCTAACCTAAAGCAGCAAGAAGTGGATTCTGTTGTGGATATGGTGGCGAGTGCGGTTCCGGGAATGAAAACCTCACGTATCACGGTGACCGATCAGCATGGTCGACTTTTGAACTCAGGCTCTCAAGACCCGATGTCAACAGCGCGCCGCAAAGAACATGAATTAGAGCGCAACCAAGAACAAGCGCTACGTGAGAAAATTGATTCTATCTTAATTCCTATCCTTGGATTTGGTAACTACACCGCTCAAGTTGATATTCAGCTCGACTTTAGTGCGGTAGAGCAAACCAGAAAACGTTTCGACCCGAATACGCCTGCGACCCGAAGTGAATACACTTTAGAAGATTACAACAACGGCAATACTGTGGCTGGCATTCCTGGTGCTTTGAGTAATCAGCCTCCTGCAGATGCTTCTATCCCTCAAGATGTTGCCCAGATGAAAGATGGCGCAATGACGGGACAAGGTTCGGTTCACAAAGAAGCGACTCGAAACTTTGAGCTAGATACAACCATTAGCCACGAACGTAAACAGAGCGGCACAGTTAACCGTCAGACGGTATCGGTAGCGATTAAAGACCGTCAATCATTGAACCCAGACACGGGCGAAGTGGTTCACACGCCAATCCCAGTTAGCGAAATCAATGCCATTCGTCAGGTTTTGATTGGCACTGTGGGTTTTGACGAAAATCGTGGTGATTTGTTAAACGTATTGAGCATGCAGTTTGCGCCTCAGGTGACTGATATCGTAGCTGATGTGCCTATTTGGGAGCATCCAAACTTTAATGATTGGATTCGTTGGTTTGCGAGTGCGTTGGTTATTATTGTGGTGGTATTGGTACTTGTACGCCCTGCAATGAAGAAACTGCTTAACCCTGCAGCCGACAACGATGATCAAATGTACGGCCCTGATGGCATGCCGATTGGTGCCGACGGTGAAACGAGCCTAATTGGTGGCGATATTGAAGGTGGTGAGCTGTTTGAATTTGGTTCAAGCATTGACTTACCAAACCTTCATAAAGACGAGGACGTGCTGAAAGCAGTACGTGCACTTGTAGCGAATGAACCAGAGCTCGCAGCTCAAGTAGTTAAGAATTGGATGGTAGATGGCTAACGAAATAGTTCCACAACAAACTGAAGGCGGTGAAGTGCTTGATGTCTCTAGCGTCGATATCGGTTCTATCTCAGGAGATGAGCGCGCTGCAATTTTATTGCTAAGCTTAAACGAAGAAGATGCGGCTGGTATTATTCGTCACCTAGAGCCAAAGCAGGTTCAACGTGTCGGTAGTGCGATGGCACGTGCAACCGACTTATCCCAAGAAAAAGTAGGTGCGGTTCACCGTGCTTTTTTAGATGATATTCAGAAGTACACTAACATTGGCATGGGCAGCGAAGACTTTATGCGTAACGCACTAGTTGCTGCTCTGGGTGAAGACAAGGCGAATAACCTTGTTGACCAGATCCTTCTAGGGACCGGTTCTAAAGGCTTGGATTCGCTTAAGTGGATGGATCCTCGTCAGGTGGCAAGTATCATCATAAACGAGCACCCTCAGATACAAACCATTGTATTGTCGTATCTCGATGCTGATCAATCGGCCGAGATTCTGTCTCAATTCCCAGAACGTGTTCGTCTGGATCTGATGATGCGTATTGCTAACCTTGAAGAAGTTCAACCTTCGGCGCTTGCTGAACTGAACGAAATCATGGAGAAACAGTTTGCGGGTCAAGCTGGTGCTCAAGCGGCCAAAATTGGTGGCCTGAAAGCCGCGGCTGAGATCATGAACTACATGGATAACAACGTCGAAGGCGTCTTGATAGATCAAATTCGAGACCAAGACGAAGACATGGCAACACAGATTCAAGATCTTATGTTTGTCTTTGAAAACCTTATCGAAGTTGATGACCAAGGTGTTCAGAGATTGCTGCGTGATGTACCGCAAGACATTCTACAGAAAGCGCTTAAAGGTGCTGATGAAGGTCTGCGTGAGAAGATCTTCAAGAACATGTCTAAACGTGCTGCCGATATGATGAGAGACGATATTGAGGCGATGCCGCCTGTGAAAGTCTCCGAGGTGGAAGCGGCTCAGAAAGAGATTCTGGGTATCGCGAGGAAAATGGCTGACAGCGGCGAGATTATGCTGTCTGGTGGCGCCGACGAGTTCCTTTAATACAGAAATCTCAAAAGCCCCACAATGTTGGGGCTTTTCTTTATCCAATCTCGAACTACAGATTAATTAAGTTTAACTGCTTGAATTTACAACGCAGTTTGACTCATTCATAGATAGGTACTGATATGTCAGGTGATAGAAAACGCGGCTTCCTTCGTCCCGAAGAAGATAATTCGGTAGCCCAACCTCAGAAGTGGGGGCTGCCTGACTACACCTCTGACGTGAACAAACAAGCCAAAGAAACCGCCTTCAATTATGACCCTGGTTGGATGCCGACTGTTGAAGAAGCCATCGAAGATGAAGAGCTTGTTCTGACTGAAGAACAAATTGAATTGATCAAGCAAGGTGCTTACCAAGAAGGGCTTCATCAAGGACAAGAAGCTGGTTTTAAGCAAGGTTACGAAAAAGGCAAAGAAGAAGGCTTTGCTGCAGGCCATAGTGAAGGTAATGATGCCGGTAAGCTTGAAGGTGTAACGGCTGGTCAGGAATACATTCAACAACAAGTTGCTATCTTTATGGGGCTAGCGAACCAATTTGCACAACCGTTGGAGCTAATGAATGCTCAGGTTGAGAAGCAACTGGTGGACATGGTGCTTACCATGGTCAAAGAAGTGGTTCACGTTGAAGTACACACCAACCCACAAATCATATTAGATACCGTGAAAGAATCGGTAGAATCACTGCCAATCTCTGGTCACGCGATCACATTGAAGCTTAATCCTGAAGATGTTGCCATTATTCGCTCTGCATATGGTGAAACGGAATTGGATTGCCGCAACTGGACTCTAGTGGCGGAGCCTGCACTCAACCGTGGTGATGTACAAATCGAAGCGGGTGAGTCGAGTGTTAACTACCGCATGGAAGAGCGTGTGAAGAACGTGATTCAAAGCTTCTGTGGTGTAAACCGCCATCAAGGGCATGAGTAATGCTTGAGCTAGCGAATCGTCTGAGTCAATACAAAGTCGAAGGTCTGAAATCGCGACCGATTGCATCCGGAAAATTGGTACGTGTTGTTGGCCTAACGCTTGAAGCGACCGGCTGTAAGGCGCCGATCGGCAGCTTGTGTTTAGTCGAAACCATGTCTGGTCAGATGGAAGCTGAAGTGGTTGGTTTCTCAGGTGACAACCTATTTTTGATGCCGAGTGAGCAAATTACGGGAATCTTACCAGGTGCCCGTGTTACACCGGTGACCTCAGAGAGCGGCATTCCTGTTGGGATGGAGTTGCTTGGTCGTGTTATTGACGGTGTGGGTAACCCACTTGATGGGCTAGGTCCAATCTATACCGAACAACGCGCTTCATTTAATGCAGAGCCAATTAATCCTCTGGCTCGTAAACCCATTTCTGAGCCGCTTGATGTTGGTTTGAAAGCCATCAACGGTTTGCTTACCGTTGGTAAAGGACAACGTATCGGTCTGTTTGCTGGTTCCGGTGTGGGTAAGTCGGTCACGCTTGGCATGATGACTCGAGGCACAACCGCGCAAGTGGTAGTCGTGGGGCTCATTGGCGAACGTGGACGAGAAGTGAAAGAATTTATTGAAGAGATTCTTGGCGAAGATGGACGTAAACGATCTGTGGTGGTCGCTGCTCCTGCGGATTCATCGCCGCTGATGCGATTGAAAGGTTGCCAAACTGCGCTGGCTGTCGCTGAGTACTTCCGCGACCAAGGTTTAGATGTTCTTTTATTAATGGATTCATTGACCCGTTTTGCTCAGGCTCAGCGTGAAATTGCTCTGTCTGTCGGTGAGCCGCCAGCGACCAAAGGTTATCCGCCATCAGTATTCGCCAAGCTTCCCGCGCTCGTCGAACGTGCGGGTAACGGCAACGATGAACAAGGTTCCATCACGGCTTTCTTTACCGTTTTAACTGAAGGTGATGACTTACAAGACCCGATTGCTGATGCATCGCGAGCGATTCTTGATGGCCACATTGTGTTGTCGCGAGAGATGGCTGATGCGGGTCATTATCCTGCGATTGATGTTGAGAAATCCGTCAGTCGTGTTATGCCGCAAATCACCACCGAAGAACATGTATTGATGTCGAAAGCGGTGCGCCAAGTACTGTCTATTTGTCGTAAAAACCAAGATTTGGTTTCGATAGGCGCCTACAAACCGGGGACTGATCCTGCAATTGACAGTGCTTTCACCTTGAAACCGAGGTTGGATGAGTACTTACAGCAAAAAATGAAAGAAACAGTTCCCTATGACATGTGTGTCAACATGTTGAAACATGTATTGGGTGGCTAACGAGTGAATAAGGTTAGTCATGGATAACGCATTAGAGTTTTTGCTCGATCAATCTAAGGATCAAGAGAACCAAGCCGTACTCGCGCTCAACAAAGCGAATTCGGAACTTCAAGGTTACTATGAGCAGGTCGCTCAAATTGAAAAGTATCGACTTGATTACTGTCAGCAGCTTATCGACCGCGGAAAGGCTGGACTAACGGCGAGCCAGTATGGTCACTTGAACCGTTTCCTAACTCAACTAGACGAAACATTATCTAAACAGAGAGAAGCGGAGCACCATTTTAAAAACCAAGTCGACAACTGCCAAAACTACTGGATGGAGCTACGTAAAAAGCGTAAATCTTATGAGTGGTTGATGGAGAAAAAACAGAAAGAGAAGGCAAAACTGCAAGACCAAAGAGAACAGAAGCAAATGGATGAGTTCTCGACGCTGATGTATGGCCGAAAGAAGATGTGATCCTAAGCCCTAAATGACGCAGGTGTTGCCGTTCCGATTGTGAGAACAGAACTAATAGGCATGTTTCTTGCTCCGTTTTATATAAAATTGCGCATTATGCCCAGTAAAGGCATGAAAAGCATCCGACTTTCTTTTTGTTGTCCGATTTATGACAGCAAAGCTAGTAGATAGAGCTTGTATATATGAATGTTAGTCTTTCCTCAAATTCAGCGACCAACAAAACGTCATCCTTGTTGGACACTGGCTCTGCCTCTTCAAAGGTAGAAGATACCGGCGATTCAAAAGGTTTTTTTGAGTCGTTTAAAGAAGCGCTAGGCTTTGAAGAAAGTGACAGCAAAGCAACAGTTAAAGACGCTGAAAACGGCTCAAAATCTGATGATAAAAAAATCTCGGCGTCGAGTGATGAAAGCGAATCAGTTAAGTCGAGCTCTGCTGAGGGAGAAGCTTCTCCGGAACTGAGTAAAGGCGATGCTAGTGAATCTGAGAGCGCAGGCGCAACGAGTGAAGGTCAAACTAAGCAAGCTTCTACAAAAGCTGATGCTGAAAAGGCGACCACCGAAAAAATAGGTGCTGAACAAACGTCTGAATTAGCTTCAAAGTCGAAAGAGAAAGCCTCGTCGACTTCGACCAGTGACAATACCTTGGTAGAGAAGGCACTGCCTAAAGGGGAGCAATCTCAACAAGTTTCGACTGATAACGACTCAACCACTCAGATTACAGAGTCCAAGGCTCAGGCATCGCAAGCCAGCGTCGCGATGAATGAAGGCAATAAACTGCTTGGTCAGTTGGATGAGGCAAACAAAACACTGAATCAGCCTGCGAACGGCAAAGGCTTGCCTCAACAAGCCACCCAACAAACTAGTCCACAAGTGAATGCAGGTGAAGCCCAAGGCAATATCGCTGGCGACTCAGTTGCAGGAGCAATGGGTCTGACGACAGAACAAGCCAATTTAACCAACACAAAAAGTGGACTTGAAGTCGATTCTGAGATCGCCGTGCTTACCGGTGGTAAAGGTGTTTCTCAGTTGACTGATGATGAAATTCGACAACTCATGGACAAAGGTGTTACCCCTGAGCAGATCGAAGCAAGCATGAGCCGAGAGCTTAGCCAAAAAAATGCGGCAGCTGCTAGCGATCAAAGTGAAGCGCTTTCATCCGCTGACATCGAGCTTGCAAAACAAGTTGATGCCCATACCAAAGTGCTAAATCAATTGAATTCAGAAATCGAATCAGAACAGTCTGTTGTCGATGGTTTGCTTCAAAAGCAACAAAGTGGCGCTAAGTTGACGGTTGACGAGCAAGCTGCCTTAGCTAAATCCACACGTAACTTAGAAGTGTTGAATCAACAGCTGACTAATGTTCAACAACAAGCATCGGCGTTATTGAGCCAAAATTCGAATGCTGAATCAGCAGCTATCGATTGGGATAACTCTGACTCAAGTGAAGCCAAAGCTCTAGGTGCGGTAGCATCGACAGCGGCACTTGCTACCGCAGCCCAACAAGCATCTGCTCAGGCTTCATCTCAAGCTGCAACCAATGCAGTTACAGATAAAGCGGCAATGTTGCACGCTAATAATGCACATGCTTCTCAACAGGCTGCAGCTCAACAGTTGGCTGCTCAGCAGGGCAATGCCGCTTCTGCACAACATGCAGCCTTGGACCCGAGTTTAACGGCGCAAAGCCTGACAGTGAATGCACCTGTAGCCGCGACTAAGGCGGGTTCAACGGATATGTTGCTCAAAGCTGGCGCTGGCGCGGCGGCACTCTCTGGCCTGGGTAAGGCTGGTGCTAAAGATGATTCCAAAGACTCGACGTTTGCTCAGCAAATTGCTTCTGCAGCGGGTGTTCAGGGAACAGCGACCGTAGGTTCGGCTCCAACACGAGCTGAAATTCAAGCGGCCCAACAGGCACCTCTTCAGCTAACTAAAGAGTTGGCAAACGAACAGGTGGCAGAAAAAATACAAATGATGATGTCTAAGAACCTTAAGAACTTGGACATCCGCCTTGATCCGCCAGAGTTGGGTCAAATGAAAATTCGAATGACCATGAATAATGACGTGGCGAATGTTCACTTCACGGTGAGCAACCAACAGGCGAGAGATGTGATTGAGCAAACCTTACCTCGTTTGAGAGAGATGCTTGCTCAACAAGGGATGCAGCTTGCTGATTCGTCCGTTCAACAACAGAATACGGGTCAAGGGCAAGATAGATACAACAATGGTGAGCAACAATCAGGCTCTAACCGCGCAAATGATGGTCAAGGTGATGAAAACCTTGATAGCGGCAGCAATCTTGAATTGAATGTCGCATCAAAGCGTGATGGAATTAGTTATTATGCCTAATATCAGGCCATAACAGCTCGTTAGTGGAAATAACAGGAAGTTAGAGAACAGTATGTCTGCAGAACAAGATCCAACTAAAAAGAAAAGTAAGCTTCTTATTATCATTATTGCCGTAGTCGTTTTACTGCTTGGAGTGGGTGCCGCACTGTTCTTTTTTCTAGGTTCAGATGACGGAGCTTCTGAGTCTCAATCTCAACCCGCTAGCGCGATGGTCGCTGTAGAACCTGTCATGTATGTTAATATTCCTCAGCCTTTTTTGTTCAATGTGACGGGTGATAAAAAAGACCGTCTAGTTCAGATAAAAGCACAATTAATGGTACGCGGCAGCAAGAATGAAGATCTTGCTCGTTACCACTCTCCATTAGTAGAAAGCACGCTATTGGCAACATTCGCGTCTGCAACGGTTGATCAATTGCGCTCACCAACAGGGCGAGTGGAACTACGCAATAAGGCGACTGAAGATATTAAAGCAAGCCTGGCTCAAGCAGTTGGCCAGCCTGTGATTGAAAAAGTGTTATTCACTGACTTCGTAATTCAATAGGTAATTTGTGACCGATTTATTAAGCCAAGACGAAATTGATGCGCTCTTACATGGCGTAGACGATGTTGAAGACGTTGAAGATGTCTTAGAAACCGAAAATGACAATGCGATCAATTTCGATTTCTCATCTCAAGATCGAATCGTCCGTGGTCGAATGCCGACCCTTGAACTTATTAACGAACGTTTTGCGCGTCATATGCGTATCAGTTTGTTTAATATGTTGCGTAAAACGGCTGAAGTGTCGATCAACGGCGTACAAATGATGAAGTTTGGTGAGTACCAGAACACATTGTATGTACCCACTAGTTTAAACATGGTTCGTTTCCGTCCGTTAAAAGGTACGGCGCTGATCACCATGGAAGCACGTCTTGTTTTTATTCTTGTAGAGAATTTTTTTGGTGGCGATGGCCGTTTTCACGCCAAGATTGAAGGTCGCGAATTCACGCCGACTGAAAGACGAATTATTCAGTTATTGCTGAAAATTGTGTTTGAAGATTACAAAGAAGCTTGGTCACCAGTAATGGGAGTTGAGTTTGAATACTTGGATTCTGAAGTGAACCCAAGCATGGCGAACATTGTGAGCCCAACAGAAGTGATTGTTGTGAGTTCATTTCACATTGAAGTGGATGGCGGTGGTGGTGACTTCCACGTCGTTATGCCTTATTCCATGGTAGAACCGATTCGTGAATTGTTGGATGCCGGTGTTCAGTCTGACAAAATGGAAACTGATGTTCGTTGGAGCTCAGCACTTCGTGATGAAATCATGGATGTGCCAGTCAACTTTCGCGTGAACTTGCTTGAACAAGATATTTCCCTGCGTGATCTTATGGAGTTGCGCCCAGGTGATGTTATTCCAATGAACATGCCTGAGCACGCGACCATGTTTGTAGAGGAATTGCCTACATATCGCGTAAAAATGGGACGTTCAGGCGAGAAGCTCGCCGTACAGATTTCTGAAAAGATTCAAAGACCGCATGTGGTTAAAACTGATCTCGCATTTCTAGGCAAAGACTTAATGTCTGAGCTAGAAAATAGCGACGATAACGAATAGCAAAATAGATAAAAGTATAGGAATTGGTAATGGAACCTAGTGAAGATCAAAAGTTAGCAGACGAATGGGCTGCTGCACTTGGTGAAGACCCTTTAGCACCGTCAATTGATGTCGACGACGTGCTCGCTGCACCACTTGATGAGCTAACCGATTCATCGTCTCCGATTTCTGAAGATGAGCGTCGTAAACTGGATACCATCATGGATATCCCAGTGACCATTTCCATGGAAGTTGGCCGCTCTCAGATTAGTATCCGTAATTTACTGCAACTGAACCAAGGTTCGGTTGTCGAGCTAGATAGAATTGCTGGTGAATCACTGGATGTGATGGTTAACGGTACTCTGATTGCGCACGGTGAAGTGGTTGTGGTGAACGACAAATTTGGTATTCGTTTGACTGACGTGATTAGCCAAACAGAACGAATTAAGAAGTTACGTTAATGCGTTTTTCGCCAAAAATATTGGTGGGCTTGTCTCGCGGGATAGCTGGTTTGTTTAGCGGAGTGACGGGCTTGTTTCGTGAAATCACAAGCTTGTCTCGTGGAACATTGGGAGTAGGGCTGTTATCTGCGCCTTCTATTGCTTTTGCCGCGCCTCCTTCTCTTGATTTAGCGACCACTTTTGGGTCGCTGATTTTCGTTATCGCCTTCATCTTATTTATTGCTTGGTTACTCAAGCGGATGCAAGTGCCTGCGATGTCGAATCAACAAGGTTTGGCTATTGTTAGACAAATTCCTGTTGGAACTAAAGAACGCATTGCGATTGTTCAAGCGGGTGATGAACAGTTCTTAGTCGGCATTACTACGCAATCCATTCAGCTGATCTCTAAGCTCGATAAACCTCTTACTCAGGAGATGCTGGAAAAAAGTACGTTTTCAAGTCAGCTTTCCCAGCTAATAAAAAAAGATGCAAATAAGTAACGGATTTTCGAATTCATCTTACTTTTACCAAATCGGATCATTCCGAACGGTAAAAGTGCTGTTAGTTCAGCTCATTCTTCTCTGCTCTATCGTATTCAGTGGGTCGGTATTTGCGCAGGCCGAAGACGGCACAGTTATCCCTGCGAATACGGCTGGCTCTGAGTCGGTAACCATCAGCTCGATGGAAAAAGATCAAGCCACGTCGCAAACCATGACCACAGGCAGCTTAACGGGTAATGGTGGTGGTATTCCTGCCTTTACCATGACGACTAATGCTAACGGTGGTGAAGACTACTCCATCAACCTGCAAATATTGGCCTTAATGACCATGCTTGGCTTCTTGCCTGCAATGGTGATTTTGATGACGTCGTTTACCCGTATTGTTGTGGTGATGTCTATCTTGCGTCAGGCAATGGGTCTACAACAAACGCCTTCGAACCAAGTGATTATTGGTATCGCGATATTTTTGACTTTCTTCATCATGTCGCCGGTGATCAATCAGGTCAATGAGCAAGCGGTTCAGCCTTATCTCAATGAGCAGATATCAGCACGACAGGCCTTTGATGTTGCTCAAGGCCCGATTAAGTCTTTCATGCTTAAACAGACCCGAATCAAAGATCTTGAGACCTTTGTTGAGATCTCAGGAGCGGAAGTGACTAACCCTGAAGACGTTTCAATGGCGGTTCTTATCCCTGCATTTATCACGTCAGAGCTGAAAACGGCTTTCCAGATAGGCTTTATGCTGTTCTTGCCGTTTTTGATTATCGATTTGGTGGTGGCCTCGGTATTGATGGCTATGGGTATGATGATGTTGTCACCGATGATCGTATCGCTGCCGTTTAAGTTGATGCTGTTTGTCCTTGTTGATGGTTGGAACTTGATACTCTCCACTCTCGCCGGCAGTTTTGCCTTGTAGCTGGGGGAATAATGAATCCTGAAATATTCGTAGATTTGTTTCGAGACGCACTTTGGATGGTACTTGTAATGGTTTGCGCCATTATTATTCCTAGTCTGCTGATTGGTTTAGTCGTTGCTGTCTTCCAAGCGGCGACGTCTATCAACGAACAAACTCTGAGCTTCTTGCCGCGTTTGATCGTGACGTTATTGGCGTTGATGATGTTTGCTCACTGGATGACTCAGATGATGATGGAGTTCTTTTTTGAACTCATCGAACGCTTGCCGCAAGTTTTGTATTAAACCGATATGGAATACCCAACGAGCCTTGTACTAGAGTGGTTAGCCAATTATTTTTGGCCATACACTCGCATCTCAGCCATGCTGATGGTGATGACGGTAACAGGGGCACGCTTTGTGTCCCCGCGTATCCGTCTGTATTTAGGTTTGGCGATTACCTTTGCTGTGATGCCTGCGATTCCTGCCGTTCCTAAAGAGATAGAACTGCTGTCTTTCCAAGGATTCTTGACGGTATTTGAACAAATCGTGATTGGCGTTGCCATGGGGTTTGTCACCCAGTTCTTGATTCAAACCTTTGTTATGCTCGGTCAGATTCTCGGTATGCAATCGAGCTTGGGCTTCGCTTCTATGGTTGACCCAGCCAATGGGCAGAACACGCCAGTACTTGGCCAACTGTTCATGCTGTTGGCTACCATGTTTTTCTTGGCGACTGATGGTCACTTGAAAATGTTGCAGTTGGTGGTGTTTAGCTTTAAGACCTTGCCGATTGGTAGCGGTTCTTTGACGGCTGTAGACTTTAGAGAACTGGCACTGTGGCTTGGCATCATGTTCAAAACGGCATTAGCGATGTCCTTATCGGGCATTATTGCGCTGCTAACGATTAACCTTTCGTTTGGTGTAATGACGCGCGCCGCACCTCAGCTTAATATATTTTCTTTGGGTTTTGCATTTGCGCTACTCGTGGGCCTGTTGCTTTGTTGGTACATCCTTGGCGGCTTATTTAGCCACTATGAACTATTCTGGGTGCAAGGCGAACAACAGATATGTCGTCTAATCCGATTAGATTGCTAGGAGACTGAAATGGCAGAGTCAGACGGTCAAGAACGCACAGAAGACGCCACGCCCAAACGCTTGCAACAGGCCAAAGAAAAAGGGCAGGTTGCAAGATCAAAAGAGTTAGCGTCGGCGTCGGTACTCATTGTCGGTGCAATTTCCTTAATGTGGTTTGGCGAATCAATGGCGAAGGCTTTGTTCGAGGCCATGCAACGCTTGTTTTCCCTGAGTCGTGACGAAATATTTGATACCAATAAACTCCTAGAAATAGCGGGTGGCGCATTGGTGAACCTACTGTTTCCTTTATTCTTGATCCTTATTACTTTGTTCGTTGCTGCAGTTATCGGCGCTGCTGGCGTTGGTGGGGTTAACTTTTCGATGCAAGCAGCGATGCCTAAAGCGTCTAAGCTAAATCCATTGAGTGGTATCAAGCGTATGTTTGGCCTACAAAGTTGGGTCGAACTACTGAAATCTATTTTGAAGGTAGCATTGGTATCGGGCATGGCCATTTATCTCATTCAAGCTTCTCAGCACGATTTGATGCAGCTGAGCTTGGATGTGTACCCGCAGAATATATTCCACGCTTTAGATATATTACTTAACTTCATTCTCTTGATCAGTTGTACCTTACTCATCGTGGTAGCCATTGATATCCCATTCCAGATCTGGCAACACGCGGATCAACTGAAGATGACCAAACAAGAAGTCAAAGATGAATTCAAAGACACCGAAGGTAAGCCCGAAGTTAAAGGTCGAATTCGCATGCTACAACGGGAAGCCGCTCAACGACGTATGATGGCGGATGTTCCTCAAGCGGATGTGATTGTTACTAACCCCGAGCACTTTTCAGTGGCTTTGCGTTATAAGCAGAATCAAGACAAGGCACCGATTGTGGTCGCTAAAGGGGTTGACCATATGGCGATGAAGATCCGTGAAATCGCACGTGAAAATGACATCTATATTATTCCGGCACCGCCATTGGCTAGAGCGCTTTATCACACCACTGAGTTGGAACAACAAATTCCTGACGGTCTATTTACGGCAGTGGCGCAAGTTCTTGCATATGTGTTCCAGCTTAAACAGTACCGAAAAAAAGGTGGTGATAGGCCAAAATTGCAAGATTCTAATATGCCGATCCCACCTGACTTACGTCATTAGATCAATTGCTTGAGCTCAGCTGAATGAAGGCTGATAATACCGAGATGACAAAGCCTCTTTTTATTGAGGTGATGGCAATAAATTGACGTGAGATGTTGGTACAGTGTTTGCTATATCAACCCCGAACATTATAAAGCTGATCGTTATAAAGTTGACTATTTTAAACCTGATCATTTTAAACCATTGCAACATAGCTTAGACCTGAGCCTCAATTCGCTTGGTGAGATAGCTACAACATAGCGAAACTGCCCAGATTTATGAAATTCTCCCTGCCTTTTGCGGACAAGCTGCCTAAAATCCCTAACCGTGCCATGCCTGCGATCGGTGCACCCGTTATGGTACTTTCAACGCTTGCTATGGTGGTGTTACCCATTCCAGCATTTTTGTTGGATATGTTTTTCACCTTCAATATTGCCCTGTCTATGGTTGTACTACTGGTTTCTGTATATACCCGTAGGCCTTTGGACTTCGCCGCATTTCCTACCGTACTTTTGATTGCGACTCTACTTCGTTTAGCCTTGAACGTTGCTTCTACGCGTGTGGTATTGCTCCACGGCCATGAAGGTGGTGACGCTGCTGGTAACGTTATTGAAGCGTTTGGTAACGTCGTTATTGGTGGTAACTATGCAGTTGGTTTAGTGGTGTTCTTGATTCTGATGATCATCAACTTCATGGTTGTAACCAAAGGTGCGGGTCGTATCTCGGAAGTAAGTGCGCGTTTTACATTGGACGCTTTACCGGGTAAACAAATGGCAATCGATGCCGATTTGAATGCGGGTTTGATCGACCAAGATCAGGCTCGTACCCGCCGTTTTGATGTAACCAAGGAAGCCGATTTCTACGGCTCGATGGATGGTGCCTCTAAGTTTGTTAAAGGTGATGCGATCGCCGGTATCTTGATCTTGTTCATCAACATTATTGGTGGCTTAAGTATTGGTATGGTTCAGTTTGACCTTGGTTTTGGTGAAGCAATCGAAATCTACACACTATTGACTATCGGTGATGGTCTGGTTGCACAAATTCCGTCTCTATTATTGTCTATCGCAGCAGCGATGATGGTTACGCGTCAAAATACTGATGAAGACATGGGTGAGCAACTTGTCTTCCAAATGTTCGATAACCCGAAAGCCCTAATGATCACTGCCGCTATCCTTGGCATCATGGGTATTGTTCCTGGTATGCCACATTTCTCATTCTTGAGTCTTGCCTTGGTTGCGGGCGCGGGTGCGTATTACATCGATAAAAAGAACAAGAAGAAGGCTGAAAAACCAAATCTTCCTGCTAGCGTTGAGGCTAACGGTGAAAAGGGTTCCCAGAAAGAGCTCTCTTGGGACGATGTTCAACCCGTCGATATTATTGGTTTAGAAGTTGGTTATCGTTTGATTCCTCTTGTAGATAGAGATCAAGGCGGTGAACTGCTTGAACGTGTAAAAGGGGTGCGTAAGAAGCTCTCTCAAGATTTTGGCTTTTTGATCCCAGCGGTACACATCCGCGACAACCTAGAACTGACACCAAATAGTTACCGAATTACCCTGATGGGGGTCGCTGTTGGTGAGGCTGAGATTAAGCCTGATATGGAATTAGCCATTAACCCGGGTCAAGTCTATGGGATGATCGATGGCGAGCCGACGATTGACCCTGCTTTTGGCCTTGAAGCGGTGTGGATTCGCGAAGAGCAGCGTGAACATGCGCAAGCCTTAGGTTATACGGTTGTAGATTCATCAACAGTATTGGCAACACACCTCAGTCAACAACTAACCAACAATGCATCGCAGCTAATTGGTCACGAAGAAGTTCAGAACCTCCTTGAAATGCTTAGTCGTTCAACCCCTAAACTGGTTGAAGGTTTTGTTCCGGATCAGCTGCCACTTGGTGTGGTGGTGAAAGTACTGCAGAACCTATTGAATGAAGCGATTCCAATTCGTGACATTCGAACGATAGTCCAAACTTTGTCGGAGTACTCAAGTAAGAGTCAAGAACCTGACATATTGACAGCGGCTGTTCGTATCTCATTGAAACGACTAATTGTTCAAGAAATCAATGGTATAGAGCCAGAGTTGCCTGTGATAACCCTAATTCCTGAGCTGGAACAAATCTTGCATCAAACCATGCAGGCATCCGGCGGTGAATCTGCTGGTATCGAACCTGGTTTAGCCGAACGTTTACAGAGTTCTCTCAGCCATGCCACACAAGAGCAAGAGCTGAAAGGGGAGCCAGCTGTGTTACTGACCTCTGGTGTATTACGCTCGACGTTGGCTAAGTTCGTGAAAAACACGATCCCAAGCTTGAGAGTTTTATCTTACCAAGAGATACCGGACGAAAAGCAGATACGCATAGTACAAGCTGTTGGTAATTAAGCCGCCTAATTAGAACGGACGATCGAATTGAAAATTAAACGATTTTTTGCAAAAGATATGCGAACTGCGCTGCTTCAAGTTAAAGAAGAACTTGGCTCAGAAGCTGTGATCATGTCTAACAAAAAGGTCGCAGGTGGCGTGGAAATTGTTGCCGCTATTGATGGTGAATCTAGCCCATCGACAGCAAGCCCAAGATTAAACAAACCTCAGCAGCCTGCGCAAAGTCAATACACGCAAATGGCAGCGCCTGCGGTTCCTGCAGGACGTCGCCAATTAGATGATGACAAAGTCAGCCTACAGTCGAATACTGAAGGCGGACGCTCAATGACCAAGCGTTTCGCGAACATGCTTAAGCAATATAGCCATGGCGCAGACGAAGATTCGCAACATCGTGCAGAAAATGAAGATTCGTTGTCAGCGTTACTTAATCGCCAAACTGGCAGCAGTCATCAGTCTCACGGTCATCAAAGCTTGCCTAGTCATAAAGGGTCTCAAAGCAACCAACAGTCACCGTCTCGTAATAGCAATATAGATTCTGCGTTTGCTCGTGAAACTGGCCTATCTAAGTTGATTGCTGAAGACCGCAGAGTAGAGCGCCCAGCGCCTCGTTTGGATCCTACTCGTTACGATCGTGGTCGTGACCCCGTTCAATCCAAAGGTTCTGACACCGAAATGGAAACGATGCGTGAAGAGATGACTTCAATTCGTCGCTTGTTAGAACATCAAGTATCAGGATTAATGTGGCAAGAAGTTGAACGTCGCGAACCTTTGAGAGCGATGCTGATAAAGCGTCTTGAGCGCATGGGTGTTTCAGCTGAGCTTGCGGACCAGATGGCTTGCTACATTCCTGAAGACACCAAACCAGCGCGTGCTTGGAAAGCTTTGCTAGCATTGGTTGCTGACCAAATCTCTGTAACACAAAAAGATATTTTAAAACGCGGCGGTATTGTGGCCTTACTGGGTCCGACCGGCGTAGGTAAAACAACGACCGTTGCTAAACTAGCTGCACGTGCTGCCATGGAATATGGCGCAGACAATGTTGCACTAGTGACAACTGACACATATCGCATAGGTGCACATGAGCAGTTATCAATTTATGGTCGAATTATGGGTTGTCCGGTAAGAGTTGCTAAAGATTCTAGTGAATTGGCCGATGTAATATATCAATTACGTAATCGTCGCCTAATTCTGGTTGATACTGCCGGTATGGGACAGCGAGATGTTCGCTTATCTGAGCAGTTAGACACATTGATGCAAGAGAGTGGTTCAGTCATTAATAGTTACCTTGTGTTGCCCGCAACCGCGCAACGTAAAGTACTACAAGAGACGATAGAACACTTTCGAAGAATCCCGTTGTCGGGATGCATCCTAACTAAGCTGGATGAATCTCTAAGTTTAGGAGAGTTCATCAGTGTAGTAATACAAAATGCATTACCAGTTGCTTACATAGCAAATGGTCAACGAGTTCCTGAAGATATCGTCATAGCTCAGCCAAAGTACATGATTGCTAAGGCTAACGAGTTATTAGAAAAATCTACAGAGAATGAACCTCATTACTGGAATAGCGATTCTGAAGGGCTCTAGGCGGCGGATAAATATGAATGAAAATATGATACATGATCAAGCTAGCGGCCTCCGTCGCTTAACCAAGCCTTCATTAACAAAAGTTATTGCTGTAACGGGTGGTAAGGGGGGAGTAGGTAAATCTAATGTGACGTTAGGTATGGCTATTTGTATGGCTCGCCAAGGCAAAAAAGTCATGGTGCTGGACGCCGATCTAGGGCTCGCCAATGTAGACATTATGCTGGGTATTCGCTCTAAACGAAACCTTGGACATGTGTTGGCTGGCGAGTGTGAACTGAAGGATGCGATTGTTGAAGGACCGCATGGAATTAGAATAATTCCAGCGACATCTGGCACACAAAGCATGACTGAACTGTCACACGCTCAACATGCAGGCTTGATTCGTGCGTTTGGTTCGCTAGAAGATGAGATGGATATCTTACTTGTGGACACGGCTGCTGGTATATCTGATATGGTAATCAGCTTCTCAAGAGCTGCGCAGGATGTAGTTGTGGTCGTTTGTGATGAACCAACCTCGATTACAGATGCTTATGCCTTAATCAAGCTGTTGAGTAGAGAACATCAAGTTCAGCGATTCAAAGTTGTTGCAAATATGGTCAGAAGCTACCGCGAAGGCCGAGAATTATTTGCAAAGTTGACTTTGGTCACAGAGCGCTTCTTGAATGTGAGCCTGGAACTCGTAGCATGTATTCCTTTAGATGATAAAGTACGTCAATCAGTCAAGAGACAGAAAATCGTAGTAGATGCGTATCCTCGCTCTCCTGCTGCATTGGCAATCAGCTCATTAGCAAATAAAGCATTGACCTGGCCAATACCAAGAACACCAAGTGGGCACTTGGAGTTTTTCGTTGAAAGGCTGCTGAACCGTACTGAATTTGTAGAGGAACCATTTGGTGAATAAAGCGCTTACTTACGACCAGCATGCTAATCACAATAGCCAACAGGCTTTTTTTGAGAAGTACTCTGTGTTGGTTAAACGTATCGCTCATCACTTGTTGGGGCGATTACCGCCTAATGTATTGGTTGATGACTTAATTCAAGCCGGCATGATCGGCTTGATTGAAGCGCAACAAAACTATGATGGTACCAAAGGCGCAAGCTTTGAGACGTATGCAGGCATCCGAATTCGCGGGGCGATGTTGGATGACATTCGTCGTGGGGATTGGGTACCAAGATCGGTTCATAAAAATAACCGAGAAATCAGCAGTGCAATCGCGAAATTGGAGGGGACTCTCAACCGCGACCCAAGTGATGCCGAAGTGGCAAAGCATATGGGACTCAGTTTAGACCAATATCATAGTGCTTTAACTGATATTAATTGCTCAAGACTGGTTGGGATCGAAGATTTAGGCGTCTCAGATGATGTAATATCTCCGAATGAAGATTCTCAAGATAACACGCCTTTTCAAGGCGTTGCTGATGAGTCATTCCGCCAAGCTTTGATCGATTCAATAAAACAGCTTCCAGAAAGGGAAGGCCTAGTGCTTTCGCTTTATTACGACGAAGAACTCAATTTAAAAGAGATTGGGGAAGTGTTAGGTGTCAGCGAATCTCGCGTTAGCCAAATACTGAGCCAATCTATGCAGCGTTTACGCACTAAGTTAAGTGCTTGGACACAGAACGACTAACAACACTGATTTACTCAGTGGAGGCTAATTTGAACAAAAACATGAAAATTCTCATTGTTGATGACTTTTCAACGATGCGCCGAATTGTTAAAAACCTACTTCGTGATCTAGGTTTCAACAACACTCAAGAAGCAGATGATGGCTTGACCGCATTACCTATGCTGAAAAAAGGCGAATTTGATTTCGTGGTAACTGACTGGAACATGCCTGGCATGCAAGGTATTGACCTGCTAAAACACATTCGCGCGGATGCAGAACTTAAGCACCTTCCAGTGCTTATGATCACAGCAGAAGCGAAGCGTGAGCAGATCATTGAAGCAGCTCAAGCGGGTGTAAATGGTTACATTGTGAAGCCTTTCACTGCTGCAACGCTGAAAGAGAAACTTGATAAGATTTTTGATCGCTTATAAGCATCAATAAGTTTTAGGCACCTCTAGGTAAACACTGACAGAAAAGTTATCTGTTTATCTCGATAGCCTAAGCGTACACAGTATGCGGAGTAAGGCCGAACTCAGGATGATTTCATTAGAACAAGCAAAACAATTAGTAGAGCTGCTTGAGAACGACGAGCAGCAAGGTGCTGATTCTCTTGTTAGAAGCATTTATGAAGACAACTTTAGTCTTCAAGACAATCCAATGCTTCAAGAAATAGGTAGTTTGACTCGTGATCTCCATGACTCTTTGACACAATTTAATTTCGATGAGCGCATCAGCGTTATCGCAAATGATGAAATCCCTGACGCAAGGGATCGCCTTCAATATGTCATTGATAAAACGGAAGTTGCGGCAAATAAAACGATGGACGCTGTCGATCGCTGTATGCCAATAGCAGACAACCTACACGAGTGTTTACTTCAAGTAAGGCCTCAATGGAATGAACTGATGCATGGCCGCATTGAGCTGGCACAATTTAAAGCTTTATGTCACCGCATTGATGGATTGCTTGTCCAAGTAGAAGGCGATAGTACCGAACTACGTGGACAACTGACTGAAATCTTGATGGCTCAGGATTTCCAAGATTTAACTGGGCAGATAATTAGCAAAGTTATTACCTTGGTAAATGAGGTTGAAGGACGTTTGGTCGAGATTCTTACTGTATTCGGTGCGAATCAGGTAGAGCCAACGCCAAAATCAGAGAAGAAAGCGTCTATTGCTCCTGAAGGTCCAATTTTGAACCCAGAAGAACGCGAAGACGCTGTTGCATCTCAAGATGAAGTCGACGATTTGTTATCCAGTCTTGGATTTTAAAGGTAACGTATGAGCTACGATTTAGACGAAGATATTCTTCAGGACTTTTTAGTCGAAGCAGGAGAAATCCTTGAACTCTTATCAGAACAACTGGTAGAGCTTGAGAATAATCCTGACGACAAAGACCTATTAAATGCTATTTTCCGTGGTTTCCATACAGTAAAAGGTGGTGCTGGTTTCCTAGCATTAACTGAGCTGGTGGATACTTGTCATGGTGCTGAGAATGTGTTCGACATTCTAAGAAACGGCCAACGCAGCGTAACGTCAGGTTTGATGGATACGATGCTACGCGCTCTAGATACAGTAAATGTACAGTTTCAAGCCGTGCAAGATCAGGAGCCTTTAGTGCCAGCTGATCAAGTTTTATTGGATGAGCTTCACCGTCTCTGTAAACCACAGTCTGCCGATGAAGTTGCCCCAGTAGAGTCCTCAGCCCCAGTAATCGCTGAGCCAGTTTTTGAGACGCCTGCTGAACCAATCGTTGAAAGCTCAAGCCTTAATGCATCTTCAGTTGATGATATCTCTGAAGATGAGTTTGAGCGCCTACTTGATGAACTTCATGGCAAAGGTGGCTCACCGACAACGGCTTCTACCCCAACACCGCCGCCAGCACCTCAGTCAGTTTCTGACAGCGGTGATATTACTGACGACGAATTTGAAAAATTATTAGATGAACTGCATGGTGCGGGTAAAAGCCCGACAGCGGTAAGTTTAGCTCCGCCAGCACCTTCTGCCGCACCAGTTTCGGCGAAGTCTGAAGGTGATGATCTGATGAGCGATGAAGAGTTTGAGAAGTTACTTGACCAGTTACATGGTTCAGGTAATGGGCCAACTATTGAAGAGCTGGATGCGGCTACTAAACCTGCCGCAGCGAAGCCTGAGCCTATTGCTCCTGCTCCACAAGCAGCTCCAAAGCCGAAGCCTCAGCCATCTGCGCCCGTCGCTGTAAAAGCAGCACCCGCGAAAGCTGAAGTTAAAACGCCAGCGAAGAAACAACAAGCCGACGCAACGGTTCGTGTCGATACATCAACACTTGATACCATCATGAACATGGTGGGTGAATTGGTGTTGGTTCGTAACCGACTTGTGAGCCTAGGCTTAAACAGTAACGATGAAGAAATGGCGAAAGCCGTCTCTAACTTAGATGTTGTTACCGCAGACCTACAAGGCGCGGTAATGAAGACTCGTATGCAACCGATCAAGAAAGTATTTGGTCGTTTCCCTCGAGTTGTCCGCGACCTTGCTCGTAGCTTGAAGAAAGACATTGTTCTTGAGATGCGCGGTGAAGAGACGGACCTTGATAAGAACTTAGTTGAAGCACTTGCTGATCCCCTGATTCACTTGGTGAGAAACTCTGTCGACCATGGTATTGAAATGCCGGAAGACCGTGTTGCTGTGGGTAAATCACAAACGGGTAAAGTGATTCTTTCCGCCTCTCAAGAAGGTGACCACATTGAACTGGCTATCGTTGATGACGGTGGTGGTATGGACCCTGATAAGCTTCGTGCTATTGCGGTTAAACGTGGTCTGATGGACGAAGATGCCGCATCTCGTTTATCAAATAAAGAGTGCTTCAACCTAATTTTTGCTCCTGGCTTCTCAAGCAAAGAGCAGATCTCGGATATCTCAGGTCGTGGTGTAGGCATGGACGTTGTGAAAACAGCGATCAACACACTGAATGGCTCGATTGATATCGATTCAGAGATGGGACAAGGCACCAAGATTACGATCAAGGTTCCATTGACTCTAGCGATTCTACCAACCTTGATGGTCGGTGTTGCAGGTCACCCATTCGCATTGCCATTGGCATCTGTAAACGAGATCTTCCACTTAGATTTAAGTCGCACAAATGTGGTTGATGGTCAGCTGACTATCATCGTTCGCGATAAGTCTATTCCGTTGTTCTACTTGCAAAACTGGCTGGCACCTAAAGCGGGCATTGTTGAGCTACGCAAAGGGCACGGACATGTTGTTATCGTACAACTTGGTAGTCAACGTGTTGGTTTTGTTGTCGATACGCTTATTGGTCAAGAAGAAGTAGTCATCAAGCCACTTGATAAACTACTACAAGGCACGCCAGGAATGGCAGGCGCGACAATTACAAGTGACGGACACATTGCATTGATTCTAGATGTGCCGGACTTGTTGAAGCAGTACGCAGCTGCGTCAAGAATTTAATTTAAGGATAAATATGGCGATTAAAGTATTAGTCGTTGATGATTCGAGCTTTTTTCGTCGTCGCGTTAGCGAGATCATCAATTCAGAGGCTCGCCTAGAAGTCATCGATGTAGCAGTAAACGGTAAAGAAGCGGTTGAGAAAGCGAAACAGCTAAGACCGGACGTAATTACGATGGACATCGAGATGCCTGTTATGGACGGTATTACAGCCGTTCGTGAAATTATGGCCGCGTCTCCGACGCCTATTTTGATGTTTTCATCGTTAACGCATGATGGCGCGAGAGCAACGTTGGATGCGTTAGACGCAGGTGCTCTAGACTTCCTACCAAAGAAGTTTGAAGACATTGCGCGTAACCGAGATGATGCAGTCGCATTGCTTCAGCAGCGTGTGATTCAGATTGCCGCAAAGCGTGCGTTTATGCGCCGTACACCGGTTGCACCACGAGCTACGGCAACAACTTCTACGTCGACATCAACACCATTACGTCAACCGATTTCAGCGGCAGCTTCGGCTGTGAAGCCAGCTGTGGCTTCAACTGCGAAGTTCAGAGCGTCGGGTAAAAAGTATCAGTTGACAGCAATTGGTACGTCTACAGGCGGCCCAGTTGCACTACAGAAAATTTTGACACGCATCCCTGCACACTACCCGCATCCAATTGTGTTAGTTCAGCATATGCCAGCTACGTTTACCGCCGCTTTTGCTAGCCGATTGAATACATTGTGTAAGATTGAAGTTCGTGAAGCTCAAGACGGAGATGTGTTGAAACCTGGAGTGGCTTATCTTGCACCAGGTGGTAAGCAGATGATGATTGATGGCCGCGCAGGGTCCGCACGCCTAAGAATTATTGATGGCGGCGATCGAATGAATTACAAGCCTTGTGTGGATGTAACCTTCGGTTCTGCTGCGAAAATCTACGGTGACAAAGTCTTGTCTATGATTCTGACCGGAATGGGTGCTGATGGTCGAGAAGGTTCGCGTATGTTGAAGACCGCGGGCTCGACGATCTGGGCACAAGACGAAGATAGTTGTGTTGTATATGGTATGCCTCAAGCTGTAGCAAAAGCTGGCATTTCTACTGAAGACCTACCTCTAGACCGCATTGCGGAAAGAATTTTGGTTGAAGTTGGGTTAGCTTAGGTAAATCGAAATGATTGTTTGGAGTGTTGCAAACCAAAAAGGTGGTGTTGGTAAAACAACCACGACCGTGACCTTGGCAGGGCTACTTGCTTTGAAAGGGCACCG
Organism: Vibrio sp. L3-7; assembly: GCF_963898195.1. Lineage (NCBI taxonomy): Bacteria > Pseudomonadati > Pseudomonadota > Gammaproteobacteria > Vibrionales > Vibrionaceae > Vibrio > Vibrio sp. L3-7. The sequence continues at coordinate 164,604 of NZ_CAWQUW010000045.1, read as the reverse complement.
AGTGTTGTTGGTTGATACTGACCCACATGCATCACTAACCACGTATCTGGGTTACGACTCAGATAACGTGGAGTCAAGTCTGTTTGATCTTTTTCAACTGCGAGAGTTTACTGCTCAGACGGTAAGACCTTTGATTTTGCAAACGGAAGTCGAAGGTATCGATATTATTCCTGCACACATGTCATTGGCGACATTAGACCGTGTCATGGGTAATCGCAGCGGCATGGGTTTGATCTTAAAGCGAGCTTTGGCTGCTTTAAAAAATGACTACGATTATGTGCTTATCGATTGTCCTCCAATTCTTGGTGTGATGATGGTCAACGCATTGGCTGGCAGCGATCGTATTTTGATTCCAGTACAGACTGAGTTCTTGGCTATGAAAGGCTTAGAGCGCATGATCCGCACTTTGGCTATCATGCAAAAGTCACGCAAAACACCGTTTAAAGTGACGATTGTCCCTACGATGTACGACAAGCGAACCAAAGCATCGCTGCAAACATTAACTCAGCTTAAAGATGACTATCCGAACCAAGTTTGGACATCTGCTGTTCCTATTGATACCAAATTTAGAGATGCGAGCTTAAAACGCTTACCAGCATCTCATTTTGCATCGGGTAGCCGTGGTGTATTTGCTTATAAACAGCTGCTTATTTATCTCGAGAGGTTGGCGATAAATGAGCGCGAATAAAGAATTAACAGTGGAGCGACCAAGTCTATCAAGTGAACAAGCACTGGATGACTACTTTACTGCGCTATTAGGCGATGAAAACTTTGAATCTGATGAGTTTTTTGTTGACGAGCCTAGCGACGAACCACAATCTGAAGAGCCAGAGCCAGAGCCAGAGCCAGAGCCAGAGCCAGAGCCAGAGCCAGAGCCAGAGCCACAAATTACTACAAATTACTCAAGCTACGCAGAAATACGCGCGGCTGAGTTTGAGGTTCCAAACCTTGAGGATGTTCAGAAGCTACTGAGCCGTTTAGAGGCGACCAATGTTGTTGATGATCTGAACCTCGATGAATTGATGGATCAAAATACGCAGAAAATTGCGCAGCAAGCAGACATGCAAATGTTCGATGCCGCTGTCGAAACAGTTCAAGTATCTGCGGAACCTGAAATTCAAGATTGGAATCTTCCAGAACCGGATTTATCCATTACTGCAAAGCCTCAAGTAGAATTGCCGCAAGCTCAGGATGAATTGGTAGAAACTGAACAAATAGAAGCGAAAGCCGAACATCCTGATACAGAGGTTGAAGATCCTGAAATGGACGCTCAAGATCCTGACATCGAGAGTGCTATCGAGCCGGAAACTCAAGCCGGAGGCGCTGACCAGTTCACCTCGTGGGAAAGTACGGCTCGAACAAAAGATTTTCAAGTCTTGTATTTTGATGTGAACGGTGTGACTTTTGCGGTGCCACTTGATGAGCTAGGTGGTATCCATCGACTTGAAGAGTTAAGTCACATTATTGGTAAGCCTGCTTGGTATTTGGGTTTGCAAACCAACCGTGATAGCCAATTAGATGTGGTCGATACCGCAAAGTGGGTGATGTCTGAGAAACTATCGGGTGACGAATACAAAGAAAACTATCAATATATAGTCATGCTTGGAGAAAGCTTGTGGGGCCTTGCGGGCACCGAGTTAAAAGGCACCGAGCTACTTAATACAGATAAAGTACGTTGGCGAGAAATGGCAGGGAAACGCCCATGGCTCGCCGGTATGGTAAAAGAAAAAATGTGTGCTTTGATCCATGTTGAAGCATTAATCGCCATGCTAAATGCAGGGCTAGATGTAAAAGCATTAAGCTAGTAATAAGCATCAAGTTAATAATAGTGGTCGGTAACGACGGCAAGAGGATTATCTATGTCTCATATGAGTGAAATTGAAGTAAGAAAAGATCAAACGAATGATGAAGTACTTCAATGGGTGACATTCCAACTGGAAGAAGAAACTTACGGCATTAACGTAATGCAGGTTCGTGAAGTTCTGCGTTATAGCGAGATTGCTCCAGTACCGGGTGCTCCAGACTACGTTCTAGGTATTATCAACCTACGTGGTAACGTTGTTACCGTTATCGACACTCGTTCTCGCTTTGGTTTGATGCAAGGTGAAATCACGGATAACACTCGTATCATCGTTATTGAATCTGAGCGTCAAGTTATCGGTATTCTAGTGGATAGCGTTGCTGAGGTGGTTTACCTACGTTCTTCTGAGATCGACACAACTCCAAGTGTGGGTACTGATGAAAGTGCTAAGTTCATCCAAGGTGTAAGTAACCGTGAAGGCAAGCTGCTTATTTTAGTAGATTTAAACAAACTACTAAGCGAAGACGAATGGGATGAGATGGCTCATCTGTAATGTTTGAAGCGCTCCCTATAAGCCCTGTTGCTCTACTCGTTGGAGTCGGGGTTTTTACGTTATTCATTGTTGTTTTGATTAGCAAAGTAAAAAGTGCGATTCAAAAGCAGCTCGATCAGTCACGCCTGCAAGTTCGAAATTTGGACAAAGAGCTTCAAAAATCGAGTAAGCAATTACTTGAGGTTCGCTCTGTAGTAATTGGCCTTGGCCAAAAAGTGACTGAACAGCAAGATCTGATAAAACACTTGAATGAACGTATTGTTGAGCTAGAGCATGTTGATACCGACGGACGCTTGTACACACGAGCAACGAAAATGGTTCAACTTGGCGCTGGGATTAACGAATTGATCGAAGAATGTGAATTGCCTAAAGCTGAAGCCGAGCTAATGATGTCTTTGCAGAATAAGCTTGCTGGTAAGGAAAAAATTCCTTCGCTAACAAGTAATCCTTCATCGTTTGATGAACAGCCAACAGCCTCTCGTGATCGCAGAGACCCTCCTCGACGTCGTTAAATTGAGCGCTGAAAGCGTATTAGGCACTTTATGTTTATTGTGCACAACTCTTAAAAAGAAGCCTCGGCTTCTTTTTTTATACCTGTCATTTTATTTATAGAACGATGTTTATAAGTGACTGTATCTATGAGGATATCTTCTATTGGGATAAAAATGTGTAAATTGTGATGCGGTGGTAACAGTTTCTTACGGAGTTTGTTCTATCGAAAACGCCTAGTCCTGTTTTGTCACCATATTGGTGTGCTACTATAGCCCTTTCATTACTCGACTAAATTTACCTATGCTAGAAGTCTCAAATTTAACTGCTATTCGTGACGACAGGGTTCTGTTTGAATCGTTATCTTTTCAATTGAAACCGGGTGAATTGGTTCAAGTTGAAGGTCGAAACGGTACCGGGAAAACGACACTCCTTAGGATTATTACAGGGTTAGGCGACCGTGATGAAGGCACTATTTCTTGGGATGGCGATTCTATTGAATCGAGTCGAGATGTTTATCATCAAAATCTCCTTTTTCTTGGGCATCAAACTGGCGTTAAACGCGAGCTCAGTGCTTATGAGAATCTGAGTTTTTACCAGTCGATTCATAGTGACGGCACAACTAAAGAAGAGCTTTATCAAGCTTTGGCTCAAGTAGGTCTTGCTGGAAGAGAAGATGTGCCCGCCGGTCAACTTTCAGCGGGTCAACAGCGCCGAGTGGCATTAGCACGACTGTGGTTGAGTAAGCAAATGTTGTGGATTTTAGACGAGCCGCTAACAGCTATAGATAAGCAGGGTGTCAAAGTTTTGGAGTCTCTTTTTTCTCAGCATGCAGATAACGGCGGTATTGTGTTGTTAACCACACACCAAGACATGTTTGCTGATAGCCCTAAACTAAGAAAAATTAAGTTGGGTGATTAATATGATCTCTTCAATGACCACGATCATTCGACGTGAACTGCTGATTGCGTTTAGACGCCAAGCGGATATTTTTAACCCTTTGTGGTTTTTTATCATTGTAATTACCCTTTTTCCTTTAAGTATTGGCCCTGAGCCAAATCTACTTGCACGCATTGCCGCGGGTATTGTTTGGGTGGCCGCTTTACTTTCTGCGTTGCTCTCTCTAGAGCGCCTCTTCCGAGATGATTTTCAAGATGGAGCTCTCGAGCAGATGATGCTGATGCCCATCCCGTTGCAGTTGGTAGTCTTGTCCAAGGTCATAGCACACTGGTTATTGACCGGGTTACCATTAATTTTGATCAGTCCGTTATTGGCTGTGCTGCTTTCTTTGGATTTCGATACTTGGTTATCGGTTGTCTTAACGTTGTTGGTTGGTACGCCAGCATTGAGCTTTATCGGTGCGATTGGTGTTGCTCTAACGGTAGGGCTTCAGAAAGGCGGTGTGCTTTTAAGCTTACTTATTTTGCCGTTGTATATCCCAATTCTTATTTTTGCTACATCAGCGATTGATGCGGCAGCACTAGGTGTTGCGTATAACGGTCAATTAGCGGTTCTTGGTGCGATGTTGATGGGTGCGATGACTCTAACGCCTTTTGCGATCAGTGCCGCACTTAGAGTTAGTGTGAACTGATAACGATACGGTTATCGTATAGCTAATGTGAACCAAAAGCCTCGACCGGACTCATAGAGTCAGCAAAACTGAAAGCAAGACAAAATAAATTATTATAATTATAGCTTTAATAGCTGTAAGCAATATGAAGTAAGAGTGAGATTACAACATGTGGAAATGGCTCCATCCCTACGCCAAAGCAGAAACATCCTATCAGCTTGCTGGTAAATTTCTGCCATGGTTCTCGATCCTAGCGCTATTGTGTTTATCCGCCGGTACGGTTTGGGGGTTAGCATTTGCGCCTTCAGATTACCAACAAGGTGATAGCTTTCGAATCATCTACATCCATGTCCCTTCTGCAATTTGGTCTATGGGCGTGTACATGTCTATGGCGATTGCTGCCTTTATCGGCTTAGTATGGCAGGTAAGGCTATCTGACATGGCGGCATTGGCTATGGCGCCGATCGGTGCTGTATTTACCTTCATCGCACTGTTAACGGGTGCTGTTTGGGGGAAGCCAATGTGGGGTGCTTGGTGGGTTTGGGATGCACGATTGACCTCAGAGCTTATTCTTCTATTCCTATACTTGGGTGTGATTGCCTTACACCACGCGTTTGATGACCAAAAAACAGCAGCAAAAGCGGCTGGAATTCTGGCTATCGTAGGCGTAATCAACCTACCTATTATTCACTTTTCAGTAGAGTGGTGGAACACACTTCACCAAGGCGCGACGATCACTAAGTTTGATCAGCCTTCTATATCTAGTGACATGCTATGGCCGCTTCTTCTCAACATCTTCGGCTTCGCCTTTTTCTTTGGTGCTGTGACTATGGTTCGTTTTAGAAATGAAATCATCAGTAAAGAAAGTCACCGTCCATGGGTTCGCAAGCTTGCGGCCGAAAAAGCGTAGTAGGGTAGGTAATTATGTATTTTGAATCTTTAAGTGATTTCTTTGCTATGGGGGGCTACGCCTCATATGTATGGAGTGCATTTGGAATCACATTCTTCGCGATGATCGTCTTATTAGTCGTAAGCGTTCGTCGTGGTAAGCAATTACTCAGTGAAGTACAAGCTAAGATTGATCGTCAAGCTCGTATCGATGCAGCAAAAAATATGGAGAACACTCTATGAACCCAAGACGTAAAAAGAGGCTAGGTATTATCTTAGCGATCTTTTTTGGTATCAGTGCAACTGTTGGATTGATGGTTTACGCACTTAACCAGAACATGGATCTGTTCTACACACCAACTGAGCTTGTTAATGGTAAAGACGGTAAAAAACCTGAAGTTGGCCAGCGCTTGCGTATTGGTGGCATGGTTGTAGTCGGTTCTGTAAGCCGTGACAACGAATCACTACGTGTAAGCTTTGATTTGAAAGATGTTGGTCCTAAAGTAACGATTTTATACGATGGCATTCTTCCTGATCTTTTCCGTGAAGGACAAGGTATTGTTGCTCAAGGCGTTCTAAAAGATGCGACAACAATTGAAGCGTTCGAAGTATTAGCGAAACACGATGAAGAGTACATGCCTTCTGAAGTTGCTGAAGCAATGAAGAAGACCCATGAGCCAATGCAGTACTCGACAGAACAAAAAGAAGGAAGTGCTCAATGATAGCCGAGATCGGCCACTTTGCCATGATCCTGTCCTTAGGGCTGGGACTGCTATTGAGTGTGCTCCCACTGTATGGGGCCGCTCGAAATAACACGTTATTGATGAACAGTGCTCGACCGTTGTCATGGGGTATGTTCGGATTCCTAGCGATTTCGTTTTTCATCTTGTGTTACGCGTTCTACACCAATGATTTTACGATTCAATACGTTGCAAGTAACTCAAACAGCCAACTTCCTTGGTACTACCGTATAACAGCGGTTTGGGGTGCGCACGAAGGCTCTTTACTACTTTGGGTTCTAATCCAAGCGGGTTGGACGGTTGCTGTTGCGACGTTTAGCCGTGGTATGCCTCAAGAGTCGGTTGCTCGCGTACTTGCGATTATGGGTTTGATTACTGTCGGCTTCTTGCTGTTCATTATCGTAACGTCTAACCCATTCTTACGTACACTGCCTTTCTTCCCTGTCGATGGCCGTGACTTGAACCCACTATTGCAAGATCCGGGTTTGATTATTCACCCGCCAATGCTTTACATGGGTTATGTAGGTTTCTCGGTAGCGTTCTCTTTTGCTATTGCTTCTCTAATGAGTGGTCGTTTAGATACGGCATGGGCTCGTTGGTCTCGTCCTTGGACAATCGCGGCTTGGTTATTCCTAACAGTAGGTATCGCACTAGGTTCATGGTGGGCTTACTACGAACTTGGCTGGGGTGGCTGGTGGTTCTGGGATCCAGTAGAAAACGCTTCATTCATGCCTTGGTTGGCTGGTACTGCGTTAATGCACTCGCTTGCGGTAACAGAAAAGCGCGGCACGTTTAAAGCTTGGACCGTTTTACTTGCGATTTCTGCGTTCTCATTAAGCTTACTAGGTACGTTCCTAGTTCGTTCGGGCATCTTGGTTTCGGTTCACGCGTTCGCATCAGATCCAGCTCGCGGTATGTTTATTCTAGGTTTCCTAGTCTTCGTTATTGGTGGCTCACTGCTGTTGTTTGCTGTTAAAGGCGCATCGGTTCGTGTTCGCGGTAATTTTGATTTGGTTTCTCGTGAAAACGCACTACTTGGCAACAACGTATTGTTGATTGCGGCGTTAGTGGTTGTGTTAGTCGGTACGTTATTACCATTAGTTCACAAACAGTTAGGTCTGGGTTCGGTTTCTATCGGTGCACCATTCTTTGACATGTTGTTCTTCTGGTTAATGATTCCGTTCTCGTTCCTATTGGGTATCGGTCCACTTATCCGTTGGAAGCGTGACAACCTGTCTAAGCTTATTAAGCCAATGTTGGTTTCGGGTATTTTCTCGTTAGGTTTAAGCGCGCTAATGGTGACCCTGCTGGCTGACCGCTTCAGCGGTACGGCTTATACCGGTTGGGTAATGGCGTTCTGGATCTTCTTCATGCACGGCTTTGAGCTGCATGAGCGTGCAACTCACCGTCATACCTTCATGAAAGGCCTAACTAAACTGCCTCGTAGCCATTGGGCGATGATCTGTGGTCACATAGGTTTAGCCGTCACCGTAATTGGTATCGCGATGGTGCAAAACTACAGCATTGAACGTGATGTTCGTTTGGCACCTGGAGAGAGCTACCAGCTTGAAGAGTACAGCTTCTTGTTCACAGGCGTTCGTGACAAAGACGGCCCTAACTACGATGGTTATATTGCTGACTTTGAAATTACAAAAGAAGGCAAATACATCAACACGCTTCATGCTGAAAAACGTTTCTATACGACTGCCAAGTCCATGATGACTGAAGCTGCGATTGACCGCGGCGTAACACGTGACTTATACATCGCAATGGGCGAGCGCTTAGACGACAACAAATCTTGGGCTGTACGTATTTACTACAAACCATTTGTACGTTGGATCTGGGCTGGTTCTTTGATCATGTCGATCGGTGGTGTTATTGCCATCAGTGACCGTCGTTACCGTTTCCGTAAGCCAACGAAAAAATCGGCTCAAGAGCAGGAGGCTTAACTCGAATGAACAAAAAGATTTTATTCATTCCATTGATCGCGTTCCTGGTTCTTGCTGGAATCTTTGCAACTCAGTTGATGCGCAATCAGTCGGGTGATGACCCGACTAAGCTTGAATCAGTATTGATCGGTAAACAGGTTCCTGAGTTTGGTTTAGAAGACTTAGAGCAACCCGGTAAGTTTCATGATCAAGCGATTTTCAAAGGTGAGCCATTGCTCCTTAACGTGTGGGCTACTTGGTGTCCTACTTGTTATGCAGAGCACTCTTATCTGAACAAGCTTGCTGATCAAGGCGTTAAGATCATTGGTCTTAACTACAAAGATGACCGTAATAAAGCGGTAGGTTGGTTAAATGAGCTGGGTAACCCTTACCTGATCAGTTTATTCGATGGCAACGGTATGTTAGGTCTCGACCTTGGCGTATATGGCGCTCCTGAGACTTTCCTAATTGATGCTAACGGCGTAGTTCGTTACCGCCATGTGGGCGACGTGAACCCAACTAACTGGGCATCGAAGCTTGAGCCGATGTATCAAGAGTTGTTGGAGGAGGCGAAATGATTAAAAAGGCATTGATAACGCTGTTCGCCACGTTCGCCATTTCTGCGACTGTTTTGGCAGCTCCTATCGAATTTCATGAATTTGATACGGTTGACCAAGAGCAACAATTTAAAGACTTGAGCAATACGCTTCGTTGCCCAAAATGTCAGAACAACACGATTGGTGATTCGAACGCAGAGCTTGCGGTCGACTTGCGTCAAAAAGTGTATGAGATGACAAAAGATGGCAAGTCTGAGCAAGAAATTATTGATTACATGATTGCTCGTTACGGTAACTTTGTAACGTACAACCCGCCACTGACCTTAGCGACATCGATCCTTTGGGTTGGCCCATTTTCGGTAGTTGTGTTTGGATTCGGTTTGATCATTTTACGAAGCAGAAAGTCAAAGTCGAAAGCAGTAGAGTCAGATAAAGACTGGGATGCAGACAAAGAAGCTCGCTTAAAAGCGTTGCTTGACGAAGAGAACGACGGAGATAAGAAGTAATGACTCTATTTTGGATTTCTACAGTTGTCCTTTCATTAGCGGCAGTTTTATTGATTGTTCTGCCTTTTTTGAACAAGAAGGAAAACAACGATGAAGTGCTTCGCGATGAGTTGAATAAAGCCTTCTATAAAGATCGCTTAGTTGAATTAGAAGTAGAAGCGGAAGAAGGCCTTGTTGATAACCAGCAAGAACTGATCGCTGACCTAAAACAGTCGCTACTTGATGATGTTCCAACACAAGAAAAAATCAAGAAGACACAAATCTCTACGCTGGGTGTTGTCGTTCCTTCTGTGATTCTGGTTCTTGTTGTGACTTATGGTATGTACTTTCAATTCGGTGCATTAGAGAAGGTTCAACATTGGCAAGAAGTGAGTTCAAACCTTCCTGAGTTGTCTAAAAAGTTAATGTCATCAGAAGGCGGTGCGTTAACGGATGATGAACTTGAAGATTTGACTCTGGCGCTTCGTACTCGCCTTCATTATCAGCCAAAAGATTCAACAGGTTGGTTGTTGCTTGGTCGTATTGCGTTAGCAAACCGTGATGCTGAAACAGCGAAAGATTCTATGGAAAGAGCTTACAAGCTTGAGCCCAAGAATGAAGATGTTCAGTTAGGCTTTGCTCAAGCATTAATGCTTTCACCTGATGAAGCAGACCAAAACCAAGCGCGTCTGATTTTGAGCCGCTTGATTCAAAATGACTATGTAGACCTTCGAGTATTCTCGCTGCTAGCGTTCGATTCGTTTGAGCGTCAAGATTACCCTGGTGCTGTTAAGTACTGGAGCATCATGCAACAGATGATTGGTCCACAAGACAGTCGTTACGAAATGTTGTCACGCAGTATTGAAAGTGCTCAGAAGAAAATGGGCGACACCATGGGTGTTGACCAAGGCAAGAGTGTTGCAGTAACGCTTGAATTGGCCGCTGATGTGAACGCTGATCCTAAGTCTGTGTTGGTTGTTTCAGTACACAGCGCTGATGGTTCGCCAATGCCTATCGCTGCCGCTCGTTACCCATTAGGTTCTTTCCCACGAACGGTTGTACTCGATGACGGTAACAGCATGATGGAAGGATCGAAGTTGTCTAGCCTTGAAACTCTGATGGTTAGAGCTAGGCTTGATACAGATGGTAACGTTTCAACTCGCGATGGTGACTGGTACGGTGAAAGTGAAGTGGTTGAACTGGGTGCTCCAGTGACCATTAACATCAATAAGCAATATTAATCATCACTTTGCATAGGTGTTAGCTATTCCGATTTTGCGATAAACGGTATAGACTTACGCAAACAATTGAGGCCAGCGATTGCTGGCCTTTTTTATTATATGAATTCCTTATGGAAAAGGTGATATGTCTATCAGTGTTTTAAGACTCTCGAGTTTATTATTTATCGCAAGCTTAACGGTGGGTTGCTCTAGCGCACCAGAAGATAGTAATAGCGATGAGAACCTCGAAACCTCTGAATACGTCGAAGAGTCCCACCCCAATGATCCTTTCGAAGGGTTCAACCGAGCGATATGGGATATCAACTACGAGTATTTAGACCCTTATTTAGTTCGACCTGTTTCCCTCGCTTATGTTGACTACACCCCTGTACCTGTTCGCTCTGGTATCTCCAATTTTCTAGCCAACTTAGATGAACCAGCAAGCATGGTGAATAACCTGTTTATGGGCAATGGGAATAAAGCGCTCGATCATTTCAACCGCTTTTGGATTAACTCAACATTTGGTCTTTTGGGCTTGATTGATATTGCGAGTGAAGCCGGGATCACCAAGTATGATGATAAATCGTTTTCTGATGCGATTGGCCATTATGGAGTAGGGAATGGACCTTACTTCATGGTTCCGGGTTATGGACCTATTACGACTCGTGAGGTGACAGAGCAAGTAGACAGCTTGTATGTTCCTTTGTCCCTGTTGAACTTCTGGGCTAGCTTAGGTAAGTGGGCATTTGAAGGTATGGAGACACGTGCTCAGTTAGTATCACAAGAAGCCTTGTTGGATGACTCTCCGGATCCGTATGCTCTGACTCGTGAGGTCTACATTCAACGTCGTGACTTTAAAGCCGAAATAGAACCTGAAGAAGTTGACCTTGAAGAAGAAGATTTCATTGATGGCTATCTAGAAGAAGAGTATTAAAAAAGATACGTGGAACAGTAGATAAAAGAAAGGCTCGATGTTGATAAGAACATCGAGCCTTTTTAATGTTTATTACTTTGATTCAGTAAACTGATTAGAAACGGTAGTTAGCTTGGATACCTACTAGCCAAACATTACCAGTCGTTGTGCCGATAAATTGACCGCCAACAGCTTCGGCTGCATCGTCAGATGCGTAACCACGAGATTCTGTGATCGGAGCATCTTTAGCAATGATGTAAGTAAAGCCAGCATCCAATGAAAGCTGTTCAGACCATTGGTAACCAGCACCAACACTTAACCATGTGCGGTCAGTTTCTGGAATAGTGATAGTACGGTTTTTATCGCTAACTGCAGAAGTATCGTAAGCCACACCAGTACGTAGTGCTAGTTTTGGGTCAACTTGGTAAGTTGCACCTAAAGCAAGGCGGTAGTTATCTTCCCAGTTTTCAACTTTAACTGTATGGCTGCCATATGTGTTCAGCTCTGCTTGAAGCTTCTCGAAAGAGCTCCAATCAGTCCAGTTGAAACTAGCGTGAACTGCCAATGCTTTTGTTAGTTGATGGAAACTTGCAAGTTCTGCTGTTGCAGGAAGTGCTAACATCATATAGCCGTTGTCACGTTGACTTGGTGTCATGCCAAAGCCAATGCCTTCTGCGTGACCTTCTAATTTCAGTTCAACCTCAGACTTGTAGGCAAAACCGATGCGGTGGTCTTCGTTGATCTGCCACGCTGTACCTACTTGCCAACCCCAAGCTGTATCATCGCCTTCCATATATTTCAATGTAGTACCAGCAGGAACGGAGATTGGCATTTTATTTGAGTCTAGTGCGACTGCGTTTTTTGCTGGTGCTGTCGCGCCAAAGCTACCTTCACCCATAACGTAACGAATGCCACCACCAATGCTAACTTGCTCAACAATTTGGTAAGCAAAGTTTAGGTTAGCTTCTTTAGTGATTACGCTTGCTTCGTTACCGAAATGAGATGCGTTGAAGTCGTCACCTAAATTGGTTTCCATGCCGTAGTTCGTACCAAACGCAAAACCAATAGCGAATTTTTCGTTGTAACGGTGAGAAATGTAAAGGTTAGGGATAATAGCGTCATCTGCGAAATCATTTGAAGACGCTTGGCTTGTACCTATTGCAGGGTGAGCGTGGTTTACTTCGCCTTTTACATCAATGTTAGGGTTGACGTAGATACCACCAATAGAAACTTGAGTACCTTCTAGGTAAGTCAGCATTGCAGGGTTACGCCATTGAGCATCAGCACCGTCTGCCATTGCTGCTTCACCAGCGTACGCACGACCTAGGCCTGTTGCTGAGTATTCTGCTAGTTGAAAACCTGCCGCGTGAGTCACGGTAGAAGTCGAAAGTAGTCCAACTGCCACTGCAGCAGATAGAAGAGTCTTATTCATTTTCATTATTATGTTCGCTGAATCATAAGTATTTAGTGGCGTGATTCTACTTTTAGAGTCATTACTTTAAAAATGAAATTCGAATAAAACAGTGTTTTAGCGATTTAATTATTAAATATGTCTATTTTCTAGATAGATGAACTGAATGTTTCGGGCATGTTGCGGAATTTGAGCGTACACCTGTAGCGTCATATGACCTCTGTGGAGTACACCTGTAAGCCTAAATGTTTAGTTTTGATTAATTTTGGGCAAAGAAAAGGGCCGCAATGCGACCCTTAAATTTTTATAACTGAAGCTTATATTAGAAGCTACGGCTGTATTGTAGACCTAGTAGGATTGCATCAGCATGTGTAGTTGCTGTAAGCGGAGTTCCTGAAGAGGTTTCCTTAACATCTACATCATCACCTAGTAGGTAGGTAAAGCCAAAGTCTACATTAGATGCTGTATCGATGTGGTAAGTGAAACCAGCTGAGAACCATTGACGATCAGAATCAGGTACAGAGATTGAAGTTAGTTCATCTTGTGCGCTTGTGTCGTACATGTAACCGGTACGTAGTGTCCAAGTGTCATTTAGGTAGTAAGTACCACCAATCGCATAGTGCCACCCGTCTTGCCATTGATACTCTTTATTGTAAGTACCTTGGATAGCGCCTTGAGATAGTTTATCGAATTCGATTTGATCGAAGTCACCCCAGCCGATCCATTGTACTGAGTAGTGGACTGCAAATTTAGTGTCTTCGATTTTGTGGTAACCAGAGAATTCAGCAATGTCCGGTAGAGGAAGAGTAATCTCTTGGCCCTTATCGTCTTTAGCTGTGATTTCCGGGCTGTAACGGTAAGATAAACCAAAACGGTTGTTTTCATCTAACTCATAAACGGTACCAACGTTAAAGCCTACCGCCCAGCCATCGGCTTCGTCTACATTTAATAAAGGAGTTCCTAGAGGTACGTTACCTGCTTGCATGCCTACACCAGAGGTACGTTTCATTGTACCTTGACCATAGATAAGATCTAAGCCAGCACCGAAGCTCCATTGGTTATTTAGTCGGTATGAACCCGCTAGACCGAAGTTAATACTTTTAACATCAGTTAAGCCGCCGTATTCAGCCGCAGGGTAGCTGTCATCGAATTCTGTTTTAGTACCGAAGTTTGAGTAAGCATTCACACCCCACGCAAATTTATCATTTACTGGAACGATAAGGTGGATGTTTGGAGCGATTGACGTATCACCTACATCATCTGTATCACCTACTGGAACTGCACCACCAACGTAATTAACGTCGTTTACTTCAATCATAGAAGTGATGCTTTCAAAACCAAGAGATAGCTCAGTTTTATCAAATAGTGCCATTGCTGCAGGGTTACGTGCCATTACTGACGCGTTATCTGCGATTACTGCATCACCAGCGAAAGCACGGCCGATGCCGGTTGCTGATTGTGCGTTAAGTTGGAAACCTGCTGCCATCGCTTGCGAAGACGCCAGTGTAATGGTTACTGCTAAAAGAGACTTTTTAAACAGACGCGTGTTGTTGGTAGTCATTCATTTATTCCTTTATATATCCGCCTCTACAGGGCGATTAATTTGAGCAATTGCTCAATGGTGGCTGATCCTATTCGCAAGTATACGATATACAAATCCGACCATTGGAAATTTTGAGGGTAAAATTATGGAAATGACGCCTATCTGGCACGAAAATGGTGTGAAATGCTGTTTTTTAGAGTTTTAACTCTAGAGGTATTGGTGTGATGAATGATTTTATGGGAAATTGATAAGTAAAGCCCAACAATATCAAGAGTATAATTGCTGGGCCTTTAATTACGGGGCTTTAGAGGCTTGTTAGCTCATCGGTTTGATCATTTTGGTTAGCTTTTCGGCGATCTTAGAAACGTCCTCGCCATCTTCACCTACAAGGATCAGGCTGCTGTTATCGATTGGTGTTACCGAACCAGACATGCCTTCTTCGTCAAAGTCGACAGGTTTGTCTGTCGGAATCCCAGTTAAAAATAGCGTTACTTTGCCTTTTTCACCTTGGAAAACCATGTGCATTGCGTTGGACTTACCAAAACCGCAATGGTTTAGGTAATACACATGATAAGGGAATGCTTCATCAAACTGGTAAGCAAATGGATTCATTTTTGCGTTGATCTGTTGTGATGTAACTTGTTCGTCGATTGAACTAACAAAACTTTTCTCATCAACAACATGTTTCATCGCGGTATCGACCAAACTTGCTTGAGCTGGAGCAACCAGTGCGTTTCCCCAATTAACCTGTCCAACCAATAAGCCTGCAACGAACGCAACTGAAGCGGCCATCGCCATTGCTCGTCGAGCAAAAGTAGGTCTTATAACTTTACTTTCTTCGCTCGATGTTTGATTGAACAGAATGCGATCAGCAAGATCGTCTGGTACATCAACATTCATTGCTGAATGGATCTGCTTATCAAGCGATAGTACATCGTCTAAGAAGTGACTATTGGCTTCACTGCTTGCTACAGCATCGATAATATCTGGTGTTCGTTGTTTAGGTTCCGACAAAACACGACGACGAAATTCTAAATCATCCATTATGTTGCCCCCTCTCTGCCTCTTCTGTATCCAGCATCTCTTTCAACTGATTTCGAGCTCTGAATAAACGTGTCATTACTGTGTTTTTGTTGAGATTGAGGATATCCGCAATCTCTTCACCACTAAATCCACCAATGACTTGTAGAAAGAGTGGTTCACGGTAATCGACTTCAAGTTTCATGATCTGAGCTTGCAACCACAAATGTTGATGGTGCGGGTCATCACTGACACTAGCATCATTACCATGATCGTCGATATCAACCAGATCAAACTGTTTGCGTTCAAAGCGACGTGCGTTCTCGCGCCTCAAGATAGTAATAAGCCAAGACTTAGCGGCTTTTTCATCTTGAAGGCTATCTAATGACTTCCATGCACGAAGGCAAGTTTCTTGCACTAAGTCTTCGGCAATGGTTTTGTCTTTGCATAACCAATAAGCGTAGCGAAAGAGGTCACGATGATAAGCACGCACGAGTGCTTCGTATTTTCTTTGTTTGTCCATATCAGAGTTGACCGGACGCTTGGCAGTTTTCTTTCCAAACATTTTTATTATCGACACACGAGCCTCCATAATTGCTCTGTGTATAGCTGTCTTCTATACGTTGTGCTTTGTTTTTATATTGTGTTTCGTTTTTAGAGCTACCGATTTGCAGGAAATCGTAAAATCACAATGAAAATTGATCTACTTCAAAATCTAAGGCTTCGAACAAGCTATAGTACACCTTGTCGTCTAGTTAGTCATTCGTGGCTAGCATGTTGAGCAAGACGACACTTCCTTTTGAAGGCTGACTTTACTTTCTCCTAATCAGGAAACTGATTATTTCAATTGGCGTTAAGTTAATTGCTTTATATACATTCCGACCACACAGCTTTGTGTGGTTTTTTTTTGCCTCAAGAAAACAATCCTCACACACTGCAATAACAGCGCCTACTCATAATAGTTTAGTCTCTTAGGACAACCTTTCCCCCCAAAAGGTTCGCCTGAAGGTGCAGTTAAATTTTCAAACAGTGAGATACTCGTATCACGTTTATTTAAACGCTCGTTTGATTTTATTAACAACTTCTTTACAATGCTTCAGGTCAGACCTCTTAACATTAAGGAGAAACCATGGGCAAACAGGAAGTCAAAACTCGTTCTGGAGAACGTGTTGCCGTTGTCGCTGGATTACGAACCCCATTCGCTCGTCAGAGCACTGAATTTAGTCAAGTGCCTGCGGTTGACCTAGGCAAAATGGTCGTGAGTGAAATGCTTGCGCGAACAGATATCGACCCTGCGCTTATTGAACAAGTCGTGTTCGGTCAAGTAGTACAGATGCCAGAAGCGCCAAACATTGCACGTGAAATTGTGCTTGGTACTGGTATGGATATTAATACCGATGCGTACAGCGTGACACGAGCTTGTGCAACTAGCTTTCAAGCCGCGGTTAACGTGGCCGAGAGTATTATGGCTGGCACGATTGATGTTGGTATTGCTGGTGGGGCGGATTCTTCTTCTGTATTGCCTATCGGTGTTTCCAAAAAATTGGCTGCAAATTTATTGGCATTGAGTAAAACGAAAACGTTGGGCCAAAAGCTCAAGATATTAAAAACGTTGTCCGTTAAAGATCTTATGCCTGTGCCACCTGCTGTTGCTGAATATTCTACAGGCCTTTCAATGGGTCAAACCGCAGAGCAGATGGCAAAAACTCATGGTATCACTCGTCTAGAACAAGATGCGCTCGCTCATCGATCTCACTCTCTGGCTTCTAAAGCTTGGAAAGAGGGGAAAATCAAAGATGAAGTGATGACGGCATTCCCGGCACCTTATAAAAAGTATCTAGCGGAAGACAACAATGTTCGCCACGACTCAACGGTTGAAGGCTACGCTAAATTACGTCCAGCATTTGATAGAAAGTACGGTAGTGTAACGGCAGCCAATGCCACGCCTCTTACCGATGGCGGCGCTGCGGTGATGTTGATGCGCGAAGGTAAAGCTAAAGAGCTAGGCTTAGAAGTGCTTGGCTATATTCGTGGCTATGCATTCTCAGCGATTGGTGTTGAAACGGATATGTTGATGGGGCCGACTTACGCGACCTCTCAAGTATTGAAGAATACCGGTCTAGAATTATCAGATCTAACGCTTATCGAGATGCACGAAGCATTTGCAGCCCAAGTTCTGGCTAATGTTAAAATGTTTGCAAGCGATGAATTTGCTCAGAAAAATCTTGGCCGTGAAAAAGCGCTTGGTGAGATCGATATGGAAAAGTTCAACGTACTTGGCAGTTCAATTGCCTACGGACATCCGTTTGCAGCGACTGGCGCACGCATGATGACCCAAACACTGCGTGAACTGAAACGTCGCGGCGGCGGCTTAGCACTGAATACAGCTTGCGCGGCTGGTGGCTTAGGTGCAGCAATGATCTTGGAGGTGGAATAATGTCTACGACTCTTGATGTGAAAAAAGAAAAGAAAGCAGTCAAAAAAACGGATTCAACTCCAGTGGCTGCATCCAAAAGTGACAAGACAGTTATAAGCGGCGAAGCCGTAAAACCGGCGACCGCGTTTTCTTTAACTATCGATGACCAAGATATTGCATGGCTTGCGATTGATGTGCCAAACGAGAAAATGAACACGCTGCAAGCCGCTTTTGCTGAAGAAATGAAAGCAATTTTCGAGCAGTTGAAGGAAAAGCAAAGCCGCGTAAAAGGCTTGATCGTTCACTCACTGAAACCAGATAACTTTATCGCTGGTGCTGATGTGCGAATGCTTGATGCGTGTAAAACCGCTGACGAAGCACAATCTTTGGCGCGCCAAGGGCAGGAGATGTTCCAAACATTGTCTGATTTGCCTTATCCAGTCGTAGCTGCGATCCATGGCCCTTGTTTAGGTGGTGGTTTAGAGCTAGCTCTTGCCTGTGATTATCGCGTATGTACCGATTCAGACAAGACTCGCCTTGGTTTGCCAGAAGTCCAATTAGGTTTGTTGCCCGGCTCGGGCGGCACACAACGTCTTCCTCGCCTTATTGGTTTGCTGCCTTCTCTTGACTTGATTCTTACGGGTAAACAACTGCGTGCTAAGAAAGCGAAATCGCTCGGCGTAGTCGATGCTTGTGTGCCAGAAACTATCTTGCTCAAAGTGGCTAAAAGCTTTGTTGAAAAGAATGCTGGTAGCAAAAAAGGCAAACGTCTGGCGTCTCAAAATCAGGCTTCAACTAAAGAAAAGCTGATTTCACGTAATGGCCTTGGTCGTAAAGTAATTTTCGAACAAGCTTCTAAGAAAACTAATCAGAAAACACGCGGCAATTACCCAGCAGCAAATGCAATTCTAGATGTAATTCGCTATGGCCTAGAGAATGGTTTTGATAAAGGCCTTCAGTATGAAGCGAAGCGTTTCTCTGAACTGGTGATGACCGCAGAATCTAAAGCCCTCCGCTCTATTTTCTTCGCAACCACTGAAATGAAAAAAGAACACGGTGCAGACGCAGAACCTAAAGCCGTTAAGCGTGTTGGTGTATTGGGTGGCGGTCTAATGGGTGCTGGTATTAGCCATGTTAGCGTTGCTAAAGCTAAAGTACCGGTTCGTATTAAAGACGTATCCAATGAAGGTGTTCTGAACGCACTTAACTACAACTTTAAGTTGTTCGACAAGCAGCGTAAACGTCGCATTTTGAGTAAAGCTGATCTGGAAAGTAAGATGCTTCAGCTTTCTGGTGGTATCGACTTTACGAGCTTTAATCACACCGATGTCGTGATTGAAGCAGTATTTGAAGACCTCGGTCTTAAGCAATCGATGATTGCCGACATTGAGGCGAATGCGAAACCTGAGACTATTTTTGCGACCAACACTTCTTCATTGCCAATCCACAAGATTGCAGAGAAGGCACAGCGACCAGAAAACGTTGTCGGTCTTCACTACTTCAGTCCGGCAGATAAAATGCCATTGGTTGAAGTTATTCCTCATGAAACAACGTCAGAAGAGACGATTTCGACAGTTGTTGCATTAGCGAAGAAGCAAGGAAAAACGCCGATTGTTGTTAAAGACACGGCTGGTTTCTATGTGAACCGTATTCTTGCTCCGTACATGAATGAAGCCGCGCACTTACTATTGGCAAATGAGCCGATTGAAAAGCTCGATAGCACGTTATTGGATTTCGGTTTCCCGGTTGGTCCAATTACCTTGCTAGATGAGGTAGGCGTTGATATCGGAGCGAAGATTATTCCGATTCTGGTTAATGAACTAGGCGACCGCTTCCAAGGCCCTGATGTGTTCGATATTCTTTTGAATGACAACCGTAAAGGTCGTAAGAGTGGTAAAGGATTCTATACCTACAAGGGTAAGAAGAAGGAAGTGGACAAGTCGGTTTACAAGCTGCTTAAGCTGCAACCTGAGCCTAAGCTAAGTGACAACGATATCGCTATGCGCTGTGTACTGCCGATGCTTAACGAAGCGGTTCGCTGTCTAGATGACGGTATTATCCGCAGTCCAAGAGACGGTGATATCGGTGCTATTTTCGGTATCGGTTTCCCGCCATTCTTAGGTGGTCCTTTCCGTTATATGGACCAAGTGGGCATTAAGTCATTGGTTGAGATGATGAACGATTTTGCTAAGAAGTACGGTGATCGTTTCGCACCATGTGATGGCCTACTGACACGTGCTGGTTTGGATGAGTCTTTTTATAAGTAACTCACTCTACAAGTAACGTTTTAGCACATTGATTATCAAGCCCGTATCAAGCGATTGATGCGGGCTTTTTGTGTCTGAAATTTTTATGGTCAGCGAATTCACTTAAGAAAGATTCCCGACTCAGTCGTTCCTCTTTCTCGGGAATGACAGGGGAGATTGGTGCTGCTCAGTGAGAATGTTGATGTAAGTGGGAGAAGTTCCCGACTCAGTCGTTCACTCTGCCTCGGAGTGATGGAAGAGAGTGTTGTGTGCTGACTGAGATATGTGAGTTGGATAGGCTTGCGATGTTGGTTGTAAATCGAACCTACACTCATCTCCTAAAGCGACGAAGCAGCGTAATAGGAGATCTGCTTTTAATGTTGTATCCAATAAAAAAGGTTGATGTTTTCACATCAACCTTATGATTATTATCTCAACCGTGCAAAATAGGTGTTAACCCAGTTCGCAGTCTTTCGGACGTAACTGAAACTCATCTATAGACCCAATATCAACGCCTGCTGACAACTTTTCTTCTTCATGGTGAGCGTTACCTTGGGCGTGCATAATAAGGCGGTTTGCCGTGCGAGGTTTTAGCTGACTCACGACAAAGCGCATCATGTCAGATCGCGTTAAGCCTTTAAGATCTTCGAGCACACGGTCTCTTTGGTTGAATTCAACATCCTTATTGCCAATCGCAACCCACAAGCGCTGAGCTCGACCTCGCAAGGTAGTATCTGGTGTGGAAATCTGATTCCAGAGGCCGCGTTTACTGCTGTGCCATTGATAGTCGTTAAGCTCCAACAACACCATATAAAAGGCATTAAGGAACTCATCTATCGAAGCTAACAAGTCTGCTGGAGCTGCATTAGGTGACTGCACGTAAAGTACAATACCAGGGTGTCGGTTGAGTGGCATATTACCAGTGCCAACCATATAACCCAGTTGCTGCTTAGTGCGAATCTCATGGAAGAAAGTGGCTGACATCAGGTGGTTTGCCAATGAATACAGTGCAATGTTTTTAGGTGATATATCGGGACATTGGTAGTAAACCACAATCGCCGAATCATCTTGATTACACACAACTTCACGCTGGAAACTACCGTTTTCACCAAGCATGATTAACGGACGTAATGACTCTTCGTAGGCTTGATCTTGAACACGCAGTGCATCTTTAAGTGTCTCAGCCATCTTATGAGCATCAGCTTGTCGCCAATCACCATACACAAACATTTCTACGTGCAGTTCTGCCAAGATAGCTTGAACAAAGGAAGAAAGCTCATCGACCTCTATTGTTTCTAGTGCTTCTATTAAAACGGAATAGGGCGGGTTGTTTGGCTGAAGTATTCCAGTCATTGCATTAAACAGCTGCGAAATAGGGCGATCTTGCGATGCGTTATTCCAGTTTCTGAGTAATTGATTTTTTATCGTTTCGAAGCGTGTTGGACTAAAGTTGCGTGCTTGAAAATGCTCAAGGATCATATTGAGTAATTGTGGCTGTTTCTCTCTGAACCCAGAAAGAGTCAGAGTCACGCCGCCTTGATGGGTATACATGTTGTAACCCATACCTGCAATTTCAGCCTGATAGGTGTCTTTTTCAAGCGAGTCTAAGAACATCTCAACACACAAGCGTGTTTTAACGATGTTTCTCGGACTGGCTACTGAGTGCGGGCTGTCGATGGCAATATACACCACACCTTTAGGCACTCGAAACTGATGGTCTTGCAGGTGCCACAGTTTAAAGCCGTCCAGCTCTTCCAATAGTTGTGGATGTTCAGCGTTGCCTTCGAGCTCAGCAGGGTCTAGGTCATAGCAAATAAATGGGTTTTTACTTGGGAGTTCAAACTGCCAGCCGGGATTGATGCACATAAAGCTCTGAGTTTGCTCTGTGCTAAAAGGCGTGACTGAGTAAGGCGTAAAATACCATTTCGCTTCTCTATCATACTCGAAACCCTGAGCAACGATGGTCGCTCGCATGTTGTCGACAGTTAAGTAGGGAAGTAAAGAACGTTGTAATTCGTCATCGAAATGCGACATTTTATAATCGCCATACACCACGTCTTGTTCTTGGTAGTGCTGCATGTTGATAACGAGATGACTGACGACATCGAGCGGCCTTGAGGGCTCTTGAAAGCGGAATGCCGATTCTAAAACGGCACGCTTCTCTAGGTAACGCCATTCCTCAATGCCTTGTTGCTCGATGAGTTTGATGTATTGGAATACCGCTTGGATGATGCTGTTCGTTTTGGTCAAACCTTCAATGGTCAATGAGCAGCTAACAGTGAAGTCACGATAGTTACTGCCGCTTGCTCCGCCACCAGCCGACAGAGAGGTAATCCAACCTTTCTCTTTTAGCTGCATCATCAAACTGCCTTCACCCTCATAGCCTAAAAGGTGTGCAAAGAATGACAATGGTTTAATGCCGTAGTGCTCATCCATGCTTGGCATGGGGAAAGTTAAGATCAGTTTTCGTACTTCTTTTATCGGCTCAACGTGGACTTGTACGCCTGTGCTTAACTCTCCGACGATTGGCACCTTGACCTTCTTACCTTGTAAGTGGTGGTTGGTGATTGAGCTAAAACGTTCTTCCACCCAGTTTTGCATCTCATCTAATGATTGGTTGCCAGACAATGTCAGCGTCATTAAATCTGCAGAGTACTGTTGCTGGTGGAAAGACAAAATCTCTTGTCTAATCGTCTCACCGTTTCGGTCGCCTAACGTATCGATATTGCCGACAGAAAACTTGGAGAATGGGTGATCGTGATTAACCAGCTCTTTAGTCACTTGGTACAAGCGTCTTGAGTCGTCATTGAGTTTCATCTTGTATTCTGAATCAACCGCTTGACGTTCTTTGTCTAAGGCTTCTTCATTGAACAGAGGAGCCGTGAAAAATTGGCTGAAGCGATCGAGTGCGATTTCAAATGCATTTAACTCAACATCAAAAAAGAAGCAGGTATGTTCTGTTCCAGTCCAAGCATTGTTGCTACCGCCATGTTGGCTGATAAAACTTTGGAATTCTCCGACCTTTGGATACTTTTCTGTTCCCAAAAATAGCATATGCTCTAAGTAGTGAGCTAATCCCTCTCGATCTGCAGGGTCATCAAAGTGCCCGACATTAACGGCGAGTGCGGCTGCAGCTTTTTGAGCGTTCTGATCGTGAACTAACAGTACTCGCAATCCGTTGTTTAACGTTAGGTAACGGTATTGATGTTCATCATTGGGGCTTAAATGCACAGAAGCATCTCCAGAGAAGGTGGTTTTTAAATTATGTACGCGATGATTTAAGGTGCAAACCTCGCGATCATATTTTGGGATATGACGAGCTTTTTGGCGACTTCTAAATCACTTTTATCGATTTTTATCAGTGATTTATTTTCTTTTAATAAGATTGTTAAGAAAGTCGAACTCTTTAGCAAGTGACTTGATATAATTATTTATATAGACTGCGGATTCTCTGGATTGAGAGCCAAACGCTAAGTAGCGTATCGCTGATATGGGATATATCGACTTTCGAAATGTTACGTAGACAGGACTGAACATGAAAATATTCATAATGCGCCACGGTGAAGCAGAACATTTTGCTAACTCGGATGCAGAACGAGCGTTAACGAAGCGCGGTAAAATGGCGTCTCTTGCAGTAGCTCAAGCTGCAAATGAGCAAGGGTTCAGCCAGTTCGATAAAGTGCTTGTGAGTCCATATTTAAGGGCACAAGAAACGTGGTTAGAAATTTCTCAGGCGTTTTCTGGAAAGAAAGTAGAAACCTGTGATGATATTACCCCTTATGGTATGTCTGACGATGTGTTTGATTTGACTTTAGCGATGGCTGAAGTAGAAAAACTAGAGACCATTTTGTTTGTTTCTCATTTACCTCTAGTTGGCTACTTAACCGCTGAGTTCGCGACAGGCATGGCACCACCAATGTTTCCGACTTCTGGATTAGCTTGTATCGAATTCGACCTTGAGACACAAAAGGGCGAGTTACTTTGGAATATTAATCCATAGACTAGACAAAGCTCGTTGGGCTCTTTTTTTACAAAAAAAAAGACAAAGTTGAAGACAAATAAAAAGGGCACCTCAATGTGATTGAGATGCCCTTTGTCATTTCTGAAACGCTGTCTGTACGAATCAATAACTGGCTAGTTAACTTCTGTTGAATTAAGAGCAAACTAGAGGTTATTTATCGGGAATGGAAAGTAAAACCAGCAGCGCGCCGTTGCCGCCAAACTCTAATGGTGCTTGGTGAAAAGCCATTACATCCGGGTGCTGTGCTAACCACAAAGGCACTTTCTGTTTGAGAATGTGCTTACCGATACCATGTTGAACACAAGCACACGCGACACTTTCTTTAATGCAGTGAGCAATCATGGCTCCTAGTTCACGCTTTGCTTCCTGTTGTGTCATACCATGCATATCAAGGTATACGTCCGGCACATAAACACCACGACGCAGTCGCTTTACTTCATATTTAGAGACATCGTCACGCGCATAACGTGTTGGACCATCTTCACTAAGGTGCGGAATGAACTCATCAGAGAAATAAAACTCGCTATCACTGGCTTGTCTTGCCGTTCGAGTAATTTCTTTTTGTTTGGTATTTCTTTTTGGCGGCTGGACTATGGTATCCTGTTGCCACTTTTTAACGCCCTTTACTGCATCGTTGAACAGGGCGAAATCGTCATCAAAGTCGGTGTCTTTTTTGCTCATCAGGTTATGAATTCTAATTAGAAACGTAATTAGCAGTATTGTAGCGCTTTTCGGAGACAATTTTGGATAAGATTTTTGTAGAAGAAGCGGTATCAGAACTACACACGCTTCAAGATGTGATTCGTTGGACTGTTAGTCGCTTTAACGCAGCTGGCCTATTTTATGGTCACGGCACGGATAACGCGTGGGATGAGGCGGTACAACTTATTTTACCTACTCTTTATCTACCGATTGATGTTCCTTCGCATGTTATGAACTCTCGTCTAACGAGCAGCGAGCGTTTACGTATCGTTGAGCGTGTGATCAAGCGTATCAATGATCGTACACCAACAGCTTACCTGACGAATAAAGCGTGGTTCTGTGGTCTAGAGTTCTTTGTTGATGAGCGCGTTCTTGTACCTCGTTCTCCAATTGGTGAATTGATCGAAGCTCAGTTCCAACCATGGTTAACTGAAGAGCCAGTTCGAATCATGGATATGTGTACGGGTAGTGGTTGTATTGCTATCGCTTGTGCTCACGCTTTCCCTGATGCAGAAGTAGATGCGATCGATATCTCGACTGATGCACTGCAAGTTGCCGAGCAAAACGTTCAAGATCACGGCATGGAGCAACAAGTGTTCCCAATCCGTTCAGATCTTTTCCGTGATTTGCCAAAAGAGAAATACAACCTGATCGTATCGAACCCACCTTACGTGGACGAAGAAGATATGAACAGCCTGCCAGAAGAGTTTACTCATGAGCCGGAACTTGGCCTAGCAGCGGGTACTGATGGCCTTAAACTGGTTCGCCGTATTCTTTCTAACGCACCAGATTACCTAACTGATGATGGTATCTTGATCTGTGAAGTAGGTAACTCAATGGTTCACATGATGGACCAATATCCAGAAATTCCATTTACTTGGATTGAGTTTTCGAATGGCGGTCATGGCGTATTCATGATCACTCGCGAGCAGTTAGTGGCTTGTTCGGATGAGTTCTCTATCTACAAAGACTAAGTTTCTTTGAGTGATTTTGGTTTCTGTAGTCGATAAAATTATCTCGACGAACAAAAGAAACTTTAGCCGTATTAATTTAAACGCCATGCAGTAATGCATGGCGTTTTTTATATCTGTGATTAATGCTTTGTCATTATGATTAAGTGAATATTGTTTAATATTTAGTTGATTAATGTGAATAGCTATTACATATTGATGTTCAAAAGTTGTACGTTTTAGTGAGTTAAGGAGAATTCGCGATGAGCTTTGATACATGGATTTATTATTTACTAGCGGTGCTGATACTGACGGCTTCACCCGGGCCGAGTTCTTTGTTGTGCATGACTAAGGGAGTGCAGTCTGGTTTCAAGTTATCGATATTTACTGCCTTGGGTAGCCTGACCGCAATTACCGGAATTCTTACTTTATCGTTTACCGGTTTAGGCGTAATTATCGCTTCGTCGGAAGTCGTCTTTAACGTCATTAAATGGACAGGTGCTGCCTATCTTATCTACCTCGGTTGGAAGTCATTGCGATCTAACCAGCAAGATTATGACAAGTTATCAAATCAACAAGCCGGTTCTAAATCTGTTAAAGAAAGTGCTGCGCAGCATTACCTCAGTGGCTTTATTGTTGGCGCGAGCAACCCGAAAGCAATCCTGTTTTTTACAGCGTTGTTCCCACAGTTTATTGACCCTTCAATAGCACTTCTTCCTCAGTTTTCGGTGTTTGCTTTGACCTTCGCTGTGATGGAGTTGTCTTGGCTATTGGTTTACGCCTATCTAGGTGCTAAATCATCAAATTGGTTGTTCGCTAAAGGTCGAGCTAAGATATTTAATCGTGTAACAGGTGGTGTATTTATTGGTGCTGGGGCACTGCTTTCGACGACAAGCCGAGCATAATTGATGAAGTGATTGATGGCTTGAATAGTTATAGAATATTCTTGATGCTGTAATAAAAGGTTAATATTAATGTGCTTGCTGATATCGGTGTAAAGTCGATATATTGGTGTTACACCATCACGTTCTCAGGAGAGACATATGCAGCATCAAGAAATGATTCAACACAGTAATTTTGGCGTAATCAGTCGTACTTGGATTTTCTCTACCCTTTCTCTTGTGGGTATTCTTGCTCTAATGTAGTCATTTTATGGCTCTATATTTTTAGTTTTTATTATGAATACACTTTTCAAAAAGTCTTCAAAGTTAGAACTCTTCCTCTCGTAAATGTGGCTTTTCTCATCAGGCTAGCCACTTAGCTTTTTCCTAGTAACTATTTTTCTTAGCATCCACTTCCTCTTAAATAGCCACTTTCTAGTTAGTAGCGATTTTCTCTGAGTAAACTTCTTCTTTTAGCAAAGCACCAAGTCGCCTTCTCTTAACTGGCTAGACATGTAACCTGCTCTGAAGTTGTTACCAAACTGTGATAATCTTAAGTTATCTTTTATCTACAGTGTGCCTCTCATGTCTGTCTGGGATTCTATTTCATTTAACAATCGATTTACTGCATTACCTCGATTGTTCTATACCCCAATTCAACCTACACCGCTCAGCAATGTTCAATGGCTTGCATGGAACCATAACCTTGCGAGTGAGCTCGGCTTTCCGTCATTTGAAGATGCTTCTGAGGAATTGCTTGAGACGTTATCTGGCAATGTTGAACCTGAGCAATTCTCACCGGTAGCAATGAAATACGCAGGCCATCAGTTTGGCTCTTATAACCCTGATTTAGGTGATGGAAGAGGGCTGTTATTAGCGCAAATTGTCGCTAAAAATGGCGAAACGTTCGATTTACACCTGAAAGGTGCGGGTAAAACGCCATATTCACGTATGGGCGATGGCCGCGCAGTTATTCGCTCGACGGTTCGTGAGTATCTATGTAGCGAAGCAATGGCGGGGCTTAATATCCCAACCACACGTGCGCTGGCTATGATGACCAGTGACACGCCGGTTTACCGTGAGAAGCAAGAGTGGGGTGCATTATTGGTGCGCGCTGCTGAATCGCATATTCGTTTCGGTCACTTTGAACACCTGTTTTATACCAATCAGTTGGCAGAACATAAATTATTGGCCGACAAAGTCATCGAATGGCACTTCCCAGAATGCCTCGATGCAGAAAAGCCTTACGCTGCCATGTTTAATGAGATTGTTGATCGTACTGCTGAAATGGTCGCATTGTGGCAAGCCAATGGGTTTGCTCACGGGGTGATGAACACAGATAACATGTCGATTATCGGGCAAACCTTCGATTATGGCCCATTCGCGTTCCTTGATGAATACGACCCAAGATTGATCTGTAATCACTCGGATTACCAAGGTCGTTATGCCTTTAATCAGCAACCAAGAATAGGGCTTTGGAATCTGTCGGCACTGGCGCACTCACTTTCGCCGCTGGTGGATAAAGCCGAACTTGAGGCTGCACTCGAACAATACGAACCTCAAATGAATGGTTATTTCAGTCAACTGATGCGTCATAAGTTGGGGCTACTTTCCAAACAGGAAGGTGACACTCGCTTGTTTGAATCTATGTTCGAGCTGATGTCGCAAAACAAAGTCGATTATCCAAGGTTCTTTAGAACGCTGTCGAACCTAGATACCTTGTTGCCGCAGGAAGTGATTGACCTGATTATTGATCGAGATGCAGCAAAATTGTGGGTAGATAACTATTTACAACGCTGCGAATTGGAAGACCGTTCAGTGACAGAGCGCTGCGAAAAGATGAGACAGGTAAACCCTAAATACATCCTTAGAAACTACCTAGCTCAGCTTGCGATAGATAAAGCCGAGCGTGGTGATAGCAGTGATATTGAAGCATTAATGGAGGTACTGGAAGACCCATACGCAGAACACCCTGACTACGAACACCTTGCTGCGTTGCCTCCTGAGTGGGGTAAAGCGATGGAAATCAGCTGTTCCTCTTAACCTTCGATGATTCTTTGAGTCGCTAAGTACAGGTAGAGGTCACTAAGATGTGATCTTTATCTGTTCGTTCTTCTAACTTTACAAACATGTCAATAATCAAATAATCGGCCAGCCTATACACTATGTGAATAAGTTGTAAATTTAATAGGTTTGGGCGATGCCAACAAATACTCGAATTCTCGTGGTGGATGATGATCAAGAAATCCGCGAGCTGCTGGAAGAGTACCTAACAAAATCTGGTTTCGATGTATCTTCTGTGGGAGACGGTGTTGAACTAGAGACCCACCTGCAAAACCAAGGTTATCCCGATCTGATTCTGCTTGATGTGATGCTACCCGGTGATGATGGTTTTACCTTGTGCCAACGAGTACGCAAGCAATCGAATGTGCCTATCATCATGCTGACTGCAGTCTCGGATGAAACCGACCAGATCATCGGCTTAGAAATTGGTGCCGATGACTACATCGCCAAGCCGTTTAGCCCTCGTCAGTTAATGGCTCGAATCAAAGCGTTATTACGACGTGTTCAAGTGGTGGATGACAAGCCGAGTGATGCACTACCAAAGCAGATTATTTTTGGTGATTGGACGCTTGATACTCTCGCGCATCGGATCTCCCATAATGAAAACGCAGAAGAGATGGACTTGTCGGGCAGTGACTTTTCTTTGTTAATGCTGTTCTTAACTCGTCCTAACGAAGTTCTCGACCGAGATACTATCTCTTTCGCAACCAGAGGCCGAGAAGCGCTGCCTTTTGAACGTGGCATTGACGTGCAGCTTAGTCGCCTGAGAAGCCGACTGGGCGACAGTGGTAAATACCCTCATTACATCAAAACCATGCGTGGCAATGGCTACATTCTTGCTGTGCCTGTTCAGTATGAACACTAAGCATGACCTATTGTTAATGAAGTAATGCTAATTAAGTATTTCCAATGAAGTATTCTGTATGAAGTGTCTCGTATGAACTGGTTGAGCAGGTTAAAGCCAAACTCTTTGGTCGCAAGAACCTTGTTGCTGACGCTGTTAGCGGTGGTGATCGCTCAGGGTATCGCAACGTCTATTTGGTATAGCGAATCCAAGCACAAAGAACTGGAGGGGATTCGTTCTGCCTCTTCGAGCATGGCGAACATGTTTGCCTCAACGGTGACTTTCTTCCAGTCTCTGCCCGTTAAATATCGTCATATCGTGTTGGATCAAATCCGCAATATGGGCGGTACGCGTTTCTTTGTTTCTTTCAATAAAGAGGCTTTGATTGTCGAACCGATCCCCGATACCCGCTTAAAAACCGCCTCGATTGAAGCCATAGAAAGTGTTTTGAGTAGCAAACTCAATAAAGTGGCGTCAGTGCGGGTTGATTTCTCTCGACCTGAACACCTTCGCTTACTTAAAAACGACATCTACTTAAGCGATCTCCCACGATCGTGGGCGCATCATACGTTAACGTTAGAACCTCTTAATCCACCTATCTTGGTTGTTCAGATTGAATTAGCCAGTCACGAATGGGTGTATATTGCCGCACTGTTGCCAGCGCCATATGTGAAACTCGACGATACGATTCTTGGCAGAGAGCAGGTGATCTTCTTAGTTTCTTCAACGCTTATTCTGCTGGTTTTAACTTACTTGATGATTCGTCGCCAAGTGAGGCCTCTTAAAAAATTAGCAAGAGCAGCCAATGAAATGAGTATGGATATTCAGCAACCCCAATTGAAAGAAGAGGGGGCGACTGAACTGGTCACCGCAACCCGAGCCTTCAATCGCATGCAGCAGCGGATTCGTCGTTATGTTGCTGACCGAGAGCATTTGTTCTCGGCTATCTCTCATGACTTGAAGACACCAATCACCCGACTCAGGCTGCGTGCTGAGTTGTTGGAAAGCGAAGTAAAGAAAGACAAGTTTAACAAAGATCTGGATGAGCTTGAGATTATGGTGAAAGGCGCATTACAAGCGGTCAGAGACACCGACCTTCATGAAAACAATGCCATTATCGATCTGAACGAGATGATGCTCTCTGTGATTGAACTACACAATCAATACCAAACTCAGGTCGAGTTTGAACCTGCAGTGATTGAGCCTTTGGTTGCCAAACCGCTAGCGATCAAACGCGTGCTTACTAATCTTATCGATAATGCTGTGAAATATGGACAATCAGCTGAGGTGGATATCAGCAGTGATTCTGTGTGGGTCATTGTGACGATTCAAGACCATGGGAAAGGTATCCCTGAAGACAAGTTAGAGTTGGTTTTCGAACCCTACTTTAGGTTGGCTACGGATGACCAAGGACACGGTTTAGGGCTCGGGATCTGTCGCAATATTTTGCATGGACACGGCGGAGATCTCATTATTCGCAACTCCTCTCCAGGTGGCTTAGAAGCCAAAGTCTATATACCAAGAGGCTTAGAAGTGTAATGTAACAATTGTGTTACATAAGTCTTACCTTTTGTTTCAATCCTAAAAATCAAAGTAAGTAGACTCTTTATTGAACCGGACGTCGAGTCCGCTAAACATGGAAGATTATAATGAAAATCAATAAAACCCTACTTACTCTATCTCTTCTTGCAGCCTCAACATTTTCTCAAGCCGGTGAAGTGGAAGTGCTTCACTGGTGGACTGCCGGTGGCGAAGCGAAATCTGCAGCGGTACTGAAAGAGATGATTGAAGAACAAGGCCATACTTGGAAAGATTTTGCTGTTGCTGGTGGCGGCGGTGAAAGTGCGATGACTGTTTTGAAAACGCGAGCAGTATCGGGCAATCCTCCATCTGCCGCGCAGATTAAAGGTCATGATATTCAAGAGTGGGGTGGTTTAGGTTTTCTAACGTCTCTCGATGCAACTGCGAAACAAGAACAGTGGGATGAACTACTACCAGAAGTCGTCACTAAAGTGATGAAGTGGGATGGCGAATATGTCGCGGTTCCTGTCAACGTTCACCGTGTTAACTGGCTTTGGGCTAACCCTGTTGTTTTAGAAAAATCAGGCGTTACGGTTCCGACTACATTAGATGAGTTCTTTGTTGCTGCAGACAAGATTAAAGCAGCTGGCTTTATTCCACTGGCTCACGGTGGTCAACCTTGGCAAGACGCGACGGTATTCGAAGCCGTGGCTCTCGACGTACTAGGCAGTGAAGATTACAACAAAGCGTTCGTTGATCTTGATATGGGCGTATTATCTGGCGACAAGATGGTGGAAGTGTTCACCAAGTTCAAAAAGATGCGTGATTACATCGACAGCAACTCTCCAGGTCGTGATTGGAACGTCGCAACGTCAATGGTTATCAATGGCGAAGCCGCGATGCAGATCATGGGTGACTGGGCGAAAGGTGAGTTTACTGCAGCAGGCAAAGTGCCGGGTAAAGATTACATCTGTGCACCAGCTCCGGGTACTGACGGCCAATTTACCTTCAATATCGATAGCTTTGCGTTCTTTGAGTTAAGTGACAAAGAGAACCAAAAAGCGCAGCAAGACCTAGCGAAAACCATTCTTACCAAAGATTTCCAAGAAGTCTTCAACCTTAACAAAGGTTCAATCCCTGTACGTCTAGATATGGACATGTCTAAATTCGACCAATGTGCGCTGGACTCAATGGCAACCTTCAAAGCAAGTGCTGAATCGGGCGATCTTGTTCCGAGTATGGCTCACGGCCTAGCGACAACAAGCTACGCTCAAGGCGCTATCTATGACGTAGTGACCAACTTCTTCAATGATAAAGATGCTGATCCTAAACAAGCGGCAGCTAAGTTAGCTAAAGCAGTGAAAGCCGCTATCTAATCTAACTTGATAAGCAACGCACAACGCACGTGAGTGACGGGATGTGTTGCTTTATCGAACCCCCAGGGTGGGTAGGCTCGTAGGGAGTCTATCTGCTCTTCACTTCTAATTCTGATATGCGTGATGCTGATGTGGTGCCGAAAGGTAAGCCATTGGCTCGATTGTGCAACAAGGATAAGTTATGGAGCATGTTTTGACTGAGTCGACTCCAAAATCCACAAGGAGCCAGCCTGCGCCAAAACCAAGTTTTGCTGACAGGTTACAACATTGGTTACCTAAAATTGTACTGGCGCCAACTGCGTTAGTGACCGTGGTGTGCATCTACGGCTATATATTTTGGACGGCAGCCTTGTCGTTCACCAACTCTCGATTTCTGCCTAGCTTTAACTTCGTTGGTTTAACCCAATATGAAAAGCTGATGGACAACGATCGTTGGATAACCTCAATCACTAATCTTGGTGTGTTTGGTTTTCTATTCATGGCGATTGCTATCTTGCTAGGTGTTGGCTTAGCAGTATTACTTGACCAGAACATCCGCCAAGAAGGCGCGATTCGTACCATCTATTTATACCCAATGGCGTTGTCGTTCATCGTGACGGGTACGGCGTGGAAATGGATTCTTAATCCTGGTCTTGGTATTGAAAAACTGATGCATGACTGGGGTTTTACTGACTTCAGGTTCGATTGGCTCGTCAATTCTGAAATGTCGGTCTACACCTTAGTGATAGCGGCACTTTGGCAGTCTTCAGGGTTCGTGATGGCAATGTTCTTAGCGGGGCTGCGCGGTATCGATTCTTCAATCATTAAAGCCGCTCAAATTGATGGGGCAAGCTTACCCACTATCTATCTTAAAATCATTTTACCTTGCTTGCGTCCTGTGGTTTTCAGTGCCGTGATCATTACTTCACACATCGCGATTAAGAGCTTTGACCTTGTGACGGCAATGACGGCGGGTGGCCCCGGTTATTCATCGGATCTTCCTGCTCTATTCATGTACGCGCACTCATTTACTCGTGGGCAAATCGGCCTCGGTGCTGCCAGCGCCATGATGATGCTTGCCGGTATCTTAGCGATTCTCGTGCCTTACCTTTACTCTGAACTTAGGGAGAAAAAGTCATGATGAATAACGTCAACTTTGCTCGAATCTTTATTTATTCAGCACTGCTTTTCTTCTGCTTGGTGTATTTAATGCCACTGTTCGTAATGGCGCTCACTTCATTCAAAACTCTGCCAGACATCAAGGCGGGTAACTTGATGAGCTTGCCGAAAGAGTGGGTGTTCGATGCTTGGTATAAAGCGTGGGATACCGCCTGTACGGGCGTGAAATGTGAAGGCATCAAAGGCTACTTCTGGAACTCATTCCAAATGGTGATTCCTGCGGTTGCGATTTCAACATTGCTCGGTGCATTCAATGGTTATGTTGTGACGAAATGGCAATTCAGAGGTTCAAACCTGTTCTTTAGTTTGTTGTTATTTGGCTGCTTCATCCCATTCCAAGTGGTGTTGCTGCCAATGGCAACCATGCTTGGCAAGATGGGGTTAGCGAACACAACTATCGGCTTGGTGATTGTGCACGTTATCTACGGTATGGCATTTACGACACTGTTTTTCCGTAACTTTTATATCTCGATTCCTGATGAATTGATCAAAGCGGCAAAGTTGGATGGGGCTGGCTTCTTTACCATCTTCTTCAAAATTTTATTACCGATCTCAACGCCAATCATCATGGTGACGGTGATCTGGCAGTTTACCGCGATTTGGAATGACTTCTTGTTCGGAGTGGTCTATTCCGGCTCAGATACTCAGCCGATTACCGTGGCATTAAACAACCTAGTCAACACCAGTACTGGCGTTAAGGAATATAACGTCGACATGGCTGCCGCGATCATCGCCGCACTGCCAACGCTGTTGGTGTATGTCTTCGCAGGAAAATATTTTGTTCGTGGCCTAACGGCAGGATCAGTAAAAGGATAATTACCCATGGCAACATTAGATTTAAAACAGATCCGTAAAACCTATCGCAACGCGGACAACGAAACGTTAAAGGGCATCGACATCAGTATCGATTCGGGGGAATTTTTGATACTTGTCGGCCCTTCGGGGTGTGGAAAATCCACCCTAATGAATACCATCGCTGGGCTAGAAAATATTAGCTCGGGTGAGATTGTAATTGATGGCATAGACGTGGCGCAGGTTGAGCCCAAAGATCGCGACATTGCGATGGTATTCCAGTCTTACGCGCTTTATCCAAACATGACGGTGCGTGGCAATATCGCCTTTGGTCTGAAGATTCGTAAGATGCCTCAACAAGAGATTGATGCCGAAGTTAATCGAGTGGCAGAAATGCTGCAAATCGAACAGTTACTGGATCGTAAACCGTCACAACTTTCTGGTGGCCAACGTCAACGTGTCGCGATGGGCCGCGCTCTGGCTCGTCGTCCTAAGCTGTATCTATTTGATGAGCCGCTTTCTAACTTGGATGCCAAGTTGCGTGTTGAGATGCGTCATCAGATTAAACGCCTGCATCAGAAGCTCAACACCACGATTGTTTATGTAACTCATGATCAGATCGAAGCAATGACTCTGGCGGATCGCATCGCAGTAATGAAAGACGGTGAACTGCAGCAGTTAGGTACACCACAAGAGATCTACACCAAGCCAAACAACATGTTCGTAGCGGGCTTTATGGGCTCACCATCAATGAACTTCATTAAAACCATGGTGGACTTGGATGATGAGCAAAACCCGATCATCAAAGTGGTGGGTACTGCCGAACAAGAACACCACATCCGATTGCCACAGAGTATGCGTGACCAAGATGGCAAAGAGTTGGTGATAGGGCTACGTCCTGAGCATATTACTGAGCAGCCAAGTGATGATGTTTCTGCTTCAACAAAACTAGACTTACAACTAGAGGTATTGGAACCGACAGGACCAGATACTATCGCGATGGTCAAAGTTAACGACCAAGAAGTGGCGTGTCGTTTGTCGCCAGAGTTTGAAGTGTCGGTTGGGCAAATGGCGCCCCTGCATTTTGACCTATCGAAAGCCGTGTTCTTTGATGCTCAGACTGAAGCGAGAATTGATTTCTAACTTTTAGTTGCTGAGTTAGTTTAACAATCAAAGTTCATGTCTAAATTAAAGGCAGTATCACCAGTTAGTAATAAATAACGTGATGCTGCCTTTTTCGTTGTCTATACTTGCTTTTTATTCCTTATAAAAACAGAGGGATAAACGATATATATGCTTCTACTGCAATAATATCGTGATTTAGTATCCCTTAGCTCTATAAAGCTGACGTAGAAACGCGTAGGATCACACTACTTTAGATCAAAAACTAGGTTGCACTTTGGTGCATAAACAGAAGAATACATGAAACTAACAGCAAAACCAGCGGCGAATAACGCTTTACTTATTTCTATTACGACACCGGATTTTAAAGGTGACGAAGCAAAAGAGTCTCTTGCCGAACTTGCTCGCTTAGTGTCAACCCTAGGGTTTAAAGTCGTTGGTACGCAATCGCAACACCATAATTCATCTCAACGACAGAATGTGTTGGGTGCAGGTAAGCTTGCCGAAATTGCACATCTAACTGGTTACCAAGGCTCTATTGAAGAAGCTGAAGATGAAGATTTTATTGATGAGTCGTTTGATTTTAGTTCTGAAATCGATGAGCTAGATTTTGATGATCTTCCAACGGGCAACTTCCAATACGGTGCCGCTGATGTTGTGGTATTTGACTGTGATTTAAGTCCATCTCAAATGCGTACTGTTGAGGCGAGTTTGGGTGTGGAAGTATTTGACCGTACTGGCATCATCATCGAAATCTTCAGCCGTCACGCTCGTACTCGTACTGCTCGTCTGCAAGTTGATATCGCTCGTCTAAACTATTTAGTTCCACGACTGCGTGAAACGGCTGAGGGTGATAAAGAGCGTCAAATGGGTCAGGGCGCAGGTGAAACTTCACTAGAGCTAGACCGTCGTAACGTACGTGACCAAATTGCTGCGCTTAAGCGTGAGCTAGTAAGCGTACAAGATGAAATGAAGACCAGACGCACAAGGCGCGCGGAGCTTTTCACTGTTGCTTTAGTTGGCTACACCAATGCCGGTAAGTCTTCGATGATGCGTGCAATGACCGCAACCGAAGTGGTGGGTGAAGATAAACTGTTCGCAACGCTAGATACTACGGTTCGTGCACTTCAGCCAATTACTCAGCCACGTATCTTGGTTTCAGACACGGTTGGTTTCATCAAGA
Organism: Vibrio sp. L3-7; assembly: GCF_963898195.1. Taxonomy (NCBI): domain Bacteria; kingdom Pseudomonadati; phylum Pseudomonadota; class Gammaproteobacteria; order Vibrionales; family Vibrionaceae; genus Vibrio; species Vibrio sp. L3-7. The sequence continues at coordinate 128,210 of NZ_CAWQUW010000045.1, read as the reverse complement.
AACTGCCACACGATCTGGTTGCTTCATTCCACTCAACGCTAGCAGAAGCGCATGATGCTTCACTGCTTTTGTATGTGGTTGATGCTTCTGACGTTTCGTTCCGAGCTCAGCTTGATGTCGTACACGACGTATTAGCACAAGTGGGCGTTGAAGGTAGCGAAAAACTATTAGTGCTCAATAAGTGCGATAGATTGACTGAAGAACAGCAATTAGAGCTGATCGAAGAATTCCCAGATGCGATGCTAACGTCGACTCGTGATCCGTTAGATATCACGAAACTGCACAAGTACATCGTTGGTGTTGCTGAAGAAGGCATGATCGAAGAAGAGATCACTATCCCTTATTCTGGACAAGGCATCATCGGTGAGATTCGCTCAAACATGAGTGTGGTTAAAGAAGAGTACGACTACGAACACATCAAATTAACGGTTCGTTCAAGCGCCATTGATTTAGCGCGACTGAAAAAGCGTATGCAAAACTCTTAATCGTCTATCAAATTTAGATAAGAACACCTAAAGAAAAAGCGACCTAAGTGGTCGCTTTTTTTATTCGTTGAGCCTAGCTAATTTAAGTTTAGCTAAGTCATGAGCCACTTAAGCCATTCTTTGAGTTGGCTTCCAGCGTGCTAGCTCTGGATCAAGCTTGATGCCTTGTGAGGTCAGCAAGTTAACGCGAGCCAAGTAGGCTGCGCCATGCATTAGGTGTTTTGCTAGATCAACGGCATTACGCTGTTGGTAATCGTCTAGATAGCTGTCTTTTGCCCATGCGTTGAATGCGCCAAGTGCAGGGCCTGCCCATACTTGGTAATCCATCTCACGACCTTGTTCACCTGTATTTGACCAACGGCTAGAAAGCCCTAAGTACCAACGGAAGATCAACGCCATTTTACGCTTTGGGTTGCCTTCAGCTCGTTCGATTTGTTTTGGGTCGCGCTCGTTAAAGTGCGCCACAGTTCCCGCCCAAATGTCATCCAGCGTTGAACGGAATACTTGCTTCTCTAACTTTAGGCGTTCTTCTGCTGGAATCGCTTCAATTGAATCGTAACGCGTGTATAGCTCGTATAGCTTGTTTGCACGCATTGGGAACAAGGTGCCGCGTTTAACCACTTGCAGTTTCACGCCCATTTCGAACATGTCTGCCGCCGGGGCCATAGTCACGTCAGCCATTTCAGTTGTCGAAAGCAGCTTACGTGTGTGTTCGCTCGCGCCAGCCTCAACACACGCTTGGTTGATTGAACCAGTAACAATGTAAGCCGCGCCCATGTTAAACGTCGCTAGAGCAGCGTCAGGCGTACCTACGCCACCACCACAACCGACACGTAGTGGAGTTTTGAATTGGTACTGTGCTTGGATTTGCTCTTTCAGGGCAAGAATCGTTGGCAGTAGGGTAACCAGTGGACGGTTATCGGTGTGACCCCCAGAATCGGCTTCTGCAGTAATGTCATCAGCCATAGGAACCAACTGTGCCAGTTCCATTTGTTCTGCTGTGATTCGACCTTCATTAACCAAAGCTTGCAGCATTTTCACAGGAGCAGGTTGCATGAACTTGCTCGCTACTTCAGTACGGCTTACCTTGGCAATAACCTTGTTGCCAATCTGAATCTCACCTTGTGCATCGCGACTAAGGCCTGCTGCACGGTAGTGAACGATTTGCGGTGTTAAACCTAAGAATGCAGAAGCCTCAACCGTTTTTACTTGGTGCTTCAAAAACAGCTCTACACTGCCGCGCTCTAGTGCAGGTTCACTTGGGCTGTGAATCAGGTTAAACGCGTAAGGACCGTTTGGTAGTGCTGCTTGAATACGGTTGATCGCTTGCTCAACGCGAGACGGGATTAAGCCCGCCGCGCCAAATGAACAAAGAATGCCAGCTTGACCAAGCGCAATCACTAACTCTTCAGATGAAATGCCGTTTGCCATTGCACCTGCATAGTAAGCGTATTTTACGCCGTGGCAGCGACGAAAATCTTCGTCGCCTAGGCTTTGTGTACCAAGAGCTGGAGCAAAAGCGCTAACAGGCTGGCTGTTTGCTGCGCTAGCTGAATCGCCCGATGTAATCTCAGCTTGTTGGCTTACGCCTAAGCCTTTTTCTGGGTGGTTCACTGCGTAACAAGCAAGGCTTAAATCTTTCAAGATTGTCGACATTGCTGCGTTATCGAAATGAGTAGTGCTCCCTTCAATCTGCCAAGGCCACGGAGATAGCTTTTCGTTATTGATTGTAGTTTGAGTTGTCATACTAAATTCTTTCCTAATTCTTTGTCTCTAATGGCGGCTTAAGCTTTATTGATAACAGAGGCTTCTTCGATACAAATTGCGATGTCTTTCACTTCGTAAATACGCAGACCATCTTTGCTCAGGTTTGCGTCGCCAACGATGATGCGTTTGCCGTCTTCGTCTTTGATTGCAGTGATGTGTACATCCAATGACATCTGTTTGTTCAGAGGGTTAATTTGACCACGGTATTTCCATTTCACTTCAGATTGGATTTGACCAAATTTCGGATTGCGGAAGCCAGCACCAAGATCTTTGTTTAGTGCATAGGTTTGCATCAGTTCGATGATCGCTTCGACACCTAGAGAACCCGGCATTACTGGGTCTTGATGGAAGTGGAACTGGAAGAACCAATCGCTTGGGTCAATCGTACGCTCAGCGTATAGGTAACCCAGACCGTCTTTACCACCATCGCTAGTGATCTGCACAGTATCGATAAAGTTCAAACGACCGCCAGCCAGTTGGTAGTGCTCTTGCACTTCACCAGTAGAAGAAACAGGTGCATTAAAGTAACGACTTGTTTTGTCTAGCAAGTTGATGTTTACGTCTGGCGTGCGATTGTTATCAACGTGCCATGCGTGAGTCACTTTACCGTTGTCCAAACCAAGTTGGTCTTTCAGTGCTGCGCCTTTGAAGTAACCAAATACCGCTGTACCTTGGTAGAAAGGGACACCGTCAGTGCTTAGCTCGAAGCTGAAGCTCTGTACGATGTTGGTGCCCATCATTACCGTTGAAAGCAGACGAGAATCGTTGGTGATGGTTTTGCCACGTAAATCGACATTGCGTAGCATTTTGCCGCTGCCGTCTAGGTTACGGAAAAACAACTCTTCACCCGGGAAGCCCAGTGTTGTGCCCATGTATCCAGAGATAAAGCCGTTTGGCTGCAGTGAAATCTCCATTAATACCGAGTAAGGCATCAAGGTCTGGTGGCTGTTTTCATCAAAGTACCATGCGTTTTCTGGCACTTCGTATTCTGCGATACATGAAGATGGTTTCTTGAATTCACCACGTTTACCTTCAATCTCAACCACACGTGTCGTTAGCTGCAAGTCGCCACACGGAGTACGTGGTGGGATCATGCCACGGTAGATAGAGAAGTCAGGACCGAAACATTTCTCGATATCACCCGTTGCGAATTCGAACATGTGGTAAGGCGTGAACGGAACTGTGTCTGGCGTGCGGTTCGGGTAATCAGGAGTTAAAGGCGCTTCAACGTGTTGAAGTGGAACCACACCTTTGTTTGGCGCTGTTGCTAGGTCTTCAATTTGAGCCATTAATGGCGCATTAGCTGAAGCCTGTTGGTTAACCGCTGGTGTGTGACCCAAGTTTTCGATAACAGGGGTCGCGACAGCTGTCTCTGCTACAGTGTCAGCAACTAAGATCTTAGCTGTCTCTAAAGAAGGCAAGTAACGAGTACATTCGTTGTCTTCTTTGATCATTACACCCAAGTTTTGGAAATCAACAATCACTTTGCCGTTTAGCAAAATATCGATGTTAGCTTTCGCGTATGGGCGAGGGCTTAGACCAATCTCAGTTACTTCCATGCGGTAAGTCAGTTCTGCCGATTGCGGTAGAACTTGACCACGACAACGTACTTGTTGAGGGGCATTTTCAAGCGGTTGGAAACGACCATTTTGAACAAGCGTGTGCATGCCAAGGTGCATCATGAAGAATTGCAGTAGTTGACCACAACCTTCTGCCATCAAAGAGCCAGCCATTACTGAGTCATCTTTGAAGTGACAAGGGAAGTACCAGTGCTCAGGCTCTAGCTGCTTATGACCTTCAATCAGACCAAGTCCCCATGTGCCACCTTGTGGTTCAACACGGCTAACCTTTTCGATCATCATGAACTTCTCTGAGCTGAAGCATAGAGAAGGCTGGTGGCGATTAGATTGGTGAGTCGGGCCAAAACACTCTGCAATGTTGGCAGTCAGTAGATGACGTAATTCTTGGTGGTTAAACTGCGTTTTAGGGCAATGCAACATAGGGTCGAAGCGTTGCTTAGTTGCAAGCTTACGAGCCTTGATTTCATCTTCAGTGTGAATCACACCTTTGCCATCTGCTAGCTCTTCATCAGTGAAGAAGCCCGCACAGCCGTTATCCATTTTCAGGATCATCTTGTCGCCAACGAAACATTCGTACGAGAAGAAGAACAGCAGCGTGTCGCCATTGCGAGCAAAGTTGTTGATTGATATATCGTAACGCAGCGTATCGCCACCACGAGGCAAGTCACCAAGGAAAGTCAGCGTACAATCAAGCAGGCGGTAAACACGCTCGCCTTTGTTTTCGAAATCAATGCCTAAGTAGCTGATCAGCATTAGGTCACATTGACCAGATTCTACCGCAACAGCCCAAGGGATCTGACCATCGACAAGATACGGTGCATCAACTGGGATGTCGTACTCTGTGGTCATTGTGCTTGGCTTGTACTCGTTCACTGTCGCGTTGAGCTTGGTTACACGAGATACCAATAGGTAGTCAGTGGTTGGCAAGCGAACGCGGCGCGAGTAGCTATCGATGATCGCGTAGTCAGGGCCAAATACATTGGCGATGTCGCCTTCCGCGTATTCAACCAGATCATCGTAATCCCAGATACATGGCTTACGAACAGGTTTTACTGGTGTTGGCGTCGCAAGTACGTTGACTGGTGTTGACTGAACCTGAGCTGGTTGAGCTTGAACAGGCTGAGCTGGCGTTTGTTGGCCAGTCGCTTGTTGACCATTCGTTTGTTGAATAAGGGCTGAGCTATCTAAACCAGACGTCACTGCGTTTAGCTGCGCTTTTAATAGTGCATCAGCCATCTGCATGCCTTGGGCACGAGTGTGCAGGAATGCTTTGTGTACTTGCTGCGCTGCTTGCTGGTTTTGAGCAAAAGCTTGGTTGTGTGGTGTTACAGACGGCTGTGATGCTGCATCCGTATTAGCGTCGATATTCGATACGCCATTTTTAGCGGATAGGACATGAGTCATATTGCTGTGGTTACCTGTTAGCTGACTGTGGCGCGTTGGCGCCAGAGTAGGGGATACTGATGTAGGAGTTTCGATGACTGGCTCTACCGCGTTCTGCGCTAATGCTTTCTTCTCTAACTCTTTTTGCGCAAGGGCTGCTTTAATATTTGCTGTCGTTGGAATCGACGCTACTCTTGCTGCTTGTTTACCAGAAGCTTTCTGTTGAATCGTTGCTAAGTTAGTCACTGGGGTTTGGGCAATATGTTGATAGATATCGCGACCACCAAGAGTCACTTGCTTAACCAATTGACGTTTAGCATCGCTCGCCAGTTCATTGCTTAAACGAACGGAAAGTGATTGAGATTCAACACTCGATTGGCTTAGTAGCAGCTGTGAACATTGTCCTTCGCTGATGTTGGCAACAATCGCACTCTTAGAGCTGATATTTGGATTCAGAGGAGCCAAGTTCAGGTTGAGCAGACCGTGTAGCAGGCTTGCCATACCAGAGGCTGCAGAGCAGTGACCTACACGCTGACTCGCTTGAGTCGTCTTGGAAACCCCTAAGTTGAGAGGTACAAGCTCGTGTGATGAAGACTCTGGTGCATGGTTAAGCTCAAGCAATGAAACATCGTTCGAGTTCATACCGACTTGAGTCAGTAACTCATCAGCAACGGCGTTGTTATGCTCGCTTGAACCAAAGGCTAATGCGTTGATGCTGCCGTAAGCCGTATCTTGATTGCTAGCTACTCGGTTTTCTTCAACAAGAACAATGGCACCTGCGCCTTCACCCACATTCCAATTGCCGTCTTGCGGCTGTCCGAATTTTGGTACAAGTGACACTGGGCTCACGCTGTTCTTCAGAATCACATGTTCTGCACTGCCACTTAGATCAACAGCTGCAATCACGACTGCATCTATTGATTCTTGCGACATTAGGTTTTGCGCGACGTCGATACAACGAGCAACTGACTGTTCAGCGGCTGAAATCGTAAACGCAGGGCCGTTAAAGTCCCATAGTGAAGAGATACGCGAAGCCATGATATTGCCGATGAAACTGGTGTATTGGTTCAGCTTGGCTGCGTCCATCACACTGTCCATCGCGATGGTTTCTAGCGATTGGTATTCATCTTGTGTTAGCTCAATACCCATGTTGGTAAAGCTGTCAGCCAATTGGCTATGCAGGTTTACGCGTCCACGGAATTGGTGCATCTCAAGCTCAGTTTCCATCGCTACCAGTACTGCAACCTTTTGGCCTGCCACGAGCTTGGCATCTTTGATGGCTTCGTCTGCAACTTTCATCAGTAGCAACTGCTGAGAGATCAAACGGTCATCTTCATTAGGCGGCACTTTAAAGCGTAGGAAATCGAGATCGAATTGATCGATGTACGCTCCGTTTGGAATGCCGTGTAAACCAAACTGATTCAGTAGTTCTGGATGTTGGTCTAAGCCTTTCCAGCGTTTCTTAGGCAAAGCAATGAAAGCATCGTTGTTGGTTTCAATTGCAGTGCTTAGCGCATTGATGCTTTGCAGAGAACCGAAGTGAGACGCGAGGCCAGTAATGCTTAAATTGGACGGCTGTAGGCTTGGAGACGCTGACTCTAGAGTCTGGTTTACATGACTGGTGTCTGAATACGTTTCAAGCAGTAAGTGAGCGTTACAACCACCGAAACCAAATACAGAAACACCCGCACAGCGCTCTTGGTTACCTGCTTTACTTGGCCAAGGTTGAACCTGCGTTGGCAGAGTTTGTGAGCCAAATACACCCTCTGGTGACGATAGTGGCTTGTCCAAATTAATACTTGGAGGAAGCACACCTTCTTTCATCGCGAAGATCATCTTCATGATCCCTGGCATACCTGCCGCAGTCAGCAAGTGACCGAGGTTGGACTTCGCAGAGCCAATCAATGGCGGGTTAGAACCATTCAATTTGTCAGCAAAGAAACGCTCCATTGAGGTTAACTCAACCTTGTCACCCAATGGTGTGCCGGTTGCGTGACACTCAATCACCTCAATGCTGTCTGGTGTTAGGTTTGATGCCTCGTAAGCGCGTTCAAAGGCTTGTACTTGTCCTTTGCTATTTGGGCTTAATACGAACTGGCCACGGCCATCGTTCGACAAGCCAATACCGCTGACGACTGCGTAAATGTTGTCGCCATCACGCTCTGCATCAGCTAAGCGTTTTAGGACTAAAACACCGGCACCTTCGCCAGCAAATAGACCTTTACTGTTGCTATCAAACGGAACCGACACACCGTGGTCAGGGTAAGCGTGGAAAATGGAAAAACCCATGTTGATAAAGAATGGGTCAGCACCTGATACCGCGCCTGCCAACATCATGTCGGCTTTGCCCGTGTTCAAGTAATCACACGCTAACTTCAATGAATACACTGAACTTGCACATGCTGCATCTAGGCTAAGTTGCACGTTGCCTAGACCCAATGCATCAGCCACTAACTTAGAGGCATTATGTGCTGCAGCACCATTGATAGGGTTGAGGTCTTGCGCGGTTTCATTGGTTGGTAGCAGTGAAAACTGGTCATTAGCCAATTTATCTTTAAGTGCTTTCTCGACCACCGAGTGATACATCGGCAGAAACAGGTCGTTTGAACGTGTGGTTGGGAACGAAAGGGCACCCATGATCACGCCTGTGCGCTCTAAAACATCGGCATTTAAATTAATGCCTGCGTCGACTAACGCCTTACGACTTGTGTCCAAAGCCCATAGGAAGCTTTGATCTACGCCGTTAAATGATTCTGCTGTTAAGCGGTAGCCATTGCTATCGAAATTGAAGTTTTCGATGTAGCCGCCTTTGTCACAGTAAAAGCGGTCTGACTCACCTTGAACGCCCTGATAGCTTTCAGGTTTAGCACCTAACTTTTCAGCGCTTAATGTGGTTCGAGAATCTTTTTTATTCAGCAAGTTTTGCCAAAAATCTTTTGGCGTATCAGCTTCTGGGTATTGGTTAGCAATACCGACAATCGCGATCTTATTGCACTTCACTTGCTGTTTGTTCTTAGCTTGAGCCTGAGCCTGAGCCTGAGCTTGATATTGAGATGGCTTCGATTGAGAACTCATACTAGCTCTCCTTGATAATTCACTGCGCTGCCTTGAGATAAACCGCTTAATTGCTTAGCTGCGGTGATCTGTTGGTCTAGCCCTTGGATAAGAGGCTCGACAGACAATGGGATTTGATGAGTAATGAGCTGACCAATGCATTTGATGAGCGTGACAACATCGTCACCGCCTTTGGCATTGGAAGCGATTGTGCAGTATTGGTCTGCTACGTTGTCGCTACGATTGATCTTGTCGATCAATGTGCTGGTTTGACGATCGGCACCCACTTCGACAAACAGACGAGCACCTTGTTGACGTGCACTCTGGATCAACGCGGTGAAATCCAGCGTCGAACAGAAAGTGTCGGCAATCGAAAGGGCGATGCTATCGCTGTCGATATTGATTGGTGCGCCCGTCGGTAGACCTGCTGCGCTGATAAAGCGGATATGCTTTGGCAATTCGTCGAACAGTGGTTGCGTGTAAAACTCACGCACTTGGCTATGTTGGCTCAATGCTGGTGTGGTGTGCATTGCGGTAACACGATTCGCGGCAATGCCACGTTTACCCAGTTTCTTGAGTAGTGCACGACATGTGCTTTCACAACCTGCCAGTACGCAAGTGTCACCTTGGATGATAGCGAGATAAGCACGTGGAAACTCTGGTAGCAGAGCCTCAATTGCTTGTGCATCACTGCGAACCACAAAGCTATTCCATTGGATGCTTTCGTCGCTGTTCAGCTGCCAATCTTGACGTACTGCGGTGAGTTCGCCAGAAATAGCCGTGGTGAAAATAGGGCTAGTTTGAGTCATCTCAATCAGCGCATGCGGGTTCTTCCAAACATTTAAGCTGGCCCACATGGAGGCTTCACCCTTGGAGTAACCCAAAGCGAAATCTGGCTGCACTTTGAATTCATCACACAGCAGTTGTGTTAACAGATAACTACTGCCCACACCGGCAATTGCCAGCTCACTGAGCGACATTTCTTGCGAGTCTTCGGCGTAGGTTTTGTCAGCCTGCAGCATCTCTTTCAAGTTACCTTCACGTTCTAAACGAGCAAATAACTGTGGGAAATTGTGGTGAAATTCGCGCAACATGCCGGGATAAACTGTGCCAACACCAGGGTAAACAAATGCAACGCCACCTTTGCTCTGAGGCATCGGTGAGAAACAACTGCCCGCTGGGGTTTTGTATTGGCTATTGTCCGCCATTACTTTTGGCAACGCATTTTCTAGCGCAGTGCTCTCTTGTATTGCAGCCTCAATTGAAGCGGCTTGAATCACGATGTTCGCACCACGGCCAGCATTGTGCTGAACGCTTTGGAAGTGACTTAGGTTTGAATGCATTAAGGTAGCGATAGCAAGTTCACGGTCTGCCGATTCGTTAACGCATTTAAGATCTTCTCTTAACGAGGTTAATTGAGAAACCAATTCGGCTTGTTCGTTGCCTGAAATCACAAACATCAAACGTTCGCTGGATAGCAATGGTTTTGGTTCTTGTAAACCGGTCGCTTGAGTCAATATCAGGCTGGTGGCTTTTTGGCTATCGTCACTGGAAGTTAACGCAGCAACACGTGCTTTGTTCGACTCAGTGAACCAATAATGGCTCGGCAATGAACGGCTCGATATCGCATTAACCATATTCAACAATTCATCAAACTGCTGCGAAGCAGATAGGGCAAAGTATTGCTGTTGATGGTTTAAGTCTGAAGCGGGGCGGCGTGACATCTCTAGAGCAAGCTGAACGCTATCTCCATTATCTAGATCGAGAGTTTCGGCAAAGCCCGCTAAATTCGCGTGTGGGTGAATCTTATTCTGAGCAGCATTCAGCGCACTTAACATCAACAACGATGGTGAGTGAGAATCCAAACAGAGTTTAACAGCAGTGCCTTGATTTACAGTCTCAATCGCACGGCTAAGTGCTTGATTAAAATCGCCATCAACCACAACAGTTATCATGTCTGGGAACGAGGGGAATAAGTCGGCAGAAAGCTCAGCCGCGTTTGCTGGCTGAGCTAAAAGAGCGATGCGCAATGGCATCGCTTTATTAGAAGGAACAGTCACTATGACAATTGCTCCTTTTCTGGGTTCTTAGTCGCCTCTTTCTTCGATACTGCTGAGCTAGACTTCGGCAAAAATGCGTCGTTTAAGCTCTTGCTGATGGTGACTTTTGCACCTTTCATTACTGCGCTTAAACGACCATCTTGGTGGTAAAGCGAGATATCAGCTTGCAGCGAACGAGCCGTGCTTTTTATCACGCTCAGCTCTAGCCAACCTTGGTCACCATTGTGCATCGGTGCGTAACAAATAAACTCACCGATTGCAGACGGTAGGCTTGCCGCGCCGTATTTCAATCGAGCCCATACCAGCATTGCTTGCAACAGATAATCTTCAGCAAATGGCTGGCTATCACCAAAGCCTTGCTTAGGAATAAATGATCCGCAGTCGCTGTTTTCAATCTGAGGCAACTGGCATTGAGCCAATAAGCCTAAGTCGTCAAAGCGTTCGACTGAGGTAATACCTTGCAATCTTGGTCCATGAAACAGAGTACCGTCACTGTATAGAGCTTGTGCCGTTGTTACAGGTGCTGAAGTGTTGGCCTCAAAGCGTTTTACTGACGCTTGTTGAACATCTTCAGACACTTGCACAGAGGCAACTTGCAACTGAGCTTGATACTGTGGTCGCCCTTGGCAACTGATCACCGCTTTTAGCTGATCTTTTGATTTAGCATCAGAAGAAAGAACCAGATTCAGTTCTTGCACTTCATCAGTATCAAAAATCACACCCTTAAGCAGTTTGTAGTTGTGAACGCTAACGTTCACCCCTAACAGTTGCTCTGCCACTTCACGCATCCATTGGATGGCACACACTGTCGGTAACACTGGGTTACCGGCAATGCAGTGATCTTGAATGAAAGGCAATGCCTTTGGATCAAGATGACGTGTCACAGTGATGCTTGTATTCAGCGGACTCTTTGCAAGATGCACAGACTCCGCATTAAGCTTTTTTACAGCAGCTTCCTTGTTGTCAGAACCTTGCATGCTCGTACCAACCAGCAATTGAATGCCAGTTTCGTTCAGTAGTTGAGAGCTAAACAGCTCTGCACCTGCTTGAAGAGGAATTACGTACACACCACGTTCTGTGAACATACGTTTCAGTGCTGCGTTGACCATGCCACCGTCCCACGGTCCCCAGTTGAAGCTCATCACTTTCGCTTGAGGGTTACGCGCAGACAACTGCAGAGCTGCTTTGTTTAGGATCTCGTTAGACATCGAGTAATCACTTTGGCCTGTGTTTCCGTAGAAACCCGCCGCCGAAGAGAACATCGCAATCAGTTTTAGCTTGCTGCTATCAAGACCGCCAAGAACCGCTTCTAGTCCGCCCACTTTCGTGCCGTAAACCATGTTCAGTTCATCAAGCGTTTTGTCTTGAATGTGTTTGTCAGCCAGTACGCCTGCACCGTGGATAAGACCTGTGATGCCATCGAAATTTGCCAGCGTTTTCGCTACTGACTCATGGTTCGATACATCTAGGCTTAGGTATTCAGCGCTCGCGCCAATCTCGTTGAAAGCGGCAAGTGCTGCGTTGATTTCAAGGCTGCTCAATACCGGTTTTAGCAAGGCATCAACTTTTTTCGGCGTTGGTTTGTCACCTGTTGCTTGTAGGTGAGCGATAGCCGCTGGTTTTAGCTCTTTCTCTTGCTTGCCTTGTGCCCACTGAGGTAGCTCAGCTGAAGTAATATGCTTACTACGACCCGCAAGAATGAAGTGAGACTTACATTGCTTAGCAAGCGTCAGCGCACATTCAAACGTCACGCCTTTAGCGCCACCCGTTACGAGAACTTTGTCGCTCTTGGTGAGTTGAGCGCCTGTGTTCTTCGTTTGTGCAGCTCCTGGTGTTGCCGCAATCAATGTTGCACGACCAGATTCACCGTTTTCCGCATGGCTAAGGCCGATTTCAACCGTGTTGGTATCGATATCGAACAGTTCGCCTGTGATAGCTTCAGCTAGGTGACGAGCATCAATAGAAGCGTCAGCATCCAATGCACGGCAGAACACGTTTGACCATTCATGGCTTAGTGTCTTAGTGAGACCAGACAACGCGGCTTGGTTAAGTTCTGCATTCGCTAATTGCTTAGTATCTAAGTAACCAAAGCCACCATCGATTCGGCTTAGCGTGAAGAACACGCTGCGACCAGAAACAGCAGTCAGTTGGCCATTTAGGTGCTTCGCGAACAAGAACGCTGTGGTTAGCGAAGTTCTTGAGTCTGCATTCAAGTTAACCGCTTGCTCGTTGCTTTGTTTCGCATCAACGATAGCTTGTAAATGAATGAAGCCAGCAATCACTTTGTTCGACGTTTTAAGGTCTGCTTCGATGTCGTTAATAACTGCAGTCACACCAGCATCATCGACGCTGTTGAGTGTGTAGCTTGCGATTTCACTGTTTAAAGGTGACGCGGCAGAAAGAGCACTACGCACTACAGCAACTTGAATGCCGTTAGCGGTCAACTTTTCTGCTAGAACACCGGCGTTGTGACCATCATCTGTGATCACGACACAAGCGTCTTTTGAGAAACAATCGACGAGTTTATCTGCCGCTGGTAGCTTTTTTAGCGCTACCTCATTGTGTGGAGGAAGTTCCGCTGTCGCTGTTTCTGCGATAGGCGTTACTGATTCAGCTTTAGGAGTCGCTACGGGTGCTGCTGCGGATAGCTTGCTTTGCATGTAAGTAACGATTTCACCAAGCGTACGACACTCAGCTAAGTCTTCAGGGTTTAGCTCTGGCAGTGTTGGTAGCTGGTCTTGAACCGTACCCAGGATCTCAACACGTTTGATTGAGTCGATGCCAAGGTCTGCTTCCATGTCCATCGCTAGGTCGAGCATTTCTGCTGGGTAGCCTGTTTTGTCGGCAACCACTTCCATCATTGTTGATTGAACGTGAGCAGGGTTTAGGTCGTTGCTCGTGCTTTCTACAGTTGCTGCAGCGACTTCTGTACTCGTAGTAGCAGTAGCGCCTAGCTTGCTGTTCATGCCTTTAGTATTCATGTAAGCAACGATTTCACCCAGAGTACGACACTCAGCCAAATCTTCAGGGTTCAGCTCTGGCAGTGTTGGTAGCTGGTCTTGAACCGTACCAAGGATCTCAACACGTTTGATTGAGTCGATGCCAAGGTCTGCTTCCATGTCCATTGCTAGGTCTAGCATTTCTGTTGGGTAGCCTGTTTTATCAGCCACTACGCTCAGCATTGTGCTTTGAACTTGTTCTGCGTTTAAAGCGTTTGATACTGCTTGCGCTGATGCAGATGCTTGAGTTGCTACTGGAGCAGAAACGGGAAGCTTACTGTTCATGTAGTCAACGATCTCGCCTAGAGTACGACACTCAGCGAGATCTTCAGGGTTGAGCTCTGGAAGAGTCGGTAGCTCGTCTTGAACCGTACCTAGAATTTCAACACGCTTGATTGAATCGATACCAAGGTCAGCTTCCATGTCCATTGCTAGATCTAGCATTTCAGTCGGGTAGCCCGTCTTCTCTGCGACTACTTCTAACATGGTTTTCTGAACGACAGCCGCATCTAGTCCATTGCTAGCTGTTGCCGGAGCAACCATTGGTGCCTGTGAAGACACAGGAGCTGAAGCTGGAAGCTTGCTGTTCATGTAGGCAACGATTTCGCCAAGAGTGCGACACTCAGCTAAGTCTTCAGGGTTTAGCTCTGGAAGAGTAGGCAGTTCATCTTGAACCGTACCAAGAATCTCAACACGCTTGATTGAATCGATACCAAGGTCTGCTTCCATATCCATTTCTAGATCAAGCATTTCCGTTGGGTAACCTGTCTTCTCAGCAACCACTTCTAGCATGGTTTGTTGAACGACTTTTGCATCAAGACCGTTAGCTGCTTGAACAGGAGCGGTTGCGCTTGGCTGTGCAGCAACAGGCGCTGATGCAGGCATCTTGCTGTTCATGTAAGTAACGATTTCGCCAAGAGTACGACACTCAGCTAAATCTTCAGGGTTCAGCTCAGGTAGGTTTGGCATTTCGTCTTGAACGGTACCAAGAATCTCTACGCGTTTGATTGAGTCGATACCAAGGTCTGCTTCCATGTCCATTTCTAGATCAAGCATTTCCGTTGGGTAACCCGTTTTCTCAGCGACCACTTCTAGCATCACTTTTTCAGCATCTGCTGATTGTACTGCTACTGGTGCAGCCACAGGAACCGGTTGCGCTTTAACTGGCACTGGTTGAGCTGCAACAGGCGCTGCCGCTTGAGCCGCTACTTGTGGTGCAGGAGCTGCTTTCTGTACTGGAGCTTGCTGAGTTGTTGTATTTTGAACCGGCGCAGCTTGAACAGACTGAGCTTGTACAGGAGTCGCTTGTACTTGAGCTACAGGCTGTTGAACGATAGCTGTTGGAGTAGCTTGAATCGCTGGCTGAGCATTTACAGACGCAACGAAGGTTGGTTGTGCTGTTTCGACTGAACCTTGCGTCAGCATGTTAAGTGCTGAGTTGTTGCTGTGCGCTTGCATTTCTAGGTAATGAGCGTGAGCTTTTAGCGTTTCAGCTTGGTGCTGGTGGAACATCTCCATAGAACGCTGTAGGTTCTCAGGAATTGCTACGCCTGCTGTTGCCATTTTCGCTTGCTCAGACATTAGGGTGTTGAACGTGTCACCGTATTGCTGAGGAATCGCAAGGAACTGCTGATGTACTTCTGCTGCTTGTTGTTGAGCATTGAAGAATGATTGCAGTGAAGACTCATCAACCGTTACTGAAGCTGTTGGTTGAATAGTCGCTGGTGCAGGTTGCGCCACTTGAGGCTGCTGAGTTGCTGTTGCTACTCGTACATTTGGTGCTGCAACTGATTGTTGTACATTTGAAGCTTGAGGAGCAGGCACATGTACTTCAACGATTTCTGTTTTGATCACTTCTTTTTCCACGATTTTCTCGACTTCAACTTTCACTTCAACAATCTCAGTTTTTTCGGTGACGTTGCCCGAAGCCAGTGATTGATCCATTTTCTTACGAGTAGCAGGGCTGATGTAGTTGGTTGCATTCAGCTTGATGTTCATTGGTGATGCCTTTGCAGGTTCAGCAATGTCAGCTTGGTAAGGGTCAATGTTGTCTAATGAAACACCTGCCACGCACAGTTGAACCGCAGCTAAACGAAGCTGTTGGTCACTGTCGCCTTTAGGGCTTGGGTTGATGCTGATTGCGTAAAGCTCTTCGTTCTTATCAGCCAATGTTTTCTCAACCAGCTTTTGAAGAATGTTTTTCGGACCGAACTCAACGAATACACGCGCGCCTGCTTCATACATCGCTTCAATTTGCTCGCTGAAACGAACCGATTGCAGCATGTGCTGTTTGAATGCTTTCTTGATCGCTTTCGCGTCTTTGCTGTGCAGTTTGCCCGTTGCGTTTGAGTAAAGCGGCAGCGTTGGAGCGCTGAATGAAGCTTTATCAATTGCAGAAGCAAATGGTTTTTGAGCGTGAGCAACAAGTGGTGTGTGGAAAGCACCAGACACTGGCAGAGCAATCGCTTTGAAGCCTTGTTCTGTTAGCGCTTGTGCTGCTTGTTGAACCGTCGCAGTTGGACCTGCAATAACCAGTTGAGTCGGAGCGTTGTAGTTGGCAATGCTCACGCCTTCGAATTGGCTGATGCAGCTTTCAACGGCTGGAAGCTTGTCTGCGTCTAAGATGACCGCAAACATAGTACCGCTGTCGCCTTGTTTAGGTGTTGCTGCCATTGCATCGCCACGAGCGAAAGCTAGCTGGTAGTAATCGTCTTGCGAGATAACACCCGATGCACATAGTGCACTTAGTTCACCAAAGCTATGACCTGCGACCATGTCAGCTTTGAAGCCAGCTTGAGTCATGATGTCGAACTGACCCATAGACACCGTACCAATCGCACTTTGCGCATTGGCCGTGTTGGTTAGCACCGCTTCTTGAGCTTTGGTTGCTTCTGGTGTGAACGTTGGAATTGGGAACAGAATTTGCGACAGAGCCGTTTTCTTGTGCTGACCAAATACTTGATCCGCTTGAGCAAGCTGTTGGCGCATTTCAGGGTAATGACAAGCAAGCTCGCGGCCCATGTTCAGGTATTGCGAACCTTGACCTGCAAATAGCGCTGCCACTTTACCTGCACCGTTTTCAGCAATCAGTGCCGATTCACGGTAGCTAGTACCGTTTGGCATCTGCCAATGTGTTTTGGTTTGGCTTTCAAGCATAGAAACCGCTTGAGTCAGTTGCGCTTGAAGGTCTGCTTGGTCAGTCACGACTAAACCAATACGAGCATGCTTAGCGTCAACTTCGCGTAGAGCATGTTGTTCAGCAAGCGTTTCCAGTTTGAACGCAGCATCTGTAGCTTGAGTAGAAATCTGCTTTAGATCACTGACCAGTGCTTGGCGAGATTCAGCACTGAACAATAGCGTTTGAGGTACTTGGCGTTGACGGTATTTGTCACCGCGAGCGTGTTCTGGTGTGTATTCTTCCATTACTACGTGGAAGTTAGTGCCACCAAAACCAAATGAGCTGATACCTGCACGGCGCGGTGTACCGTCGACACGTTTCATCCAAGGACGCGTTTGTGTGTTTAGGTAAAACGGTGAGTTCTCGATATCCAACTTAGGATTCGGAGCTGATACGTTGATCGTTGGCGGCAGCACTTTGTGGTGTAAAGCCAATGCAGCTTTGATTAAACCTGCTGTACCTGCGGTTGATTTAGTGTGACCAATTTGAGATTTCACAGAGCCTAACGCAATGTGTTGCTTCTCTTCATTGTTCTCACTGAATACTGAGTTTAGGCCACCAAATTCAGCTACATCACCGGCAGCTGTACCTGTGCCGTGCGCTTCTAAAAGACCAAGCGTGTGCGGTGCGAAACCTGCATCATCGTAAGCACGCTTTAGTGCCTTTGCTTGTCCTTCAGGGCGAGGCGCGTAAATACTCTTGAACTTACCGTCCGAAGAAGAACCCACACCTTTAATTACTGAGTAGATTCTGTCGCCGTCGCGTTCAGCATCTTCAAGACGCTTAAGAGCAACCATGCCAATACCTTCACCAATCATCATTCCTTTTGAGTCGATGTCGAAAGGTTGAATCGTTTCATTTGTGGTGAATGCTGGTGTTTTCGAGAAGCTCATGTACATAGTTGGCGAGTTATCAGTACACACACCACCTGTGATCATCATTTCACTGCGGCCTTCAACCAGCTCACTAAGAGCCATGCGCATTGCGGCTAGAGAACCTGCACACGCAGCATCTACCACACAGTTGATGCCACCAAGGTCAAAGCGGTTAGCGATACGACCTGAAATTACGTTACCCAACGAACCAGGGAAGGAGTTCTCTTCCCAGTGGATGTATTGGTCTTGGAATTTTTTGATCAGCATTTCGCTGTCTTCGTCGTTGATGCCACTGCTCTTGAAGACTTTTTTCAAAACAGGGTATTGCAGACGAGCATTTAGGCTTTGAGCGATCTTTTGACCACCACCAACACCGAGCGTAATACCGATCTTATCGCGATCGTAGCCTTCAGGCAGCTTGGCATCTTCAAGCACTTCTTTTGCAACGATCAGAGAAAGCAGCTGTGATGTATCAGTCAGTTCTAGGATATTTGGCGGAAGACCGAACTCCATAGGGTTGAAGTCCACTTCAGGGATGAAACCACCGCGCTTACAATAAGACTTGTCTGGCGTAGTACGATCTGCATCGTAGTAATCTTCTGGACGCCAGTGCGTATCTGGTACTTCGGTAATTGCATCGATCTTTTCACTGATCAAATCCCAGAACTTATTTAAGTAACGGGAGTTCGCAAACATGCTTGCCATACCAACGATAGCAACTGGCATATCTTTAAGGCGTTTATTGAGTCGAGTGTCGTCGACTGATTCCGGTGTATTTTTTTCGGGTTGGCTCATTATGAGTCTCCACTTGAAATCACTGAGGGCGATGTCGTGTTTTGAGGCTGCGTTTCTAAATGGATCGAAAATAAATCTGAAACAGACTTGGGCAAACGCAGCTGAAGAGCAAGGTTGCCAAAAGTAGGCCACCTAACTGAAATAGGGTGTGCGAAGTACATTGACTTGCGGGAGTTGAGAACGTGTTTCATGCGCGAAGAGGGCATTCGAATGTGAGGGTCATGTCCATTAAAATCCTATCCAAAGTACTGCTTTTGTGCAAAGCAGGTATCCGCAAAAAAAACGTGTGAATTTGTTTAATGGTTGAGCAGGCTACCCGAGGTGAGTAGTTGATACAATGCTCCCAGCGGCCACTATGATCTGTTCAGACCAGATGAATCGAGTGTGTTTTTAATTTTTGTATTTTTATTGTATTTAACTTATTGATATTTAATGGGTATGAATTGTTTTTTAGTGTTTATACTCTATTTTTTGGCTTGATGAGATCTATGTCAGGTTTTTGTAAGTAAGGTTTAATAGACGACTGTTTCACAAGGCTGAGTGTGATCTATGTTTTAATTTGTTATTATTTTAAAATCAAATTCCAAGCCCTCATATGAAGGATGTTTCCTTCCCGATTTCTCTATGCTTATAGCAAATCATAGGTGAGTTAAATTTGTTCGTTTTGATGTTTTTTTGATAGCTTGATGAGAGTGGTTTTAATAAATGAGTACTAGAGATATGGGAATACCGATTGTGGATTTGTGGCTTTGCTCTCTGAGTGATTTACATGATGATATCGATAGCGTGTCGTACTTAAAACAGAGACTCACGATGGATGAGATAGCCAAAGTTGATCGCTATCGAATGCCCTCATCTCAGGTGCAAGCTTTGTACGTTCGTAACTATCTAAGAAAGGTGTTGTCTTGCTACTCTGATTTGAGGCCAGAAGAGTGGCGGTTTGAATATGGCGAGAAAGGTAAGCCAAGCCTAATTACAGAACAACAAATTAAAACGGGATTGAATTTCAATATAAGCCATAGCCAAGAGCATTTGTTGATCGCTATTTGCCAAATCCAAGGGCAACCACTTCAACTAGGTGTAGATATCGAACATGTAAGAAGCTCGACCAATATCGACTCGATCATGAAGCACTATTTTTCAGATGCAGAACTTACGGATTTACTTGAACTCAACAAAGAAGAACAGAGAGAGCGTTTTTTCGATCTGTGGGCATTGAAAGAGTCGTACATCAAAGCGACGGGTAAGGGGCTAGCGACATCGTTGCGAAGCTTTTCGTTTGATTTCTCTAATTTGACGGAGCAAACATTGCCAATTCACTCTTCGGATTTTCAACCAAACTTGCAGGATGAAATTAGATTGTATAGCGAAATCAGGCTACATAGCGGGATTGGGTTGGATTTGGATCCTGCTCAAGAAGACGATATTTCTATAGATTGGCAATGTTGCTTGGGTCGATTAGATGACCAGTACCGTTTTGCCGTGACTCTTTGTGGAAATTTGCTACCCATGCAGATAGAGATGAGAACTTTTTCGTTGTCTCATCTCTTTTAAGCTAGTTTGGTGAGGTGAAGTTAGCTCGTTTCGCCAAGCATCGCTTTTAATACTTCGGCAGGTACTGGCTGCAGTTGCTTGTCTTTATCTAGGCAAACCATTTCGATATCACCAATCACCGCAGGCTTAGTTGCATCTTTGCGCCACACTTCTTGTCGCCATAGCGTTTTGTATTTTCCATCGAGTTCAAAAGAGGTTCGGATGTCGCAGATCTCAGCGAACTCAACTCCATCTTGAAAAGTCATGTTGGCTTTATACACCGCAAACCCCAGTCCATGCTCGTTCCACAAGGTTGCCAGTTTGTCGCTACCCAATACATGCTCGCGCGCACGCTCAAAGTACTTTAGAAAGTTAGGGTGATAAACCACACCTGAGTGATCGGTATCTTCATAGTAAATTTGTACTGGGTGATGGTAGATCTGACTCATTGGTATCAACTCTTGTTAAGTAGTGAAGTGGTAAATCTGGCTAAGTTGTGCAGCACTTTACAGGATAGGTTGAAATTACTTCAAGGCATCATAGCCAAACTCGCTTTTGGTCAGACCTCATTTGGCCTCATTCATTACTAATACGTTGGTCAACTTCCACCCATTTACAAATATTCTATGTGTCACTTCCCACCCATTAATTTTTGCAGCGAGTTGGCGACTACTACAGGCAGATCTCATGAAGCCTTACGGTTAAAGGCTTGTTAATGCTTTGTTTCAATGTGGCGCGCTAATTGCCTTAATGAAAGCACGCAGTTTCCATTGATGGGCTGCTTTGTTTACTAAGGAGAATAATAATGTTTAAGCCTCTTACCCTGCTGTCTGTATCTGCTCTGGCGCTCACAAGCTTTAATGCTGCTGCAAACTGTGACCCTGGTGAAATTGTGATTAAGTTCAGTCACGTAACCAATACTGATAAGCACCCGAAAGGCATTGCTGCTTCTTTACTAGAAGAGCGAGTAAACACGGAAATGAACGGCAAAGCTTGTATGCAAGTTTTCCCTAACTCAACACTTTACGATGATAATAAGGTACTGGAAGCCCTGTTAAATGGTGATGTTCAAATGGCGGCGCCATCGTTGTCTAAATTTGAGAAGTTCACTAAGAAATACCGCATTTTTGACCTTCCTTTCCTATTTGAAGATGTAGAAGCTGTTGACCGTTTCCAAAACTCGGAGTCAGGCGAAAAACTGAAGAATGCAATGAAGCGTCGTGGCTTACAAGGTCTAGCGTTTTGGCACAATGGCATGAAACAGATGTCGGCGAATAAACCTCTTATCAACCCTGAAGATGCGGAAGGTTTGAAATTCCGTGTTCAAGCATCAGACGTATTGGTGGCTCAGTTTGAGCAACTAGGTGCTAACCCACAGAAGATGTCTTTTAAAGAAGTATACGGCGGCCTGCAAACTAAGGTTATCGATGGCCAAGAGAACACATGGTCAAACATCTACGGTAAGAAGTTCTTTGAAGTACAAGACGGCGTAACTGAAACCAATCACGGCATCTTGGATTACCTAGTTGTAACGTCAAACGACTTCTGGAAAGACCTACCTGAAGATGTACGCACACAGCTTGGTACTATCGTTCAAGAAGTATCTGAAACACGTAATGCAGAATCTTCAAAAGTTAACCTAGCGAACAAAAATAACATCATCGAAGCCGGTGGTGAGGTTCGTACACTTACGCCTGAACAGCGTGAAGCATGGGTAGCTGCACTTCAACCAGTATGGAAGAAGTTTGAAAAAGACATCGGTTCAGACCTTATCGATGCAGCGTTAGCTTCAAACCAATAACACCGCTAAGGGAGTGGCGTGCATTTCGCCACTCCTTATTAAAATAACTATAAGCGGAGTCAATTATGGATAATCCTCAAATGGAACAACCAAATTCTAGCGAATCAGCACTGGATACCTCTCTTTTTTCCAAAGTCGGAAGAGTTACGGATGTGATTGAAGAGTCATTAATCGCATTTTTCCTTGGCGCAATGACGCTACTTACTTTTGCCAATGTGGTATTTCGATACGCATTCAATGGCAATATCTTGTGGGCATTAGAACTGACGGTGTTCATGTTCGCTTGGATGGTGTTAGTGGGCGCATCTTATGGCGTTAAAAAACACTTCCACATTGGCGTTGATGTCATTATTAACCTTGCCCCAGAAAAGCTACGTAAAGTGTATGCGTTAATCGCCGTTACAAGCTGCTTGGCCTTTTCTATCCTACTTCTTATCGGTTCTTGGAATTACTGGTACCCGTTCGCGACCGAGCGAGCTTGGTATGAAACCGATGATATTCCAATGCCAGAGATGCTTCAGTTTCTTGCCGACTGGCTGAATGAAGGCGAGCGATACGAGAAACTGCCACGTTTTATTCCTTATATGGCGCTGCCGATTGGTATGGCAATGCTGACGTTCCGATTCATCCAAATCGCTTATCAAGTGGCGACGGGCAAGCTTGACCGCATGATTGCAGGCCATGAAGCCGAAGAAGAGCTGGATGCATTGAAAGCTGATGTGTTAGCGGGTTCTGATGAAGACGCGACAGCGGTATTGGATTCGACTAAGCAAAACAAGGCGAACGAGTCGGGTACAAAATCTAACGGTAAGGAAGACTAATCATGGCAATGTTATTTCTATTTTTAATGGTAATTGCTTTCATGTTGGTCGGTGTGCCAATTGCGATTTCCCTTGGTTTATCGAGCGTCATATTCTTGTTGATGCACTCTGATGCGTCACTAGCTTCAGTCGCACAAACGCTGTTTAATGCATTTGCAGGCCACTACACACTCTTAGCGATCCCTTTCTTTATCTTGGCCTCTAGCTTCATGTCAACCGGTGGTGTGGCGAAACGTATTATCCGTTTTGCTATCGCAATGGTCGGCTGGTTCCGCGGCGGTTTAGCGATGGCGTCGGTTGTGGCATGTATGATGTTCGCAGCGTTATCTGGATCGTCTCCAGCAACAGTAGTGGCAATCGGTAGTATTGTTATCGCAGGCATGATCAAAAACGGCTACACAAAAGAATTCGCGGCAGGGGTTATCTGTAATGCGGGTACTTTGGGTATATTGATCCCACCGTCAATTGTGATGGTTGTTTACGCTGCGGCGACGGATGTATCTGTAGGTCGTATGTTCCTTGGCGGCGTTATTCCTGGCCTGTTGGCGGGTGTGATGTTGATGATTGCTATCTACATTGCAGCACGTATTAAGAAGATTCCTGCGCAGCCGTTTGTGGGCTGGGGTGAGATGTTCGCAGCAGCAAAAGACGCAAGTTGGGGTCTGCTACTGATTGTCATTATTTTGGGTGGTATCTACGGCGGTATCTTTACACCGACGGAAGCGGCGGCAGTGGCAGCAGTTTACGCGTTCTTCATTGCTAACTTTATCTATAAAGATATGGGGCCATTCGCAGATAAGAAAAACACCAAGCCAGCTTTAGTTAAAATCTTCCAAACCTTCTTCCATAAAGACACCAAAGACACGCTCTATGATGCAGGTAAGCTGACGATCATGCTGCTGTTTATCATTGCCAATGCTCTGATTCTTAAGCATGTACTGACAGAGGAACGCATTCCTCAGATGATCACTGAGTCTATGCTTTCTGCGGGCTTAGGTCCGATCACCTTCTTAATTGTGGTGAACGTTCTACTGTTAATTGGTGGGCAGTTCATGGAACCTTCAGGCTTGCTGATCATCGTGGCACCTTTGGTATTCCCAATTGCAATTGCACTTGGCATCGACCCAATTCACTTGGGTATCATGATGGTGGTGAA
This sequence comes from Vibrio sp. L3-7, assembly GCF_963898195.1. NCBI lineage: Bacteria > Pseudomonadati > Pseudomonadota > Gammaproteobacteria > Vibrionales > Vibrionaceae > Vibrio > Vibrio sp. L3-7. The sequence goes on along the minus strand of NZ_CAWQUW010000045.1, from coordinate 104,723 downwards.
CATGGAGATAGGAATGATAACGCCGCCTGTGGGGCTCAATCTGTTTGTGACAGCAGGTGTCGCCAAGATGTCGATGATGAACGTGGTGAAAGCGGCATTGCCTTGGGTTGGTGTGATGTTCTTATTCTTGATTATCGTAACTTACGTACCTTGGGTATCAACATGGTTACCAACCACGTTGATGGGTCCGGAAATCATTACTAAATAGAGTTAATTAATCGCGAATAGGTGAGGAGGTATCATACCTCCTCATCAATATTCCTGCCGAAGTTCAAATGAGAGTCGCTCTGTTGATAGAGGGCTCTTTTTGCTTCTAATTCAGGAGTGTTTAGGTCGACATGTTGATCGATATAATAAACACCATCTATCTCCAACGTATCAGTAATTGATGGAACTTTTGTTTTCTCACCCATAACCACTTCCTTATTAACTTTATTGCATAACATCCTGTTAGCAAATTAAGTATAGGTGATCTTGCTCGCATATCTAATTTAGTTTTCGCTCTGTCGGTATGACTCTTTCGCAAGTTGATGTTTTTGCATCTTGTCATAGAGAGTTTTACGCGGAAGTTGAAGCCTTTCCATAGTCTCTTTTATGCTGCCATTACACTCAATAAGCGCTTGCTTTAACGTGTTTTTCTCAAAGTCAGAGACGAGTTCCGTTAGAGACAAATGCTGAGTTGGTCCGGCGGTGTTGTCTGATAAATGAGACAGCTTGCCTAAAAGCACAAAACGCTCAGCTGTATTACGTAATTCTCGTACGTTTCCGGGCCAATTGTGGGCTAAAAGTTCGTGTAGCTCTTGTTGTGGAATCGCTGGAGCGGTCTTGCCATAACGAGCGGCTGCGACCAATAAGAAGTGGTGAAAAAGCGCAGGGATGTCTTCTTGGCGACCTCTTAACGGCGGCAAGTCTAGAGTAACAACATTGAGTCTGTAATAGAGGTCTTGGCGAAAAGAGCCTTCCTCAGAAGCTTTTTTTAGATCGACTTTAGTTGCGGCAATCACGCGAATATCCAGCGGTACTAATCCGTTCGAACCCACTCTTTCAATGACTCGCTCCTGTAATACGCGCAATAGTCGTATTTGCGCCTGCATCGGCATGGATTCTATTTCATCTAAAAACAGTGTGCCGCCTTGCGCAAACTCGAACTTACCAACACGTTTACTTTCTGCTCCAGTGAATGCACCTTTTTCATGGCCATAGAGTTCACTTTCAATCAGGTTTTCAGGAACGGCGCCGCAATTGACCGCGACAAAGTTTTGCTCTCGGCGACTGCTTTGTTCATGTAGGGATCGTGCGACTAATTCTTTGCCCGTGCCTGTCTCACCAAACAATAAAATATCGGCATTAGTGTCTGCAACATGAGTGATGATAGAACGTAGCTCTGTCATAGATGGTGTGTCGCCAATGATTCTCGGCCCTAGTGCTTTACTCGCCTTCAACGAGCGCTTCAGCTCTTGGTTTTCGAGCGTCAACTGGCGCTTTTCGATGGCACGTTTGGTGGTTTCGATTAAGCGGTCATTCGCAAAGGGCTTCTCAATGAAATCGTAAGCACCGTTATGGATAGCTTGCACGGCCATTGAAATATCACCATGCCCTGTGATCATGATGACCGGGATCTCTTTGTCTTTATGCATGACCGTATTGAGTAAGTCATGCCCTGAAATACCCGGCAAACAGATGTCGGTGATGATCACATGGGGAAGGCCATTTTCCTGGATAGCGAGCAGCGCCGATTCCGCATCGGGAAAGAATTCAGCGTCAACATGAGCAAGCTCAAAGCTTTGCTCAATGGCCATTCTTAAATCGGATTCATCATCAATGAAATAGACGTGACACATAGTGGTTCCTTTACTCTTTTATTCTAATTATCGCTGAGTCATTTTGTGTAGCTGTGTAGCTGTGTAGCTGTGTAGCTGTGTAGCTGTTTACGTGTGTGCTTGCTTGTTTTCGAGTTGGTCCGCTAGTTAGTTAACGGGTTGGTCTCAGTCTGTTGATGGACGTTTTTCATCGGGCACTATTGAGAGTTCGATACTAAAACGAGCACCGCCTTGTGGGCTTGTGCCTGTGATTAGCTTTCCGTTGATCCCACCGATTATTTGTTGAGAAATCGATAGCCCGAGTCCAAGACCATTTTTTTTAGTGGTATGGAAGGGCTCAAAAAAGTCTCCAGTCGAGGACGACTTAAAACCGGGGCCGCTGTCATCGACGTGAATAAGCAAAATACTAGCTTGCTCATTGTCAGATCTCTTTCTCTCTAACAGGATAGCCAATTGCTTTTCGTCCTGATGCTCCATAGCCTGAATCGCATTGGTTAGAAGGTTAATGATCACTTGCTCGAGTTGGATGGCATTGGCGAACACGCAAGCATCAAATTTTTCTGGGAGCTCATTCACCTTAACTCGCTCACTCTTTAATTGTGGTTTCATGAGTTCTTTTGAGGAGTGAAGAACAGGCAATATTTGTAGAGTGTGGAGCTCTTCCGCTGTGGATTTCTTTGCGAAGGAACGAAGCTGGTGGCTAATTTTCGCCATACGATCGGTCAGTGCTGAAATCCGAGATAGGTTATCATCAACACGGTCGGGCTTCTCTTTTGCGAGAAACAATCGGCCGTTGTCTGCATAACTGCGAATCGCGGCGAGTGGGTTATTCAATTCATGACTGATACTGGCTGACATTTGACCCAATACGGCTAACTTAGCCGCCTGTATAAGCTCATCTTGTGTCTGTCTGAGCACCCGTTCTGTCTCGATACGCTGTTTGATCTCTATATGGAGCTCGGAGGTTCTTTCGAGCACTTGAAATTCGAGTTTTTGTTTGGCTTCAGATTGCAGCCTGTCGATTTGCGCACGCCTTTGTTGGCGGTGGTGGTTGAGTTGCATCGTGAGATAGATAATGGCAAACACTAAACTCAGCACCACAAGGTAAGCGATGAGATCCCACCAAACTAAGTGTGTCGGAGAAAATACTCGGACAGTTAGCTTTGGGTCATCGAGGAAGCGTGATGAAGTGAAAAAACGTTCTTTTACGAGTTGATGTGGTGACTGAATACTGCTGGTGGAGCTTTCTAAATCTCCTGAAAAATGCAGGCTCTCTATTTTGGTATCAAGGTATTGTCTGCTCTCTTGAATTCGAGTTTGTTGTGCCTTATCGAGCGGTTGAAGACTTTTGAATAGCCATTCTGGGTTACTCGACATGAAAACAATCTGATCTTTATCGTCGGCAACAAAAAAACTTTGCTTGCCTTTCCAGCTTGCCTCAATCAGTGATAAATCCATTTTTACGACAATGACACCAATGATTTCAGCAGCATAGGAAACAGGGTAAGAATAATAATAGCCTCGTTTCCCCGAAGTAGAACCTAAAGCAAAGTACTGGTTTTCATTGCCGAGAATCGCTTGTTGATAATAGGGACGAAATGCAAAGTTCCGCCCGACAAAAGAGTGTTTCAGGCTCCAGTTACTGGCTGCGATGGTGGTGCCGATACTGTCGAGCAGATAAGTGTCGGATGCTTGAATGACCGTGTTTACGTGCTCTAGATAACGATTGGTGAGTTCGATTTGCGCGGAATTACTTGGTGAGTGTAGGGCGTCGACCAACTCTTTGTCTTTTGAGAGTAGCTCTGGGATATGTGCAAACTTGTCGAGTTGGCTAGAAATATGAACGGAAAATCGGTCAAGCTTAGATTGGTGATCATTTAACAAACTTTGATGGCTTGTGCTCCATACCCAATACCCACCCACGATCATAAGTAAGCAGTAGACGACTAGCAGTAGTAAAGGGATTCTCAAAGCTCGAAACATAGAGGCTCTCCGCTAAATTCTAGGTAAAACAAACACGTCTGTATTTTCTCGTTTCTGACAACAATTAACGGTAGTTTTTGATGAAAATGGAGAGTAAACAGACGGGAGTAGGTTAAGGCTTTGTAACGGAGATTGTTGAAAAAGTTATCGACTCTGAGGGGTAAAACAAGAGCAAGATCTCTTTTTAAGCTTTTTAGCAAAAAAAGGCCTCGATTCCCTTGAAAAAGTCGCTATTGTCCCCATTTCTGTTGTGCTAAGTGATGATTTGATCGTCTTTTTATCATTTAGTTGTACGAATTTAGAGCATTCATCATCTAGCAGAGGTGAACGGCTCGACAGAGATTAAACAGATCGCTAGAATGTCGCGTCTAAAATTTCTGTCCTGAGGCTAATCGGAGATACCTTTCTTGTTTCTGAAAACAAGCTTTGCTGTTTTTTATAAGTGCGTGAGAACGAAGCTTTTAATTAGTATGTGAAGAACGAAGATATCGCTGATTAGTCTGGTGTTTAGTTGAATGATCAATTCAAACATCAATGCTCGATTTTAAATTAGGTGTTCGGATAGAGCACTACACAAGAATGCAGCCAACAACGTCCGCTTTTGAATTAAAGCTAAGTTACGGCTCATATGCTCAGATTACTGAGCCAGTTTTGAGGTTTATATAATGCAAGTTACTGTTGAAACGCTAGAAGGCCTAGAGCGCCGTCTTAATATTACTGTTCCTGCTGCTAACATCGAAGATGCAGTTACAGCTGAACTACGCAACATCGCGAAAAACCGTCGTTTCGATGGTTTCCGTAAAGGCAAAGTGCCTATGAAGATGGTTGCTAAAATGTACGGCAAAGCAGTACGTCAAGACGTGATGGGCGAAGTAATGCAACGTCACTTCATCGAAGCGATCGTTAAAGAGAAAATCAACCCAGCTGGCGCACCTACTTTCGCACCAGTTGAAAACAACGAAGGCGCTGACCTAGTATTCAACGCAACTTTTGAAGTTTACCCAGAAGTTGAGCTGAAAGGTCTAGAAAACATCACTGTTGAGAAACCAGCAGTAGAAGTTAAAGAAGCTGACGTTGAAGAGATGATCGAAACTCTACGTAAGCAACAAGCAACTTGGACTGAAGTTGAAGCTGCTGCTGACGCTGGTTCTCGTGCAACTATCGACTTCGTTGGTTCTATCGACGGTGAAGAGTTCGAAGGCGGCAAAGCTGAGAACTTCCCACTAGAGATGGGTGCTGGTCGTATGATCCCTGGTTTTGAAGACGGTATCGTTGGTAAAACAGCAGGTATGGAATTCGAAATCGAAGTAAACTTCCCAGAAGATTACCACGCTGAAAACCTAAAAGGTAAAGCTGCTAAGTTCTCTATCAAGCTGAACAAAGTTGAAGCTCGTGAACTTCCAGAACTAAACGAAGAATTCGTTTCTAAGTTCGGTGCTGCTGAAGGCGTTGAAGGTCTTAAAGCTGAAGTTCGTAAGAACATGGAGCGTGAGCTTAAGCAAGCTGTTAAGAACCGCATCAAAGAGCAAGCTATCGACGGTCTAGTTAACGAAAACAACATCGACGTACCTTCTGCTCTAATCGATCAAGAGATCAGCGTTCTACGTCAACAAGCTGCTCAACGTTTCGGTGGCAACACTGAAGCTGCTGACCAACTTCCACGTGAGCTGTTCGAAGAGCAAGCTAAACGTCGCGTAGTTGTAGGTCTTCTTCTTGGTGAAGTAATCAAGACTGAAGAGCTAAAAGCTGATGACGAGAAAGTTAAAGCTATCATCGAAGAGATGGCTACAGCATACGAAGATCCAACAGAAGTTATTGCTTACTACGAGCAAAACGAGCAAATGATGAACAACATGCGCAATGTTGCTCTAGAAGAGCAAGCTATTGATGCAATCATCGCTAAAGCTCAAGTTTCTGATAAAGAAGTTAGCTTCAACGAGCTAATGAATCAGCAACCTGCTTAATATAGTAATATCTGACGTAGAAGGTTGACGTACGGTCAACAATTCTGCTAACAATGGTCCGTATGATTTAATCATTCGGGCCATTTATTTTAGGGACATAAGAATATGAGCTACCAAGAAAAAAACACAATGCCATCGATTATGGACGCACTAGTTCCTATGGTGGTTGAACAGACTTCCCGTGGTGAACGTTCTTACGATATTTATTCTCGTCTATTAAAAGAACGTATCATTTTCTTAACAGGTCAAGTGGAAGACCACATGGCAAATCTTGTCGTGGCTCAACTGCTTTTCTTGGAATCAGAAAACCCAGACAAAGATATCTATCTTTACATCAACTCACCTGGCGGCAGCGTAACAGCGGGTATGTCTATCTACGACACAATGCAGTTCATCAAGCCAAACGTGAGCACAGTATGTATGGGTCAAGCTTGCTCTATGGGTGCATTCTTACTAGCGGGTGGTACTCCTGGTAAGCGTCACGTGCTTCCAAACTCTCGTGTAATGATTCACCAGCCACTTGGCGGTTTCCAAGGCCAAGCGTCTGATATTCAAATTCATGCGCAAGAGATCCTAACGATCAAGCAAAAGCTAAACAATCTATTGGCAGAACATACAGGTCAGCCTTTAGAAGTTGTTGAGCGTGATACAGATCGTGATAATTTCATGTCTGCTGATCAAGCAGTAGAATACGGTTTGGTGGATTCAGTTCTTAATCACCGCGGTCAATAATTGCAGGGCAATTGTTTAACGCAAAGTGATTCAAATTGTTATACACTCAAACATAGAGAGTAAAGGCTAAGAGGTTAGCGAATGACAGACAAAAGCAAAGAGGGTGGTAGCGGTAAACTGCTTTACTGCTCTTTCTGTGGCAAAAGCCAGCACGAAGTTCGCAAGTTAATCGCAGGTCCTTCTGTTTACATTTGTGATGAATGTGTCGATCTTTGTAACGACATTATTCGTGAAGAAATTAAAGATGTTCTTCCTAAGAAAGAATCGGAATCGCTGCCAACGCCGCGTGAGATTCGTGAGCATCTTGACGACTATGTAATCGGTCAAGAACACGCGAAGAAAGTGCTAGCAGTTGCGGTATATAACCACTACAAGCGTTTGCGTAATGGTGATACGACAGCTGAAGGCGTAGAGTTAGGTAAGAGTAACATCCTTCTTATCGGTCCTACTGGTAGTGGTAAAACACTATTGGCTGAAACACTGGCTCGTTTCCTAGACGTTCCATTCACAATGGCAGATGCAACGACACTAACCGAAGCGGGTTACGTGGGCGAAGATGTTGAAAACATCATCCAGAAGTTGCTTCAAAAATGTGATTATGACGTAGCGAAAGCGGAACGCGGCATTGTTTACATCGATGAAATCGATAAGATTTCTCGTAAAGCTGAAAACCCATCAATCACGCGTGACGTGTCTGGTGAAGGTGTACAGCAAGCTCTACTAAAACTTGTTGAAGGTACAGTTGCTTCAGTTCCACCTCAAGGTGGTCGTAAGCATCCACAGCAAGAGTTCTTGCAAGTGGATACGTCTAAGATCCTATTTATTTGTGGCGGAGCGTTCTCTGGCCTAGATAAAGTGATTGAACAACGTGTAGAAAAAGGTTCGAGTATTGGTTTTGGCGCAGAAGTGCGTTCAAAAGATGAAACGAAAACTGTGGGTGAACTGTTCACTCAAGTTGAACCTGAAGATCTCGTGAAGTACGGTCTAATTCCGGAATTCATTGGTCGTCTACCCGTGACAACGACATTGACAGAACTTGACGAAGAAGCTCTAGTTCAAATTCTTTGTGAACCGAAGAATGCGCTTACTAAGCAGTACGCAGCATTATTTGAAATCGAAGATACTGAATTAGAATTCCGCGAAGATGCTCTACGTGCAATTGCGAAGAAAGCAATGGAGCGTAAAACGGGTGCTCGTGGTCTACGTTCTATTTTGGAGGGTGTTCTACTAGAAACTATGTACGAACTGCCATCTTCAACTGATGTAAGCAAGGTTGTCATTGATGAGTCGGTAATTAATGGTGAGTCAGAACCACTGTTGATTTACAGCAACTCAGATAACCAAGCAGCTGTTGCAGAGTAGGTCTTTTTTAGACTACACGCTCAAATTGAAAAAGGAGGTAAGCAATTACCTCCTTTTTTTTATTCTTCCATTGAATCCAGTCGTTTAAGCCCCATATACTGCTTTATAAGTTAAAGCGGAAGAGAGAAATATATGAACTTGGAACGTTCCGAGCGTATCGAAATCCCCGTGCTACCTCTACGTGATGTAGTGGTTTACCCACACATGGTTATTCCATTGTTTGTTGGTCGTGAAAAATCGATTACTTGCCTTGAATCGGCAATGGAAGCTAACAAACAAGTACTACTTGTAGCGCAGAAAGAAGCGGACACTGATGAGCCTTCAATTGACGACCTATTCAACGTAGGTACAGTCGCTACCATTCTTCAGTTGCTAAAGCTCCCTGATGGTACTGTTAAAGTACTTGTTGAAGGTCAGCAGCGTGCAAAAATTCACCAGTTTAAAGAAAGTGAATTCTTCTTAGCGGATGCCGAATACGTTGTTACCTCAGAACTTGACGAAAAAGAACAAGAAGTGGTTGTTCGCAGTGCGATCAATCAATTCGAAGGCTTTATTAAGCTAAACAAAAAGATTCCACCAGAGGTTCTAACATCTCTGAACGGTATTGATGAGGCAGCTCGCCTTGCTGATACGATTGCTGCGCACATGCCTCTTAAACTGGTAGATAAGCAGCACGTTCTAGAAATTGCAGATGTGACTGAACGTCTGGAATTCTTAATGGGCCAAATGGAGTCAGAAATTGACATCCTGCAAGTTGAAAAACGCATTCGTGGCCGCGTTAAGAAGCAGATGGAGAAATCTCAGCGCGAGTACTACCTGAATGAGCAAATGAAAGCGATTCAGAAAGAACTTGGCGAGATGGATGACGCGCCTGATGAATTCGAGACTCTGAAAAAGAAGATCGAAGATTCAAAAATGCCTCAAGAAGCTCGTGAAAAAACCGAGCAAGAACTGCAAAAACTGAAAATGATGTCGCCAATGTCTGCTGAAGCAACAGTAGTACGTAGCTATATCGATTGGATGGTTGGTGTTCCTTGGGCAAAGCGTTCAAAAGTTAAGAAGAATTTAGCGAAAGCGGAAGAGGTCTTGAATGAAGACCACTACGGCTTAGAGCGTGTAAAAGAACGAATCCTTGAATACTTGGCAGTACAAAACCGAATTAACAAGCTAAAAGGTCCAATCCTTTGTCTTGTTGGTCCTCCTGGTGTGGGTAAAACCTCTCTAGGTCGCTCGATTGCCGCTGCAACGGGCCGTAAGTACACTCGTATGGCGCTAGGTGGCGTACGTGACGAAGCGGAAATCCGCGGTCACCGTCGTACATACATCGGTTCTCTTCCGGGTAAGCTTATTCAGAAGATGTCTAAAGTTGGCGTTAAGAACCCACTGTTCCTATTAGATGAAATCGATAAGATGTCGTCTGATATGCGTGGCGACCCATCTTCAGCGCTTCTAGAGGTGCTAGACCCAGAGCAAAACGTTGCGTTTAACGATCACTACTTAGAAGTAGATTACGATCTGTCAGATGTCATGTTTGTTGCAACGTCTAACTCAATGGACATTCCTGGCCCGTTATTGGACCGTATGGAAGTGATTCGTCTGTCGGGTTACACAGAAGATGAAAAGCTGAACATCGCTAAGAGTCACTTACTGGACAAACAAGTTCAACGTAATGGTCTTAAGCCTCATGAGATTAATATCGAAGATTCAGCAATCGTTGGCATTATTCGTTATTACACGCGTGAAGCAGGTGTGCGTAACTTAGAGCGTGAAATCTCTAAGATCTGTCGTAAAGCAGTTAAGAACATTCTGCTAGATAGCAGCCTTAAGTCTGTAACGGTTAACATAGATAACCTGAAAGAGTACTTGGGTGTTCAACGTCATGACTTCGGTAAAGCGGATGAGAGCAATCGTATAGGTCAGGTAACTGGTCTAGCGTGGACTCAAGTTGGCGGTGATCTACTGACCATCGAAACTGAATCAATGCCAGGAAAAGGCAAGCTAACGCAAACCGGCTCACTTGGCGATGTGATGAAAGAATCGATTCAAGCGGCAATGACCGTGGTTCGTTCTCGTGCAGAAAATCTGGGTATTAACGTGGATTTCTACGAGAAGCGCGATATCCACGTTCACGTACCTGAAGGTGCTACACCGAAAGATGGCCCGAGTGCGGGTATCGCAATGTGTACTGCACTTGTCTCTAGCTTAACGGGTAACCCTGTGAAAGCTGAGGTTGGTATGACTGGTGAAATTACCCTACGTGGTGAAGTTTTACCTATCGGCGGCTTGAAAGAAAAACTGCTTGCAGCTCACCGTGGTGGCATCAAAACAGTCTTGATTCCAAAAGATAATGAGCGTGATTTGGAAGAGATTCCAGACAACGTTATCGCTGACTTGAAGGTAATTCCGGTCCAATGGATTGATGAAGTACTTAAGGTTGCGCTAGAACGAGATCCGTCAGGGGTCGAGTTTGACGTGAAAAAATAGTGATGCGTAGCAAAAATAAGTAAAGAATTACGCTGATAGGCTCGAAAAGGCTTGTCAGCGTTTTTTTTGGACGCTAAGTTATTCGACTAAAGCGGCAATCCCTTTTGCAATAAGGCTTGCGGCTAAATAAAAACCAAAATGGAACGTACAGTCATCGAGATGTAGTCACAGATGACACATAGGGGAAAAACAGTGAATAAAACACAACTAGTAGAATCAATCGCAGAAAACGCAGACATCTCTAAAGCTTCAGCTGGTCGCGCTCTAGACGCTTTCATCGAAGCAGTTGGCACAACGCTACAATCAGGTGACCAAGTTGCACTTGTTGGCTTTGGTACTTTCAGTGTTCGTACTCGTGCTGCTCGTACAGGTCGTAACCCAAAAACTGGTGAAGAGATCCAAATCGCAGAAGCTAAAGTACCTGGCTTCAAAGCAGGTAAAGCACTTAAAGACGCATGTAACTAATTTTCACTGCTGAAACCTCGCTTTTAGAGAGGGGAAGGCAGTAAAATGCGTTTACTGTTTGAAAAATGATGTTTCATTCTTAGACAGTATGTGTGCAAAGCACATTGAACTTATTTAAATTATGCGCATCCTACTGATGCGCATTTCTTTTTCTGATAATATCGCGTGAATAGATTTTATTTTGAAGCCAATGCTTCATATCCGGAGAGCACTTAAATTATGATGGATCGATTACGCGAAGGCGTGAATAGCATCGCGGTAAAAATTATCCTTGGGTTGATTATCCTGTCATTCGTATTCGCAGGTGTAGGCAGCTACATCACCGGTGGCGGTAACAACGCAGCAGCTAAAGTTGGCAACACAGAAATTGCTCGTGGTGAGTTCGAACAAGCTTACCAAAACGAACGTAATCGTATGCAGTCTCAACTTGGCGATTACTTCGCTCAAATGCTTGCAGACCCTGCATACGTAGAGTCTTTCCGTAAATCAGTCCTTGATCGCATGATCAACGATGTTCTACTTGAGCAGCAAGCCGAGTCTTTAGGCCTACGAATCAGTGATTCTCAAATCCGTACAATGATTCTAGAAATGCCTCAATTCCAAACGGCTGGTCAATTCGATCAAGATATTTACCAAGCAGCACTACGTCGCGCAGGTTTCAGTGCAGAAAGCTTTGCTGAGTACATGCGTCGTGACCTAATGCGTAACCAGCTTGTTACTGCGCTTCAAGGCAGCGAGTTTGTTCTTCAAGGTGAAATCGATACACAAAGTAAGCTTATTGCTCAAACTCGTGATATTCGCACAGTGACGCTTTCTGTTGCTGATTTAGCGAAAGGTATCGAACTTACTGACGAACAGATCGAGCAGTACTACTCTGAAAACCCATTAGCTTACACTCGTCCAGAGCAAGCTAAGGTTTCTTACATCGAACTTTCAGCTGAAGCGCTTAAGTCGCAGCTTGAAGTGAGTGATGAAGAAGCTCAGAAATATTACCAAGAGCACCTAGATAAGTACTCAACTTCAGAGCAACGTAAAGTTAGCCATATCCTAGTTCAAGGCGATGATGAAGCGAAAGCTCAGTCAATCCTAGACGAACTCAACGCCGGTGCTGATTTCGCTACACTAGCAGAAGAGAAATCTGATGATTTCGGCAGTGCTGACGTTGGCGGTGATCTAGGTTGGATTGAACGCGATGTTATGGACCCAGCATTCGAAGATGCAGCTTTTGCTCTTGAGAATATTGGTGATACAACGGGCCTAGTTAAATCTGAATTTGGCTACCACATCATCAAGCTAGACGAACTAAAAGCATCTCAAGCTCAGCCTTACACTGAAGTAGCGGCAGAGATTAAGAGTGAGCTTTTAGATCAGCATGCAGTAGACCAGTTCTATGAACAGCAAACTGAGCTAGAGAAAGTGGCATTTGAATTCCCTGACTCTTTAGATGATTCTGCAGAAGCTATTAATGCGAAAATCACAACGACTGATTTCATCTCTCAAGTAGATGCGCCAGAAGTGTTGATGACGCCTGCTGTTATGCAAGCTATCTTGAGCCCTGAAGTGAAAGAAGACGGCCTAAACTCTGAAGTTATCGAAGTTGCACCTGAACACGTGATTGTTGTTCGTGTAGAAGAGACTCGTGACGAAACCGTTCTTCCTCTAGAAGAAGTGAAAGATCAAGTTGTCGCTGCATTGTCTGCTGTACAAGCTGAGCAACAAGCAGTTGAGCTAGGTGTTTCTCTAGTGAACGAACTTAAGCAAGGTAACGAAGCAGTACTTGCAGATAACAACCTTGAGTTCACTGAACTTGAAACGATTGACCGTAACTCACCACTAGCGGCGTCTGTATTCGCTCTAGCGAAACCAGAAGCAGGTCAAGCTGTGTTCGGTCAATCTAAAGACCAAGACGGTAACATCGTTGTTGTTGAGCTTTCTAAAGTAACAGCTGAAATCAACCCAGCTTACAGCACTCAAATTGGTGCACAGTTGGAGCGAGTTGGTAATCAGCAAGACCTTACTAATGTACTAAACGTACTGCGCAAAAATGCAGACGTTGAATATTACGTAGTGGGTCAAGGTCAGTAAGCTCAGGTTAGCTTGAGTTAGCTTAGCTCGGTAGTTAAGCCTGTTAGGTGACTGACTACCGAGAATCAACATGCGATGGTTGTTGTTTTGCAAATTGGGTTTATTCGATAAATCAGATTTGTGAGCCAACAAACAAGCTGATGAAAATAAGATGTATAACGAAGCGGGTCACTTAGGTGACCCGCTTTATTTTTATCTGGCGATTATGTTATTTGCCACGGTAAGTGCATAAGTTACCTTTTTTGAACAAAGGAACGGTTTATGCGCACAATATATTCAACATTACTTCTTTCACTTCTAATTACTTTAAGCGGTGGAGTGTTTGCAGATAGTCCCACCAAAGCTGAGCTTTACGATGGCATTGAGATTACGGTAAACATCAATACAGCGACGGCTGAGGAACTGTCAGCGCTATTGGTTGGTGTAGGTGATAAGAAAGCTAAAGATATCGTCGCTTATCGAGATCAGCACGGTGCATTTACAGCACCTAATGATTTGGTCAATGTGAAAGGTATTGGCGAAGCGACGGTTGAAAAGAACCGTGAGCGAATTCAACTTTAGTTTGAAGGGTTACGGCAGTTTGAAGGGGTACGGTTATAGAGGGCTACTTTCTATTCGGTAACCATAGCGCCAAAGCCATGAAGCCTCCAGCGATAGCGCCTGCTAGGTGGGCTTCAATGGCCACGCGAGCATTAATAAGTGCTCCAGTGGTGCTAGAAGGGCCAACAAGCTGCTCCCAAGCTATTTTAGCTATTAACCCCAACACTAGAAGCCAGCTTGACCTCCTGCCGTTCAGCGCTTCATTGAGAGCGAATAAACCAAACAACCCATGTAATGTCCCAGATAACCCCACATAGATATGAATGTCCGTCAGCAACAACGCCAGTCCAGTGATTAGGCTAATGAAAAGCAATGCACCAATAAGCAGTTTTTTATAGGGTTGAAACAGATAGCTGATGATCCACAAGCCTGCTAGATTCATCAGAAGGTGTGAGTAGTTGGTATGTGAAAAGTTTCCTGTTAGGATCCTCCACCATTGCCCATCGGCAATTGCATTTTTATCCCAAACTACCCAAGCCTGCACAGGCTCAAGTTGGAATAAGACGCATAAAAGTGAAGTGAAAATTAAAACAGGGTACACATTAAATCCATGTCTCGTTATTGCCCCCAATGCAGTAAAGCGTTGAAAGCTTGTATTTGTCAGTGGGTTACACCACTAGAATCGAACGTTGAGCTTATCATTCTTCAGCACCCATCTGAAGAGCACCGCCCTATGGGAACCGCGCGTATCCTCTCACTATCTCTAAATAACAGCGTGACGCTTGTAGGGGAAGACTTTTCAAACAATGTACAACTTAACGCGTTGCTGGCTGATGAGCATTACCAACACGTGATTTTATACCCGAGTGAAAATTCTGTTTCTGTTGAGTCAGCAACCTGTCCAAGCAAAAAGCTACGTGTAATTTTACTGGACGGTACGTGGAAAAAGGCGTTCAAAATGTGGCAGGTTTCCAATAACTTACACGCATTGAAAACCGTACATTTGCCAAAAGACCTCAAAGGTAATTATCGAATTCGCAAAGCGCCCAGTGAAAACAGCCTTTCAACCGTCGAAGCGGGTTATCATTTGTTGAGCTTGTTAGAGAGTGATGGCGATTTTAGTCCGTTGTTAACGGCATTTGACCAAATGATTCAGTTTCAAATCAATCAAATGCCGCCAGGTGTCTTCGAAAAAAACTATTTAGATTAATTCGTTACCAGATATTCAAGCGATTGAGCACTTAAAACTCTGTATGAGCTGAGAACAATTGCTGATGCATTTTCTGCGCAAGGTCATCGGTCATTGAAGATATGTAATCCGCTATCACGCGCATCTTTTTTGAATCGTCTTGGTGTTGTAGCCATTGTTTTTTGATCTGCAATGGGAGTAAGCGTTCAGGGTCAGCACTGAATGCCTCAAACATGTCCATGATGATTTGCTGCCCCTTGTATTCAATGACCTGAACTTGAGGGACTTGGATAACAAACTCGCTAACGAAATGTTTCAGCTTATCTAGTGTGGCGTCCATACTCGGTTCGAGCACTGCATTGTAAGCGAGTAGCACATTCTCAAAATTTTCATCAACAGGCTCAATCGAGATACTGGTTAGTAGTGCGTTGACTATCCCACCAATCGCATCCTTTCTGCGATATTGCTCACCTGAAAACAACATCTCTGTAATTGAATCCAAGTGTTCACAAATCCAAGGATCAGCCATCTCTTTGAGTTGAGGATAAGCAGAATCGACCCATTGTGCTTTGGTCACTGAACCTAACACAATCGCATCTTCCAAATCGTGCACGCCATACGCGATGTCGTCAGCCAACTCCATGATGGAACAGTCGAGTGATTTGTACTTAGTTTTGTTGTGCTCAAGTGGTTCGGTGTGTGATTTTCTTTTTTGCTTTAGAAGTTGCTGATCGTTAATTGAAAGCGGCTCCAGTACCCAGTTAAAGAGCTCTTCATCGTGGTCGTAAATGCCTTTTGCTGGCATCCAATCCCTAGCACGGAGCTGTCGTTGGTGTTTAACCGGTTGAGATTGAGCCTTAGCTTGAACCTCACTGAGTAGAGATGGGTACTTAATCAACCCTAACAGAGTTCGCCTTGATAGGTTCATTCCGTGATTTTCGGTGTAAGGTTCCAGTTGCGTGACAATTCGGAATGTTTGGGCATTGCCTTCAAAGCCTCCATGGTCGCGCATCATGTAGTTGAGTGCGACTTCACCACCATGTCCATAAGGCGGATGGCCAATATCGTGTGCCAAACACAGGGAATCAATCAAGCTGTCTGAAGGTAATAGGTCTCGGAACTCGGGTTGTTTTTTTTTCAGCTGCGCGACAATACCTGTACCCAGTTGCGCCGCTTCTAACGAGTGAGTAAGGCGAGTACGGTGGAAGTCATTTACTGTGGTGCCGTGTACCTGCGTTTTGGCTTGCAGACGACGAAATGCAGCAGAGTGAAGCACGCGAGCACGATCGCGTTGATACGGGCTGCGGTGGTCATCACGTCTTATTTTATGTTCATCATCATTTCGATGTTGCCATTCTTGTGCGAGTTCAAATGATGGTTCGAGTTGGACAGTCAAAATAGCACCTATCAATCTGATTTATTTAGCTAATTACACTCAAGTTATACCTAGCTAGCTGATTTCGTCTAGTGATAATTCAAAACTCGGTGCAAAGGTGGTGAGAAAGTAATCCATTTCTGGGCTTTTACGTTGTTCGAGAGTCTCTTCCAACCTGCGTTTAGCTTGCTCGTATTCGTGATTGCCCGCGCTGAGTTCTTCCAGACATTTTAGGTAAGCACAGATAGTGTCTGCTTGTTTCACAATGCTTTGTTCTTCTTCGCTTGCCGTCCCGGATATTAAGAATGGGGCGAAGTCATCTTGAAACTCTTCTGGCAGCATCGAAAGCAGCCTTTGTTCTGCTGCCGCTTCTATCTTCTTATACTCTTGGGCGATATCTGGATTGTAGTATTTAACCGGCGTCGGCAAATCACCAGTTAGCACTTCACTGGTATCATGGTACATACCAAGCAGTGCAATGTGTTCAGGGTTGAGTTGACCATCGAACTTTTTGTTTTTGATAAGCGCCAAGGCGTGCGCGACGAAAGCCACCTGTAGGCTATGTTCAGAAATATTTTCGCTGGAGATTGAGCGCATGAGGGGCCAACGCTGGATAAGCTTCATGCGTGCTAGATGGGCAAAGAAATGGCTTTGTTTCATGATCGTCCTTTCTAAACGGTGCTCCACTCGCAGCTGTTTTCTCATAAATAGTGCGAGACAGCGGATACAAAAAAGGCTCCTAAACAGGAGCCTTTTAAGCATAGAAGTGAATGAATACAAGTTAAAGTCTTTTAAAACAGTAAATTGTAGTCATTTCTCTTTGGGTTCATTAATCGCCAGTGAGCTCGTCTTGGCTGTAAGTCTGCAAGAAGCGCTCGAGGCGACCAATTGCTATTTCTAGATCTTCGATGTGCGGCAGAGTCACGATGCGGAAGTGATCTGGTTTTGGCCAGTTAAAACCAGTACCTTGAACCAGTAGTACCTTCTCTTGCTTAAGGAAATCGAGTACAAATTTCTGATCGTCTTTGATGTTGTACATGTTGGTGTCAATCTTAGGGAACAGATACATAGCACCCTTAGGTTTCACACAAGACACACCTGGAATCTTGTTGATCAGTTCCCATGCGCGGTCACGTTGCTCAAGTAAGCGACCACCGGGTAGCAAGAGTTCGTTGATACTTTGATAACCACCCAGTGCGGTTTGGATGGCGTGCTGCATCGGTACGTTGGCACATAAACGCATTGAGGCCAGCATTTCTAGCCCTTCAACATAGCCTTTCGCGATATGTTTAGGACCCGTTAAGAACATCCAACCACCACGGAAGCCACATACACGGTAAGCCTTAGACAAGCCGTTGAACGTGACCATTAATACGTCTTCAGCCAGTGTTGCCACTGATGTGTGTACAGCGCCGTCGTAAAGCACTTTGTCGTAGATTTCATCCGCGAAGATAATCAAGCCGTGTTCACGAGCAATCTCAACCACTTGTAGTAGGAAGTCTCGGCTGTATACCGCGCCCGTTGGGTTGTTCGGGTTGATCAGAACGATACCGCGTGTCTTTGGTGAAATTTTTGCACGCATGTCAGCTAGGTCTGGATACCAATCTGCATCTTCATCACATAGGTAATGAACCGGTGTGCCACCAGAAAGCGCAACAGACGCTGTCCACAGTGGGTAATCCGGAGCGGGAACTAAGATTTCATCACCATTATCCAGTAGCGCCTGCATAGACATAACGATAAGCTCTGATGCGCCGTTACCAATGTAAACGTCTTCGACATCAAGGTTACGTAGACCTTTTTTCTGATAGTGCTGAACAACCGCTTTACGGGCTGAGTAGATGCCTTTTGAATCGCAGTAACCTTGAGATGTCGGTAGGTTGCGGATTACATCAACAAGGATTTCATCAGGGGCGTCAAAACCAAATGGGGCGGGGTTACCAATATTAAGCTTCAGTATTTTATGCCCTTCTTCTTCCATGCGCTTAGCATGTTTGAGTACAGGCCCCCTGATTTCGTAGCATACGCTGTTGAGTTTTGACGACATCCCGATATTTTGCATTGCCGATTTCCTGAAATTAATTTAAATACTTTATTAAAGTACCGCAAAATGAAGTTTGATAGAATAAAAATCTGATGAATGTCGCATTTCAGTGTCACGTTTGGTCTTTTTGTTGTCACTATTCTCTAAATTTTAATTAATCGCTTTATTGGGCATTGGTTAAGGTGAATAAGAGGGCTGAATCGCTTAGAATCACAGGAATGTTCAAAAGATTTTATACATTCTTGATCTAAGTGGGTGCTGCCCATAAAGTATCAAACTAATATAATAATAATTTAGATGTGAACGAGGTCGATTTGTCACATTTCCAGCAAACTATCTCCGCTTTGATTGAGCGAGTACAAAATGCCCAAACAAGCGAAGTTCGTTGTGTTGAAGTTCTAACGCAAAAACCATCGTTTGCATTTATTGAATGGCTTCATGCTCAACCGCTCTTTCCTAAGTTCTATTGGCAGTCACGCGATACTCGTGAAGAGGTCGTTGCGCTCGGCCAACTGCATACTTTCTCCGATCCCGCTCCTGCGTATGCAATTCTTGGTAAAGAACAACGAATCTGGGGTGGACGTTCGTTTGACGGACATACCGCAAAAAATCGTCGTTGTATGGAATCGTTCTTTTTCCTTCCACAGGTTGAATTGATTCGCTTTGACAATACATGGTCGCTAGCGGTTAATTTATCTCCTGATCGTGTTGCTTCAATTAATGCTTTGAATAAGCTTTCTGTCGAAGCGGCAATACTGGCTCCGCTGTCTGCCCATATCGAACAGATTAACCATGTTCCAGAAAGAGAGCAGTGGGGTAACTTAGTTGATAAAGTGCTTAAAGGCATCAGCGACGAAGAGTACAAGAAAGTTGTTTTGGCTCGTAAAACCACATTACAGCTCGATGCGCCAATTTGTGCCGCTCAATTACTTAAAGCCAGTTATCTGCAGAATCACCACAGCTTTCACTTTATGTTGGTGTTGGACTCTAAACACAGCTTTATTGGTTCGACGCCAGAGCGTTTATACAGCCGACATGGTACTGAGCTTGATACCGAAGCTCTTGCTGGAACCATTGGTCGCGGGGAAAACGCAACCGAGGATATGGAGTTAGCCAATTGGCTTTCTCAAGACAGCAAAAACCTCAATGAGAATCAGTATGTGGTTGACGATATTATTGAGCGTCTGACTCCTCATTCCCAAACGGTGCACGTTGAAAAAGACGCGCGCCTGGTACGTTTACGTAAGGTCCAACATTTAAAACGCAATATTCACGCGCAACTTAATTCGGGTGTTAATGGTGTTCAGTTACTGAGTTCATTGCAGCCAACTGCCGCAGTCGCTGGCTTACCCCGCAAAGAAGCGATGGACTTCATTCTCGAACATGAACCATTTGCAAGAGGTTGGTATGCAGGATCGGTTGGCTATATCAGTCATCAACGCGCTGAATTCTGTGTGGCGATTCGAAGTGCCTTGGTTGTAAACGATCAAGTACAACTGTTTGCCGGAGCAGGGATCGTACCGGGATCAGTCGCTGAGCATGAGTGGCAAGAGTTGAATAAGAAGATGTCGACTCTCCTGAGTTTGATTTCAGATCACCCACCTTTAGGTGTGGCATCATGAATCACGACCAAGCCGTATTAAATAGAGTTTGGTGTAACACATTACTTGAAGAGCTGGCACGCAGTGGCGTGGAACATGTTTGTGTCGCGCCAGGCTCTCGCTCAACGCCGTTAACACTCGAAGCAGAAGCTAACTCCAAGCTAACTCTACATACTCACTTTGATGAGCGCGGTCTTGGATTCTTAGCTTTAGGTTTAGCTAAAGCCAGTGAAAAGCCAGTTGCCGTGATCGTTACATCGGGTACAGCCGTTGCGAATCTGCTGCCTGCGACGGCTGAATCTGGGCTGACACGAGAGAAGTTGATCTTGTTGACCTCTGATAGACCCATTGATTTAGTTAACTGTGGTGCAAACCAAGCGATTCAACAACAGGGAATCTTTTCGACCCATGTTGAAAGCGCACTTAATTTACCAAGTCCAACCACACAAATTCCCTTGAATTGGCTACTGACATCGGTTGATAACGCGCTCGCGAAACAACAAAGTGTTGGCGGTGCGATTCATATTAATTGTCCGTTCCCTGAGCCTCTCTATTCAGCGAACAGTGCTGAAATGTATGCTGATTACACGGCCAGTATTGCAGGGTGGAAAGCTTCGACAAGCCCGTATTCCAATACCTACTTGCCTAACCATTTGAATAAACAGCCAGTCGCGCCGGGCGATTACGTTGCCCGTAAAGGTGTGGTGATTATTGGCTCTATCGATAATAAAGCCGCGAAAAAAGCAAAACAGTTTGCATCAGCTTTAGGTTGGCCAATCTTCTGCGATCCTCAATCGGGCGTAAGCAGCGATTGGAAACACTATGATCTGTGGATGCAGAGTGATATAGCCAAAGAGCAACTTAACCAATGTGATTTCATTCTTCAATTTGGTGAGCGCATTGTTTCTAAGCGACTTAACCAATGGATAAAGTCGAAAGCAGCACGATTCAATTCATCACAATACATCGTTGTTTCACCAGACACGCATCGCATAAACCAAGATCACCTGCCTCAAATTCATATTGTTGGAAATATTGATTCATGGATATCGGGTCAGCATCTACCAACCTTGTTAGGCCAACATGCAGGCTGGGCTGAACCTTTGATGGAAGTTGCGAGTACAGTTCAACAATTAGTGTTGGCACAGATATCTAATAACGACCAACTGACGGAGTTAAGTGTTGCCGTTGATTTGTCGACTAGACTTAAAGACAGAGAGTTGTTTGTGGGAAACAGCTTGATGGTAAGGCTGGTGGATATGCTGTCATCAATATCTGCGAATCAAGTTTACAGTAATCGTGGTGCATCGGGCATTGATGGCTTGGTGGCGACGGCTGCGGGCGTGGTGAAAGCTAATCAAAACCCTTTATTGATGTTGCTCGGTGATACCTCTTTGTTGTACGACCTCAACTCGCTGGCTCTGCTGACTCATAATTTAACGCCAATGGTTATTGTTGTGACTAACAACGACGGTGGGGCGATCTTTGATTTGTTGCCGGTTCCTGAGCAACAAAAACAGTCACTTTATCAAATGCCTCATGGTTTCAGCTTTGAACATGCTGCTGCGCAATTTCAGCTTGGTTACGCTGTACCTGAAACTTTGAATTGCTATCAAAATATTGTCGACCAACATTTCGAGCAAGGTCAGGGTACCTTGATCGTTGAAGTTAAGACGCCTCCCGAACAAGCGTCTACTTTACTGAAACAATTCAGTTCAATGCTCACAGAGGCATTAGCCTAAGGACTTTACATGCTTTACTCCAATTATTACCCAGCTTCAAAAGTATCTTCTGACAAACCTTTGCTTGTTTTTTTACATGGTTTACTCGGAAGTGGGGATGATTGGAGTGCATGTCATCCATTTCTCGAAGATTTTCCTCGTCTTTGCATAGATTTGCCCGGGCACGGACAAAGTCGCTTTATCGACCCAGTAGGCTTTGATCATTGCTGCAAGAAAATCGTTCAGTGCATCACTGCTCAGCTGGCTCTCAATGACCTTCCTATGGATTATCCTATCGTAATGATTGGCTACTCGATGGGAGGAAGGTTAGCCATGTATGGAGTAACAAGTCCTTGCTTTGAAACGCTCAACCTAGAGAAAGTCATCATTGAAGGTGGCAACTTTGGCTTAGAGTGTGATGAAGAAAGAACACAGAGGTTAGTACATGATACGCAGTGGGCTGTTCGCTTTGCGCAGCAGTCAATTGAGGATGTTTTAGACGATTGGTATCAGCAAAGCGTCTTTTCTTCACTAAATCATGAGCAAAGACAAACTTTGGTCATAAAGCGTAGTGGTAACCTTGGAGTATCCGTAGCAAATATGTTGTTATCGACTTCATTAGCGAAGCAACCGGATTTACGTGCCACATTGAAATCTCATGAGCATCAATTGCATTATGTGTGTGGTGAAAAAGATCGTAAATTCATGGAGCTAGCTGAGAATAGTGGCTTTGAATATAGTCAGGTAGATTACGCAGGTCACAATGTTCATTTTGAGCAACCAGAGCTGTTTTCAAATCTGATAATTCAATGTATCGCCAGTCGTCGCAAAACTGATTGAGCGATTATCTCGTACAAAGCGCTATCAAAAGCAGAGCAACACCGTCACGACTATTCGATAGTTGTGTTCTCTAATAGAACAATGGGAATCACCATGGCTAAAACAGTAGGCATCACCGAAGAAGAACTTTACGCAGCCGTTAACTGGCGCGATGAAAGCAGTCAATTTGAAGATATTCAATACCACAAATCTGACGATGGTATTGCGAAAATCACGATTGCGCGTCCTCAAGTACACAATGCGTTCCGCCCACAAACCGTGAAAGAGATGATCAATGCACTGGCTGATGCTCGTTACGACGAGAAAGTAGGCGTGATCATTTTAACGGGTCTTGGTGAGAAGGCGTTCTGTTCTGGTGGTGATCAAAGTATTCGTGGTGATTACGGTGGCTATCAAGATGATTCAGGTACTCATCACTTGAACGTACTAGACTTCCAACGTCAAATTCGTACTTGTCCAAAACCGGTTATCGCAGCAGTATCTGGTTGGGCAGTCGGTGGTGGTCATGTACTTCACATGATGGCAGACCTTACTATCGCAGCTGAAAACGCACAGTTCGGTCAGACTGGCCCAAAAGTGGGTTCATTTGATGGCGGCTGGGGTGCTTCTTACATGGCTCGTATCGTTGGCCAGAAGAAAGCGCGTGAAATTTGGTTCTTGTGTCGTTTCTACGATGCTCAAGAAGCACTGGATATGGGTCTAGTAAACACAGTCGTGCCTGTTGCTGATCTAGAAAAAGAGACCGTTCGTTGGTGTCGTGAAGTTCTTCAACACAGCCCAATGGCACTGCGTTGCTTGAAAGCCGCACTAAACGCAGACTGTGACGGCCAAGCCGGTCTACAAGAGCTAGCGGGTAACGCGACAATGATGTTTTACATGACAGAGGAAGGCCAAGAAGGCCGAAATGCGTTTAACGAGAAACGTCGACCTGATTTCGACAAATTCCCGCGTAACCCATAGTCTTACTCCTATTCAGAATGAGTCGCTAATAGCGGCTCGTTTTGTTTTAATGTTCCCGCTTTTTAGGAAACCTAATGAACTCAGTGAATTCTCAGCGCCAAGCTAAACTCTACCGTTATCAATTACCTATGGATAGCGGCGTGATACTTCGTGATAATAAGTTGAGCGAACGAATGGGTTATATAATCCAACTTGAGTGCGACGGTAAAACGGGGTTTGGCGAAGTTGCTCCCTTACCCGGCTTTAGCCAAGAAGATACCGAACAAGCCGGTATTCAACTGCAACACGAACTAGAGCTTTGGAGCCACAATAATCCTCAAACGCCGTTTGATGAACTGCACCCTTCTGTCGCATTTGGTTTCTCGATGGCGATGATGGAATTACGAGGTGATCTCAACGCAGAAGGCAACTACCAAGCGGCGCCGTTGTGTACAGGAGATCCAGATGAATTGATCCCTGTGCTCAATGAGATGAAAGGCGAGAAGGTTGCTAAGGTAAAAGTTGGGCTTTATGAAGCAATTCGTGATGGCATGCTAGTGAGCTTATTCCTTGAATCGATTCCTGACTTAACGTTAAGACTTGATGCTAACCGTGCGTGGAAACCAGAAAAAGCGAAACAATTCATTAAGTACATTTCGCCTTCGCTGCGTCAGCGTATTAGCTTTATCGAAGAGCCTTGCCTGAAGCCAGAAGATAGCTTGGCATTTGCTATTGATCACGGTGTGGCGATTGCGTGGGATGAGACTTTGCAAGAAGCGGTACGAAGCCCTGAATTTAACCTGAGTGATTTGACAGGTGCTAAAGCGATTGTCATCAAACCGACTCTGATTGGCTCGGTAGAGCGCTGTATTGCAATCATTGAACGTGCTCAACAACTTGGTATTAAACCTGTATTGAGCTCAAGCATAGAGTCGAGCCTTGGTTTAACTCAGATTGCTCGATTGGCACAGCAATACTTGCCTAATGAAGTTCCAGGGCTTGATACGATTGGCTTGTATCAGCAACAGCTAGAAGTCTCTTGGCCGGGTTGTCAGCTTCCAGTTTCAACGCTTGAACAACAGCAATTGATTTGGTCTTCTTAGGCTGATCGTTCGATTGGCTTAGACCGTTCTCAATTTATAACTTGGTTATCTTATGATGCGCCCACAATCTAATCATCACCCGCTCTGGGTACAGTGGGCGCAGCAGAACCCACATCAAACAGCGTTAGTGACTCCTAAGCGTGCTTACACTTGGCAGCAAGTATCAGCGTTAGTGAGTGAGTACCAACAACAGTTGTCTCGTCAAGGCCTATCTGAAGGTGATGTACTGACGATTGTTGGTAAGAATCAGGCTGAAGTGATTCCTGTTTATCTTGCCGCACTCAATTTGGGTGTGGTTTGTGCGTTTACGATGCCTCAGCCTGTTTCTCGCCTAAAACAGAAACTCGATTCTCTCTATAGTGAAAACGATAATAACTTTGTTTGGTTGTTAGACAGCTGTGGAATAGAGTTATCTGAAGTCCTCCCTCTGAATGTTAAGTTATTGACGTTACCTTCATTGCAAAAGCTGTCAGAAATAAACACAGCTACTGGCTTTATTGAGCCTCAAACTAAAGCTGATTCTTGTTTTGAGCCTAATTGTTTAGCCACTATCGTATTCACTTCTGGTTCTACCGGGAATCCCAAAGCGGTTGCCCATACACTTGAACAACACTTGTGTTCAGCGCAAGGGTTACTCGACGTTTTTTGTTTTGAACAAGACGATACTTGGTTGCTTAGTTTACCTATGTACCATGTGTCGGGCTTGGCGATTGTTCATCGTTGGTTGGCGGCTGGTGGTTGTATCAAAATAGGATCAGGCCAACTCGAAACGGATATTGAGGGGTGCAGTCATGCTTCATTGGTCGCGACTCAACTGCATAGGTTATTGAAGAGTAAGCAAGCACTTACTTTGACTCATGTACTTTTGGGCGGTAGCCATATTCCAGAAGAACTTGGTCTTCAAGCTAAACAGATGGGTATTGAAACCTGGCTTGGGTACGGTATGACAGAAGCGGCTTCGACTGTGACGGCTAAGCCTGTTGATTCAACTCGCACCGCAGGGTTTGTGCTTAATCATCGACAATTGAAAATTGAAGACCAACGAATCTTTATTGGTGGCGATACACTGGCTTCTGGCTATTACCATCAAGGTGAATTAACACCCTTGGTGGATGTTCAGGGTTGGTTTGATAGTAAAGATCTCGGTGAATGGGACGGCGAACAAGTGTCGATTATTGGCCGAGCGGATAACCAATTTATTTCTGGTGGCGAGAACATTCACTGCGAAGAAATTGAGCGAGCGCTAACTCAATTATCTGAGGTTAAACAGGCTTTTGTCATCCCTGTTGAAGACCGTGAGTTTGGTTTTAGACCTGTAGCGATTATCGATTGTGATGAATTACCTACCAAAGGTTGGTTCGCAGAACAGTTACAAGGGAGCCTAGAGCGATTCAAATTTCCTATCGAGTATTATCAAATGCCTGAGCAAGAACAGCAGGGGATCAAAGTATCGAGAGCAGGCTTGGCATTTTGGTTGTTTCAACGTAGGAACTAAAAAGCCGTAAAGCTCTGGAAGTTGTGTGTCGTTTGCTAGATTGGAAGACGGTTAGTTAATTTAGCAATTAGATAGTTCAAAACAGAATTTATTATCTTTATAACCATCCATCATAATAAGCCCTATAAATAACGGATTATAGAATAAGGTCTTATTATGAAAATTGCCCTCATTATTGCGGTTTTGCTGCAGATAGGACAAGCGGTTACTTCGTCAGGTCTGACTCGATCGTTAGCTGAACTCACTGCATTTGTACTGGTTGTGGTACTTGTTTTGATGAAAAGAGAGAGTAACAAGAGTGATAAGCCCCTGTTTGATTAGTGACAGTTTCAATTGTAGATATGTACGTTATAAACGATAAAGGCAAAGCCCACTGGAGCTTTGCCTTTTTGTTTTTTTGTTCGCTAGTTTGTTACTAACTAAACGAGCACTAACGAATCTAAAGTACTTTTCAGCGGTTTAGGCGAGCGTTAACCACGCTAGTGATCCGGTAGAAATCATCACCCACATAGTAATACCGAACATCAATGGCTTTGGCCCTGCTGCTTTCAGTTTCTCAACGGAAATACCGCAACCAATCAAGAATAGACATACCACCAATGCACGCTTAGAGACATCAAAGATACCTTGGTAGACCATCTCAAATTGTGGCAGCAAGTCACTAATCGCAATAGCAGCGCAGTAGAAGAAAATGAAGTAGGGAATCGTAATCTTCTTTTGATCGTTCTTGAAAATCATTGCACTGACCAACGCGATTGGGATGATCCAAAGTGCGCGTGCTAGCTTCAATGTTGTTGCGGTCGTTAGTGCTTCTTCGCCGTACGCTGATGCGGCACCAACAACTGAAGAGGTATCATGAATCGCTATCGCAGCCCATGTGCCAAAGGTTTGCTGGCTTAGATCAAGCGCATGGCCAATCATCGGGAATAAGAATAGAGCGATTGAGTTCAATACGAATACAGTGGCTAACGCCAAGCCAATCTGTTCATCGTCTGCTTTAATCGCTGGAGCTACCGCTGCAATCGCGCTGCCACCACAAATTGCGGTACCAGAAGAGATAAGGTAACCCGTGGTGCGATCCAGCCCCATTCGTTTTGCTAAGAACCAACCTACGACTAGCGTGCCGATTATAGTCGTGACAATCAAACCAATTCCATCGCCGGTTACCGCCAGTGCTTTTTCAAACTGAATGCCAAAGCCCAAGCCAACAATCGAATAGGCCAGTAGCTTCTTTGTTAGTTTACCGACTTCCAAGTGCTCAGGTACTAAACCTAAACTCGCAAGAAGAAAACCGATAACGAGTGCAGTCGGTGAGCTTACCCAAGGGGTTAAGCAAAATAGAGCACCAAGATAAAATGGAATAGACTTTTTTAGGTTCATTATATTCGGGTTGTCACTTTTAGTGATGGCAGCGTAGTGTAAGACTATACGCCTAACTCAATGGTAAGTAAGTCTAAATGAATTGAACAAACGTTAAGGAAAACTTAACGCTTGTTTATAGGGCTACTTTTTCATCGATATAAATGTGGCTGGATATTGTTGTGCTGAGTACCGCTTCGTTAATGTTATTTAGCGACTCGCTATTTAACTTATTGCGATGTAGTTCACACCATTTAGTTAACCGCTATTTAGCGTAACGGCCCACGAAGTTCAGCAACGGCCTGGCGCAGTGTCTCGCAATTCGCATCTTTCGGTAAAATAGGCTCTCCAGCTTCTATCTCTAGCTTAGTCCAGAAACGAGTTGGTAAGCCTTTGCATGCTCTTCCTTTAAAACGACTGAAGTAACTTCCCCACAACCCTTTGAGCGCCATTGGAATAACGGATACAGGGGAACGTCTGAGAATTAACTCCATGCCACGCATGAATTCGGCGACTTCACCGTCTGAGGTAAGCTTTCCTTCAGGGAAAATACAGACGATGTGGCCTTCATGCAGCGCCTGTTCTACTGTTTTGAAAGCGTTACGCATTGAGTTTCGATTAGTCGATGAGATAGGAATAACCCCAGCTCGTTTCAAGAAACGTCGTAATGGCGGGAGCTTGGCATAGTCTTCTTCCATTACAAAATGAATCAAGCGCGGGCAAACGGCAGTAAGTAGCAATGCATCCATATAGCTCACATGGTTACAGACAATCAACGCTCCGCCTTTTTCAGGCAAATGATGCAAGTTCTTGTGCTTAACCCGATACATAGTATGAGTTACAACCCAAGTGAAAAAACGGAAAGCATAGATAGGCACCTGATAAAACAAGCAAAACATCACTAAAGTGTTCAAAAGCGCCAACAACATAAACAATTGCGGAATTGAAAGCTTAAGTACACTAAGGCAGATGATGCCCAGAATGGCGCTTCCCACCATGAACAATGAGTTGTAAATGTTGAGCCCTGCGATCACTTGCGCTCGCTCATTTGGTTTTGCTCGTAACTGCATTAAGGAATAAAGCGGAACGATAAATATACCACCAGAAATCCCAAGTAGTAGCAGATAAGCAAACAATGGCCATAGTTCGGAATGCGTTAGAAATTCGTGGAATGATCCGAACGGAGGCAAGGATTCAGGAATCGATATCGCCATCAATAGACCAAATACTGAAATACCTAGGCTGCCCATTGGCACGATACCAATTTCAATTCGGTGATTGGATAATTTGTCACAAGCCAGGGAGCCGATCGCAATGCCCACCGAAAATAGCGCCAGCAAAAACGCGACCGAGCTTTCGGTGCCGTTCAGATGCAGTTTTGTGAAGTTAGGGAATTGAGTTAGGTAAGCCGCACCAAGGAACCAGAACCAACTGATTGACATCAATGCTTGGAAAGTAGGGCGGTCTTTTTTGGCAATCGCGAGTGTGGCACGAGTTAATTTTACAGGTTGCCACTTCACTTTTAAGTCAGGCGCATTGCTTGGTGCTTCAGGAATAAAGCAACTTGATATGTACCCAAGAACTGCAAATGAAACAATGCACACCGCTGCAATAAGCTTCGCGCTCTCTTCTGACGCGATGATACCAGCGCCGAGAGTGCCAATCAGAATAGCTAAGAATGTACCTGTTTCAACTAAGGCATTACCGGAAACCAGTTCTTTTGTCTCTAACTGCTGTGGAAGCAGGGCATATTTCACTGGGCCAAAGAAAGTGCTTTGCGTTCCCATGAGAAACAATAGTAAAAGTAATATTCCGTAGCTTTCGTAGATAAATCCGACTGCACCCAGTGACATTATCACTACTTCAAGAAGCTTAACTTTACGGATAAACCAAGATTTTTCGTATTTATCAGCCAGTACACCGGCCAAAGCAGAAAATAGGAAGAAGGGCAAAATAAAAAGGCCAGCGGCCAAATTAATGAACAAATTACTGGAAATAGGAAGAGTGTCTATGCTCGCGAAAGCAACAAACAGCAAAAGAACATTTTTGAATATGTTGTCATTAAAGGCTCCCAGAAACTGGGTAATAAAATAGGGTAGGAACCTTTTTTGCGTTAACAGCGAAGATTGGCTGCTATTGTTCATTATCTTTCCTTGGATGATTACCAGTTGGTTAAGTAGTTTGAGATTAAGTTGTTAATCAACTCTTTACCATCAATAGGCTCTGACGCGAAAAACTTGTCATCAACGCTGAGTAGAGTAATTCCGTGCACACCTGACCATAACACTCGGCTCGCTTTAACCACTTCGCTTTCTGTGTGCTCTGGAGCGATCGCAATAAGTAACTGTTCTAGCATACCGGTCATTCTATCGATTCGGTTTGATTGCCACTCAGGAAGGTTTTCGCCAT
Organism: Vibrio sp. L3-7; assembly: GCF_963898195.1. Taxonomy (NCBI): domain Bacteria; kingdom Pseudomonadati; phylum Pseudomonadota; class Gammaproteobacteria; order Vibrionales; family Vibrionaceae; genus Vibrio; species Vibrio sp. L3-7. The sequence continues at coordinate 75,213 of NZ_CAWQUW010000045.1, read as the reverse complement.
TCATATTGTGTTCGAAGATAAGCTGCCAGCGGTGCGGGTGCTTTTGCGCGTAGTCGTGGTAACAGTAAGCAAGGTTAAACAACGCTTGTTTAGGATTGCTCGATTGTTCTACGACAGATGCGGACTCTAACGCGAGTTCGTCTAGAGTTTGGGCAACAACATGCAGAAGCAACAAGTTGTAGTTGCCGAACACATTAACCAGAGTACTAGGCACGTACCCAATCATATTGGCAATCTTTCGTAGACTTAACTCGTGGTAGGAGTGATCGGCTAAGAAGTCGGTCACTGTCTTTAAAGTTAATTGCACCAATTGTTCGCGAGTATGATCGTTTCTTCTTGCCATGAGTCTTTTCTAGTAAATGAACATCGTTCAATATTTTAATGCTGCCCCCGATTGCCGTCAATCCTTTCGCTAATTAAGTAACCAATTAATAGCCGCAATATTATGATACATGTGTAAACGCCGTGAATATTTCATTGTTCTTTGTTAACGAGTATGATTAAGGTGTCGAAAGATAAAGAAACCTATAAAGGATAATAATGAAACGATTTTTCTCACTAGTCGCGATCCTGTTGGTAACAGTCGCGGTGACGCCAATCGCGGAAGCGAAAAAGTTTGGTGGTGGTAAGTCATTTGGCAAAAGCTTTAAAACGGCTCCAGCACCAAAACAACAAAACACGAATTCGATCCGACAAGATCAAACGGGTAAGAACACAGCAGCTAACTCCAGCCGTAAAGGGCTTATGGGCGGTATGCTAGGTGGTTTACTTGCGGGTGGTCTATTAGCAGCATTCTTTGGTGGTGCATTTGAAGGTATCCAGTTCATGGATATTCTGATCATGGGTCTGATTGCTTTCCTTGCGTTCAAATTCCTACGCGGAATGTTGGGGGCGAAGCAGGGTTCCATGAATCAGCAGAATGGACGTGGCCAGCAGCCAGCATTCGGCGGCATGGGGCAAAACAAGTTTGAACAACCTGAGCAAAAGCCAAATGTTCATAACTTCGAGCAAGCACAACCTCAATCTCAAGGTGCGGCTGGTGGCTTCGGTTTTGGTTCACAAAGCGATGTTCCGCATAACTACCCACCGGGCTTTGATCAAGCGGCTTTCATCAATGGCTCTCGTGAGCACTACCGTACACTGCAAGGTGCATGGAACCACAACGAGCTGAATACGATTGAAGAGTATGTGTCTCCAAGCCTATTTGAAGACCTAAAATCTGAACGTGACAAGCTAGAAGGTGATCAGCACACAGACGTAATGTACGTTGATGCTGAAATCGTTCGTGCAGACCATGACGGCAGCAAAGCGCAGTTAAGCCTACAGTTTAGCGGTCGCTACCGTGACACTGCAGATGGCGTTGAAGAAGATATTACTGATATCTGGCACTTAGAACGTGACCTAACGACTGACAATGCGCCTTGGCTAATTGTTGGTATTCAAGGTTAATTCTGATATTTAGCGACAGCACTACGGTGTTGTCGTTTTCAGAAATTACGCTGATTAATAGAAAGCCCCTACTGAGAAATCAGTAGGGGCTTTTTTGTTTCGGGTGGTTTAAAACTATGACGGTATGAAACGCTAATACTTGGAAATCTAGTCACTTTGAATCATAAGGGCAACGAGTTAGGGTCTAATTTAAATCTTACAGAAGAAAACTTGTTGATTGTGCTAGATAACCTTTATTGACTTGAGCTAATAGGGTTGCCATCGCGAGAAATCTTATTGGATATCTCTTGTTATTGAAGTCGATTAATCTACATGTAGGGCTATTTTAATAGCGAAAGAGACTTTCAACTGAGATCACAATGTCCTTTGAACCCATACTAGAACATGAGATGACGCTTTGTCAGAAACAGAAAATCACTCAAAGTGTGAGGAACCAGTTTCTACAAATTGCTTAGGTTGTCCAGCTGACTTGGTTTATGAACGTCATCCTGATGTATGGAATGACTGATATTGGATTGAACCCTTGCTGAATTGCAGAAGAACAATCACAACAGTTTTGGGTCGGAGTTCAAAGCTTAGAGATATCGGGATTAACATATAAAGTTCAGAAACGAAAAAAGCCAACTCAATGAGTTGGCTTTTCGATTTTCCAATTAAGGATAGTATGGTGGAGGGAGACGGATTCGAACCATCGAAGGCAGTGCCGGCAGATTTACAGTCTGCTCCCTTTGGCCACTCGGGAACCCCTCCAGGGTGTGTCTTACTCTTCACAAAGTAAGCCTAAATTGATGTTTTCCCATAAGCCCATCAATCAGGTTGTTCTCTTAACTCTTAAAAAGAGGTAAGAAGAATATGGTGGAGGGAGACGGATTCGAACCATCGAAGGCAGTGCCGGCAGATTTACAGTCTGCTCCCTTTGGCCACTCGGGAACCCCTCCAGGGTGTGTCTTACTCTTCACAAAGTAAGCCTAAATTGAT
>NZ_CAWQUW010000045.1:0-72686 GCF_963898195.1 Vibrio sp. L3-7 | reverse complement strand
AACTCTTAAAAAGAGGTAAGAAGAATATGGTGGAGGGAGACGGATTCGAACCATCGAAGGCAGTGCCGGCAGATTTACAGTCTGCTCCCTTTGGCCACTCGGGAACCCCTCCAGGGTGTGTCTTACTTTTCACAAAGTAAGCCTAAATTGATGTTTTCCCATAAGCCCATCAATCAGGTTGTTCTCTTAACTCTTATAAAGAGGTAAGAAGAATATGGTGGAGGGAGACGGATTCGAACCATCGAAGGCGGAGCCGGCAGATTTACAGTCTGCTCCCTTTGGCCACTCGGGAACCCCTCCAGGGTGTTTTTTCCTATCTCATAATGGATAGGCTAAAGAGATGTTTTTCCCAACGCATCTCTCAAGTGCGGAGCGCATCATAGCAAACACGTTAAACCTGTAAAGAGTTTTTCTTATGGTTTTGTGTTAAATGCTGCCTTTTTGGGCAAAGATGGCGAAAAGTATGCATATTGCTCGTGAAGTGAACACCTACGCTCAGGTTTACGTAGTGACAGGTAACACCTTGAGGTAACTGACTTTCTGTATTGTGTTTGGTTTGTGTTATTGGCGAAGAAACGTAAATGGAATTTAACCTAGATTTACACTTCTTGACGTTACAGCATTCATCAGTTGATAGAATACGGTTAATTTCATTTATAGATAATAATACCAATCGTAGTAAGTAACTTGTCATTCTAGCTTGTTAAAATGCTCGATAACTGCGTTAGAATTTTTGATTGTAGGATAACTACTTATCGAAAATTCTGCCTTGTTCTCAAGCCTTTTCCCTACGCTATTTCTGACCACTTACTCACTGTGATTGGTACAAACTTACTTGCAGACCATTATTATGAAGCATAAATCTGTTTTAACCCTGCTTAGCTTGTCGATTCTTATGGCGTCTCCAGCCGCACTCGCAAAACGCATGGGCCCAAGTACTGTTACTGTTGTTACTGAGCAGGTTGATATTCACCAAGTTAGTCAGTCTCTTTCTTTGGTCGGTAAGTTAGAAGCCGAACAATCTGTGATCATTACTTCTGAAGTGGCTGGTAGAGTTGACTCTATCAACATCAAAGCCAACCAAGACGTCACTAAAGGGCAGATGTTGGTTCAATTAGATGATGACAAAGCCAAGGCCGCGGTTGCAGAGGCTCAAGCGTACCTAAAAGACGAAAAACGTAAGCTAGCGGAGTTCCAACGACTAGTGAAACGTAATGCGATTACGCAAACTGAAATTGACGCTCAGAAAACCAACGTTGAAATTGCCAATGCACGTTTAGCTGCTGCGAATGCCAACCTTAAAGATCTACACATCAGCGCACCTTTCTCTGGCACTGTCGGTTTTATCGACTTTAGCCGCGGTAAAATGGTGACAGCAGGCACTGAACTCGTGACTTTAGATGACTTGTCTGTGATGCAGTTAGATCTTCAAATTCCTGAGCGCTACCTTTCTAAACTTTCTAAAGGCATGAAAGTAACGGCTCACACCAGTGCCTGGGGCGATACTCAGTTCACTGGCACAGTGGTAGGCATTGATTCTCGTATCAACGCTGAAACTTTGAACCTGCGAGTTCGAATTCATTTCGATAACAACAATGATTACCTAAAGCCGGGCATGCTAGTCGCGGCTGATATGGACTTCCCACCAGTAGAAGCACCGATTATTCCAGTCCAAGCCTTGGAGTACTCGGGCACTAAACGTTTTGTTTATGTGATTGGCGAAGATAACAAAGCAACCCGAACAGAGGTGTTCTTAGGTGCGCGTATCGATAACGAAGTCGTGATTGAGAAAGGCATCGAGATTGGTCAGAAGATCGTGGTGCAAGGTATCGTTAACATGCGTGACGGTGTTTTGGTTCAAGAGTTAGCCGTTAATCGCCCCGCTAAACTTGAGGGCGATACAGCTAACCTTGATGGAAATACAGCAGCACAAGAAGGTACGAACTAATGTTGTTATCTGATGTTTCTGTAAAGAGACCAGTAGCGGCTATCGTATTGAGCCTGCTTTTGGTTGTGTTTGGTATTGTCTCATTTAATAAACTTGCTGTTCGTGAGATGCCAGATATTGAAAGTCCAGTGGTGTCGATCAGTACTCGTTATGAGGGTGCGTCGGCCACTATCATTGAAAGCCAGATTACCTCCAATCTTGAAGACCAATTATCCGGTATCAGTGGCATCGATGAAATTGAATCCACGACGCGTAACGGCATGTCGCGTATCACTATTACCTTTGAGCTTGGTTACGACCTCAATACGGGGGTGAGTGATGTGCGTGATGCAGTGGCTCGTGCTCAGCGCTCATTGCCAGATGAAGCAGATGATCCGATTGTTTATAAGAACAACGGCAGTGGTGAAGCCTCGGTTTACATCAACTTAAGTTCAACAGAAATGGACCGAACTCAGTTAACCGATTACACAGAGCGTGTATTGATTGACCGCTTTAGTTTGATTTCTGGTGTGAGTTCGGTGGATATCTCTGGTGGCTTATACAAAGTAATGTATGTGAAGCTGAAACCAGCCCTAATGGCGGGTCGTGGCGTTACTGCTTCTGATATTACTACAGCGCTAAATAATGAGAACATTGAAAGCCCAGGTGGTGAAGTACGTAATGACGCGATCGTGATGTCGGTTCGTACTGCACGATCTTACACTGAAGCCAAAGATTTCGAATACCTAGTCGTAAAACGTGCGTCTGATAACACACCTATCTATTTGAAAGATGTGGCTGATGTGTACATTGGCGCAGAAAACGAAAACTCGACGTTTAAGAGTGACGGCATTGTTAACGTTAGTATGGGGATTGTGCCCCAGTCAGATGCGAACCCACTTGAGGTTGCTGACTTAGTCCATAAAGAAGTTGAGGCGATTCAGAAGTTCCTGCCTGATGGGACTCGTTTGGCTGTTGATTATGACTCAACGGTGTTTATCGACCGTTCGATCTCTGAGGTATATAGCACACTCTTTATTACGGGTGGTTTGGTTATCCTCGTGCTTTACGTCTTTATTGGCCAAGCTCGTGCGACACTTATTCCAGCGGTGACGGTTCCGGTATCTTTGATTTCGTCATTTATTGCCGCGTACTACTTCGGTTTCTCTATTAACCTGATTACCCTGATGGCACTTATCCTGTCGATTGGTCTAGTAGTAGATGACGCCATCGTGGTTGTCGAGAATATTTTCCATCACATCGAACGTGGAGAGTCGCCACTGCTTGCGGCCTATAAAGGGACGCGTGAAGTAGGTTTCGCGGTAATCGCAACTACGTTAGTGCTAGTGATGGTATTCCTACCAATTTCATTTATGGATGGCATGGTAGGTCTTCTGTTTACAGAGTTCTCAGTGTTACTCGCGATGTCGGTGATCTTCTCGTCGGTGGTGGCACTGACGCTAACACCAGTGTTAGGCAGTAAGATCCTAAAAGCGAATGTTAAGCCGAATCGTTTCAACCTATTTATCGAACGTGTGTTTGGCAAGTTAGAACTTGGCTATAAAGCGGTACTGCGTCGTGCTTTGAATTGGCGATGGGCTGCCCCTGTTATTATTCTCGCGTGTATGGGAGGTAGCTACGGTTTAATGCAACAAGTGCCTTCACAACTGACTCCGCAAGAAGACCGCGGTGTTATATTTGCATTTGTTCGTGGTGCCGATGCAACCAGTTACAACCGTATGTCTGCCAACATGGATATCGTCGAAGAACGCTTAATGCCGCTGCTTGGTCAAGGCTTCTTGAAGTCATTCAGCATCCAATCACCAGCGTTTGGTGGTAATGCGGGTGACCAAACGGGCTTCGTTATCATGATCCTGGAAGATTGGGACGAACGTGAAGAGACCGCTCAGGAAGCGTTGAACGAAGTTCGTAAATCTTTAAATGGCATTCCTGATGTACGTGTATTCCCGTTCATGCCGGGCTTCAAAGGTGGTTCAAGTGAGCCTGTGCAATTCGTACTGGGTGGCTCTGATTACTCTGAGCTTCAGAAATGGGGCGAACTGTTAAAGCAAGCGGCTGAAGATTCACCAATGATGGAAGGTGCGGACATCGATTACTCGGAGAAAACACCAGAGTTATTGGTAACCGTAGATAAGCAACGTGCAGCCGAGTTAGGCGTTAGCGTTTCGGATATTTCAGATACGTTAGAAATCATGCTTGGCGGGCGCAGCGAAACTACGTTCGTTGATCGTGGCGAAGAGTACGATGTTTACCTTCGTGGTGATGAAAACAGCTTTAACAATGCTAATGATTTAAGCCAAATCTATATGCGAACTCGGTCTGGTGAGCTAGTAACACTAGATACATTGACGCACATTGAAGAAGTCGCGTCGTCGATTCGTTTATCGCACTACAACAAGCAAAAATCGGTGACCATCAAAGCCAACCTAATGGAAGGTTACACACTGGGTGATGCACTGGATTTCCTTGACGAGCAAGCGATTGAGCAACTGCCAGGTGATATTTCGGTAAGCTACTCTGGCGAGTCAAAAGACTTCAAAGAGAACCAATCGAGTATCTTAGTGGTGTTTGCGCTAGCGATGTTGGTCGCGTACTTGGTATTGGCTGCGCAGTTTGAAAGCTTCATCAACCCGTTAGTCGTGATGTTCACGGTTCCTATGGGTATCTTCGGTGGCTTCTTAGGCTTAGTGTTGATGAGCCAAGGTCTTAACGTGTACAGCCAAATCGGTATGATCATGTTGATCGGCATGGTAACCAAAAACGGTATTTTGATTGTGGAGTTTGCTAACCAACTTCGTGACCGTGGCATTGAGTTTGAAAAGGCGATCATTGATGCTTCGGCTCGACGTTTACGTCCAATCTTGATGACGGCGTTTACGACGCTAGCCGGTGCGATTCCATTGATTACCTCGACAGGTGCTGGCTATGAAAGCCGAGTCGCTGTGGGTACGGTTATCTTCTTTGGTATGGGCTTTGCGACCTTAGTTACTCTGTTCGTTATCCCTGCGATGTATCGACTGGTTTCGGGTACGACGCGTTCACCTGGCCATGTGGAAGCGGTTCTAAATAAAGAGCTGAGCCATGACAACGTGGGTAGAAGCTCTCACGGCTAATGAACACGCACGGCTAATGAACATGGAATAGTGTAACAATATTGAAAAGCCTGCGTTTGCTCCTAGCGAATTGCAGGCTTTTTTTGTATAACGAGTACAGCTCAACGAATGAATACAAGAAAATAAATATAAAAGGAAAGTAAAGTGGCTGAATTTAAATACAAAGATCTTTCTCAAGAAGAACAAGATAAACTAGACGCAGCAACCTTTCGTCGCCTGTTAGCACATTTAGATAGCAACAAAGATGTGCAAAATATCGATCTGATGATCTTGGCGGGCTTCTGCCGCAACTGTTTCAGCAAGTGGTACAAAGCCGAAGCTGAGCAACAAGGCCTAGACTTGGATATCGATGACGCTCGTGAGCGCGTTTATGGCATGACTTACGATGAGTGGAAACAAAACCATCAGCCAAAGGCGACGCCTGAACAGCTAGCAGCATTTGAAGCGAAGCAGAAGCCAGAATAATTTGTCGATTTAGCAGCAACGATTTATAGATCAAGCAGCACTTAGAACAAACCGCATATAGCAAAAGAGCCCATCAGGGCTCTTTTTAATTTTGTACGCTAATCTTAGCTTTGAATGCTAGTGTCGAGCTTAAGCTAACTCACCCGTTTGCGAGAAAGCCTCTAACTTCGCCGCGTAAGGTTGTAGGTCACCAATATTTAGATTTACCCACTCGTCATTAAAGTAAGTATCTAAGTAACGTTCGCCACTGTCACATAATAAAGTCACGATAGAGCCTTTCTCTCCGCGTGCTTTCATTTCACTGGCTAGTTGAAGCACACCGTACATATTGGTGCCGGTTGATGCGCCAACTTTGCGGCCAAGAATATCAGACAGCCAATGCGTAGTAGCGATACTTGCTGCGTCTGGAATTGTACGCATCTCATCAATCACACCCGAGATAAAGCTTGGCTCTGCTCGTGGGCGACCAATACCTTCAATCTTGCTGAATGTATTGCCTTTCACATTCACATTGCCTGTTTGGAAGTATTCGTGGAATACTGAGTTCTCAGGGTCGACAACACAAAGCTTAGTTTCATGCTGTTGGTAGCGAATGAAGCGGCCGATAGTTGCAGAAGTACCGCCAGTACCTGGGCTCATTACAACCCAAGCTGGAACTGGGTGATCTTCCATCTGCATTTGATTGAAAATTGAGTTCGCGATGTTGTTGTTACCGCGCCAGTCGGTTGCGCGCTCAGCGTAAGTAAATTGGTCCATGTAATGGCCGTTCAGCTCTTCTGCTAAACGGCGAGACTCATCGTAAATTTCATCTGAGCGGTCAACAAGATGTGCTTGGCCGCCGTAGAATTCTATCTGTTCAATCTTCTTCTTCGCTGTGCATTTTGGCATTACTGCAATAAACGGAAGACCTAGTAGGCGAGCAAAGTACGCCTCAGACACGGCTGTGCTACCCGATGAAGATTCAATGATCGTTGTTTCTGGGCCAACCCAACCGTTACAGATAGCGTATAAGAATAGAGAACGCGCTAAGCGGTGCTTCAAAGAGCCCGTTGGGTGTGTGCTTTCATCTTTAAGGTAAACATCAATGCCTTCGATACTTGGTAGTTCGAGCTTGATAAGGTGCGTATCCGCTGAGCGTTGGTAATCGGCTTCAATTTTACGAATCGCGTTGTTAATCCATTGATGGTCAGTGCACATAAGCGTTCTCCTGATCGAGTGTAGGAATTCTTTGTAATTGGTATGGCTCTAATTTAGCTACAATCAGAGAGAAAAACTTTGCCATATTTGCTTTGTTTTGCTTAAATTGTAGAAAATAATTCTCTTTAAATGCGATTTGGTGAAAGTGTGATAGATGCCGTAGATAAAAAAATATTAGGATTACTGCAAGAAGACAGCACCCTGTCATTGAATGACATTTCTGAAGCGGTCAATCTCACCACAACGCCTTGCTGGAAAAGGCTTAAGCGCCTCGAAGAGAACGGCATTATTGAGAAAAGAGTCGCGCTGTTGAATCCAGAAAAGCTCGATCTTTCTTTTACCGCGTTCGTATTGATTAAAACCAGTGATCATTCTCACGAGTGGTATGGTCGTTTTGTGAATACTGTGTCGGAGTTTCCAGAAGTGATGGAGTTCTATCGCATGGCTGGCGAATATGACTATATGATGAAGGTTCAGGTGAAAGACATGAAGTGCTTTGATGATTTCTACAAGCGCTTGGTGAATAGCATTGACGGTATCTCTAATGTGACCTCGACATTTGCGATGGAACCATTGAAGTACACAACAGCACTGCCGCTTTAAGCTCAAACTAATCTTAGGCTACCTATCGTTTCAGTTTAACTATCTTCTCAGTTTAGATCTCGCCTCTGCGATAAAAGAAAAGGATTATTCATGTTTGCAAAAGTATCTACCGCGATCCAATTGGTATTAGCGGTCGCCATTTTTTACTTGGGCTACACCATCTATTCGTTTACTAATAAAGTAGGGGAGATCGTCGATACTTATCCGCAGGTTATCGAAGATTTATCCGGTCTCACGAAAGGGCTAAAAGTGGAAGAGCTGCTAGCATTTGCTGAACATGTTAGTGAGCTTGCTCCTCAAGTTCTGAACACAGTCGAAGAGGTCAGAAAGACGATCGATGACGTGAATCAAACCGTTTCATCGGTCGACAACAAAATCCCTGCGATATTAGATGAAGTGAAAAATGTCCGAACGGAAGTCGAGCAGGTCAGAACCGATGTTATTCCCCCAACATTGACAGAATTAAAACGATACCGTGTCGATGTAATGCCGCCAATGCTCGCTGAAAGTAAATCTTATCGAGAGCAAACCATTCCAGTGATTGTCACTGAATCCGAAATGCTTAGAGCTGAAGTGCCTGATATTTTGGTGCAAGCTAATTTGCTAGCCGATAAGAGTAGAGAGTTAGCTCAGGGAGCGGCAGAAGGTGCGGTGAAAGGGGTGGTGCTATCACCATTTAATCTACTGCGAGACGCTGGAGATGGCATTAAAATGCGAGTACAGAGTGAATTCGAGCCGACGTTAGAGGTTGAATAGACTTTACTGTTTTTGTGTGACGTTCTTTCGTCAGCGTTACTAAAAAGGGGCTAGGTATGATACCTAGCCCCTTTTGGGTTTGAACGTGCTTGTTCGCCGTTTCTAAAAATGTACGTCGCTTTTAAAAAATGCTCATAGTTATAAAAAGTGTTTGCTCGTTACTTGGTAAAGCGCATCACACCTTCTTGAACGGCTGTCGCGACTAGCTCACCTTTTTGGTTGTAAATCTCACCACGTACTAAGCCGCGAGTGTTGGCCGCGGTCGGGCTTTCAATCGCATATAGCAGCCATTCATCCATTTTGAACGGGCGGTGGAACCAGATTGAGTGGTCAATCGTCGCCACTTGGAAGTTGGGCGTCATGATTGACACTTCATGTGGGTGAAGTGCTGTCACCAAGAATCCCCAATCGGACGCGTAAGCCAGCAAATATTGGTGAATCAATTGGTTGTCTGGCATTGCGCCATTTGCTCTTACCCAAAGGTACTGCTTCGCTTCCGCCTTCTTAGGATTGAGCGGATTCACGACAGTCACAGGGCGCATCTCAATCGGCTTTTCACCACAGAAGGTTTTACGCAGTTTCTCTGGTAGGAACTCCGCAATGTGGCTCGCTAACTCGGTTTCAGATGCAAAGTTCTCTGGCCCAGGAATATCAGGCATTGAAATCTGGTGCTCAAAGCCTGGAGCATCACCGTGATAAGAAGCCGTGAGATAGAAAATAGGGCGGCCATTTTGAATCGCTTTAACACGACGTGTGCTGAAGCTTCGTCCATCTCTTAGGTTCTCAACATCGTAAATAATTGGCTTTTCAGGATCGCCAGGAAATAGAAAGTAACTATGAAACGAGTGCACACTACGGTCATCTTGAACGGTATAACGAGCAGCAGAAAGCGCTTGCCCTAATACTTGACCACCATAAACCTGTGGTAGACCTAGGTTCTCACTTTGCCCGCGGAACAGACCTTCTTCCAGCTTCTCTAGCTGAAGTAAACTTAATAATTCTTGTAAAGGTTGACTCATCGCCAGCATGCCTCTTGGTAAAATGGATGTCAGATTATTGTGTTAATCATTTAGCTTAGTCAGATATCTGTCAATAAATCATAGGGTTTCAAGACAGAATATGAAAGCTCTCTTATAATTGGTGGGTAGATTTGCCGAGTCCGGCAAACATGTTGAGAGAAATTGAATATGAAAAAGGCTCTAATTCTTATTACGTCTTTAGTATCGTTTGGCCTACTTGTTGGTTGCCAAGCAACATCAGAAACGAACGCTTCTCAGGAAGTGGTTGCAGAGAACACTCAAGTGATTTCAGGAACAGTAAGCTACCGTGAAAGAATTGCATTGCCAGAGAATGCCGTGGTGACTGTTACGCTAGAAGACATCTCACTGGCTGACGCACCATCGACGGTTATCGCAACTCAAGAGTTCACCACTGACGGTAAGCAAGTTCCGTTCGCATTCGAGCTGAGCTACGACAACAACAAGATTAAAGCTAACCACCGTTACAACATGCGCGCAACGATTCACGTTGACGGTAAATTGCGCTTCACTACTGACACTATTAAGTCAGTAATTACTGATGTAGAAAACACGCAACAAGCAGACTTGCGCTTGGTTGGTGTTCGTTAACTAGGAATGGACGCCATATCAAGGCATCTTGATTAGCTGATTAGCTGATGAGCTGATGGGCTTATTCACTAGTTATGTAATTGATGGCAGCTCTAGGGCTGCCATTTGTATATTCTGAGTTTTACCTTTCCTGCGTCACTCACTTCAACCCCTTCTTCGACCAGATGCTTCTTTTGGCGATCAAACGAATCACCCTTCAAAGAGATCTCACCTTTGCTGTTAATCACTCTATACCAAGGTAGTTTACTTCCTTCAGGCAAGTTGCCTAATGCTCTACCTACATGTCGTGCATAGCCCGGAAAACCTGAAAAACGTGCTATGTCTCCATAAGTTGTTACTTTCCCATATGGAATTTGGTGAATCACAGCAAAGATTTGGAGCAAAAATTGGTCCATACTAAAAGTTCCTAGTTCATTAATACCACGGATCGGTAGAAGGAGAGGGCTATGGTATTTTCAACGTTTCAGTTCTTGATAACCACATTATTAGCGGTTGTTTGCGCGAGAGCAATCAGTTTAAGTGAGGGAGATATCCCAGTGCTTGCAATGGTTATTCCTGCTTTATGGATTTTACCGCAGGGAGGCATCGCAGGGTTAGCTTTGCTCGCATCCATGACTGCCTATGGTTTAACCCTGCCTTTACAACCCATCACGCTGTCTGTCAGTGCGTGGGTATTATTCCCACTGCTTATGGTGGTCTTTTCAAAACGCAGTAGTTTATCCGTCGTGATTATTTCTGGCTTGATTGTAGCAACTTTGCAAGTCGGGATTATGGTCACGCAGTCAGCAGGTAAGCTTGATGGCGCTCCCTGGATTACCACACTACAGACTTTGTCGATCATTGTGATTTGGTGGGCAGCGAATCACCTTAAACCAGCCAGCCGACACAGCTGGTGGTCATTAGGCTTGATACTTCCATTATGGATGGCCGATTTACCTTATGCCGCTTTGGTTGCTTTGTGTGTAACGGGCATCATGGCATCGATGGAAACACTGACGCGCTTGAAAACCTTCCGCTGGAATAAATTATTGTGTTGGACATTGCCGACGGTTGGTTTTGCGGCACTGGTGATTACCCCAAGCATCGAAGTGCCTAGTCCAGTCTTTGTGGTGTGGTTATGTCTATTAGGCACCGCGTGGATGACAGACTACATCATTCGTACAGAAGATAACGAAGACATCGATATCTAGTACGTAGATAACCCGAACCTTACAAATGCAGGTAAATGGTGAATTTACCTGCGATTTTCTAGTGGTTTGAATAAAGGATAAGCACTTAGACAGCAATTGTTCAAAAATAGGGTGGAAGGGCTTGCAATGGTTGCTGTGATGCTTAATAATCCAATCACTCTTTGAGGCAAGCCTCTTAGAAAACGAATCTATGGGGGCCTGGTCCTCCCGCAACAATAACTCGTGAACTCGGTCAGGCCTGGAAGGGAGCAGCCGCAGCGAGTGACTTGTGTGCCGGGATGTGGCTGGGTTCCCACCCCTTAAAAAAGCCGCTCTTAATGAGCGGCTTTTTGCTATCTGAAACTTTCAAAAAGTGAACAACAGTTCGTGATTGGTGGTGTTCACTCTGTACATCAGCCTACTCGTAAATGCTGTATGAAAAGTATTTACTTGCGATTTTTTGATGTTGACCATTGTCGATCAGTCTTTGTATTCCACTATCGATAAGATCTTTTAATTCGTCATCTTGTTTTCTAACAGCGACTCCAATACCACGACCAAACCACTTCTCTTCTGTAAATTTAGGGCCTGTAAAGTGATAGTCCTTACCCTGATCCGTTTCAAGAAAGCCTGCGTTGAGCCCCATTGAACCACCAAACACGCTATCTAAGCGGCCGTTGAGTAAATCGGTAAAGGCTTCATCGAATGAGCCGTAACGTTTGATATCTACATCTGGATAGATCTCAGAAAGGTACTTGTCACCAATAGTTGCTCGTTGAACCCCAATTGTTAGTTCATTTAAGCTGCCGTCATCCATATTGATTTCACGCCCCTTTTCCATGACAAAACGAGTGGGAACTTTAGCGTAAGGCATAGTGAAATTAACTTTCTTTTCACGTTCTTCGGTAATGGTCATAGCCGCTATAATTGCATCGTTTTTACGGCTTAAAAGTGATGGGATAATACCGTCCCAATCAGTTTTTGAGATGATACATTTTACTTCTAATTCGATACACAAGGCGTTGGCTAAATCGACTTCAAACCCCTCTAATTCACCATCTTGCGTTGTCCAACTGAACGGTGGGTAGGCCCCTTCAACAGTAAAGCGAATTTGTTTCCAATCTTTTGCGTATGTGAACACAGAGAAAACACTGACGAATGCAACAAGTATCCATTTCATTGGTTATTTCCTTATAGTAATAATGGATATGGATAATTAACCAATTGTTAACATTTATCAATGCAAATGCATATTGATGTGAGCAAAGGCATGCAGATCAATTAGTTTGCTCCAGTTTTATTGCCAGAAGTACTGTTAGCGTATTTAAGGACGTTAACAATACTTATCCGATTAATCCGCAGGTAGCGTTACAGCAGACGATTTTTCCCCTCGAATGAAACTCAATTTATTGTTTTTTCCTTTACAGGCTCGACTATAGGTTGGAGCTGTGACTTGTTACTGCGAGTACGATGGCTGCAGTTAAAAGCGCTGAGCCACCGATTTTATTCAGGTACGTTGGGTGATCTTGCATAAACCCAAGAAGCTTCTTGGCAGAGATGGCGTAAATCATCACCCACGTAAAATCCAACACTGCCATTGTGGGGCACATCACCAACATTTGTGATAACAGAGGCTTGGTTGGGTCTATGAACTGGGGGAAGAATGCAGTGAAAAAGACAATCGCTTTGGGGTTACCCGCTGCAACGAAGAAACCACTTAAATAGAGTCTGTGGCCTGAAATCGCGGTGGGTGAATTGGTGGTTATTTGTGCATCACACTCAGGTTTATCACGCAACATCTTGATACCCATATACAGCAATGTTGTGACTCCAAGCCACTTGATAACGGCGAACGCTAGTTCAGACGTTGACATTATGATGCCAAGTCCAACTGCAACAATGATCATCTGTATGAAGTTTGCTGAGATATCGCCTAGTGCCGTAAAAATAGCTTTATTAACGCCATATTTCATTGAATGAATGACGCCCAACAAAATGCTGGGACCTGGCGTCATGGTTAAGATAAGTGAAGCGAGGCAGAAGGTTAGCCATGTTTCTATAGTCATTTGTTTTCTCCGGGTGACTGGTATCTATTTTTCGGAAAAAGTAGTCTGCTAGCATAGAGGTAGATATCAAAATAACCTGAGGTTATATAAATGGTTGAAGACTTGGAAAGCATCCCATCATTAGTTCCCAAATTACTTCTGCAGCTACTAGCGCTCGGAAGTATCACTGATGCCGCTCTGGTATTAGGAGTCAGCCAACCTGCTGCGAGCAAAGCTCTTCGACGTGCTGAAGATGTGTTAGGTTTCGCTTTAGTCCGAAGAGACAGTCGTCCCTTATTGTTAACAGAGGAAGGGAGGTTGATTGCTGAGTTCGCGAAACAGCAGGAGTTGCAGGGAGGGGTGTTATTGAGACAGCTTCGACTTATTCAAAAAGATGGGGCTGGACAGGTGAAAGTGGCTTCTTTTGGCGCATCCGCTTCCACACATATTTTACCCAGCCTAATTCATGCGATCAGCCAACACTTACCTCAAGTTAAAATTGAAATAAGCGAGTTTACTGACGAAGGAGCATTATTAGCATTGCGAGAGGGGCGCGTAGATTTTGCAATCGCGGTTGATAAAGAGTATTTGGATCTAGATATCATCCCAGTCTTTACTGACCGTATGGTGGCTTTAGTTCATGAAGATGACCCTTTATCCCAGTTGCCAGTTTTGTCGGCTGTGGATATCGAAGATCGAGATTTTATACTGAGTAAAGGGGGCAGCGAGGCGCTCATTAGAGAATGGTTTAAGCTATCAAAATCTCGCCTTAAAGAAAAACACACCATTGTTCAATTGACCTCGATACTTGCTTTGATTAGAGCGGGCTTAGGTGTTTCTATTGTTGCAGAGCTTGCCGTTCCAGAATCTCATCCCGGCGTAAATGTTATTCCTCTTGCGCCCGAGTACCCTCGTAATATTTGTGTAGCGAAAAGAAGCGGTTGTTTTTCTTCGAACGCAGCCAGGTTAACTTGGGATTTTTTGAGTAAAAATAGGTCACTTAATTACCTAAGCAAGTGAGATCATTAAGTGCGAACAGACGTTTATCTATCATTGCCTCATTTAATTCGCAGGCAACACAACGGCAGACGCTTCTTCCTCCGAATCTTCTTTGTCTTCTACTTGGTCAGCAACCCAATCAATCGTCTTTGTTAGATAGAGCTTGTTGGTTTCGGTATCACACCAATGTTTTGATAATCCTCTTCGATTAAACTCACTGCCAATTGCTGCGAGTGTCTGGTTGCTTGATCGCCCGTAATACAAGGTGTCGCACAGTTGCAGGTTCGACATGGATTGAGGGTACGTATTGACTGGCGAGGAGTTCATGCTCAGTGCTTTTGATTGGTTATGAGTGCACCCAGTTAGGCTCAGGAAAAAGAAAAGGATTAGCGTATTTTTCATGGTGTATCAGATCTGTTGCCGATGATTTGAAGAGAGTATTGCCATGATTGCCCCACTAATTTGTCAATTTCTCGCCAACTAGTTATAGACCAAGACTTTCCTCCCAGTTAGAAGGCGTTATTAAGCCAACGATAAAAACAGAATTAACAAACAAAAGCGCAATTTTGTACAAAAGCTGAAAGAGCCTATAGAGTAGACTGATAAGTCGCTCGATAATTAACAGGCTTGGGAATTGTTATGGAGAACAAGAAACGCTCTAAAGAAAAGGCCGAATATAAGATCACAGAAGAGCTCGGTGGCCTTGAAACCCTTAATGCTGAATACGAAAAGCAGAACTTCTCGCGCCATAGCCACGAGGGCTACACACTTGGTGTTATTGAGCAGGGCGCTCAGCGTTTCTATCGAACGGGCGGGCATCATATAGCACCACAAGATGCGATTATTCTGGTCAATGCCGACGAAGTTCATAGCGGTCACTCTGCCACTGAAGGTGGTTGGGCATATCGAGCCATGTATCCTCTCCCAGAGCAACTTGCCAAGATCACTCAAGAGCTTAACCTACCGAACTACGGGGCTCCTTACTTCCCTAGAGCGGTGGTTGAAGATCCTGAACTCGCCAATCAACTCAGATTAGTTTTCAACACGATTGATGAATCAGATAATCGCCTGCTAAGAGAAACCCTAATGTACGGGATGTTGGTTAAACTGATTAGCCGACATGGTAAATCGAGCCTTAAACCTCAATTAGATGGAAAAACTCAACGGCAACTTATTCTAGTGAAAGAGTTTTTAGACGATTTTCCACAAGCGGATGTGTCATTGGAAGAATTGTCGAAGCTTGCGGCTTTAAGCCCATTTCACTTGGTGCGCTCTTTTCAAAAAGAATTTGGTCTTCCGCCACATGCATATCAAATTCAATCCCGACTCAGGCTTTCGCGTAAGTTGCTAAAGCAAGGGCATTCGATCTCGGACACTGCTCAAGAGTGTGGCTTTCACGATCAAAGCCATTTTCATCGACATTTTAAGAAAGCCAACGGTTACACCCCAGGTCAGTACATTAAGATGCGTTGATTTGATCGCTTTTAACTTTGTGCTTTGGCGATAAAGCAAATTTGTACAATCGAATAAGTGAGTGCTCTTTTACAGTGGAAAACCAATGTAACGAGAACTAGAAAAAATGGATAACAACACAATGGATAAACGTACGCAGTTATGGAAAGGCGTTATGGCAGCGATGCCGTTAAGTATTGCCGTCATACCGTGGGGCATATTAGCGGGCTCGTATGCGATAGATGCTGGACTGAATCAGCTTCAAGCACAAGCGATGTCGGCTATTCTCTTTGCTGGCTCTGCACAACTTGTCGCTGCGGGTATGTTCAAAGCGGGTATTGGTTTAGGCACCATGTTGTTGACCACACTGTTCATCACCTCAAGGCACTTTCTGTACAGCGTATCGATGCGTGACAAAATCAGCCATCTTCCTGCGCGTTGGCGCCTATTACTTGGATTTTGGCTCACCGATGAGCTGTTCGCGATTTGTAGTGGGCAGTCTCAGAAAGAATTTAATCGTTGGTACGCTGCGGGTGTAGGTGGTGGTTTTTACCTCGTTTGGAATATCGCGAGCTTCGTTGGCATTGTCGCGGGAAGCCAAATTCCTTCACTCAATGAAATTGGGCTCGATTTCGCGGTCGCAGCAACCTTTATCGCCTTGGTGTTCCCATTAATCCGAACTCTACCCGTCGTAGTGTGTGTGGTGGTTTCATTGGTCACTTCGGTTGCCATGTCGGTTAACAATATTGAGGGCGGGCTAATGATTGCAGCGATTGCCGGTATGTTAGCGGGCTTTATCAGCGAATCGTTCCAAGAGCGAAACAACGGCAACAAGACAATTGTGGAGGAGAAATAGAGATGATTTGGTTAACGATATTACTCATGACTGCGATTGTTTTCTTTAGTCGGTACCTGTTTCTAGAGCCAGCAATCCCGCTTCGATTAAATCAAACCACGCGTCGCCTGTTACGCTATTCAAGCCCAGCTGTGCTTACCGCAATTTGGGGGCCGATTGTATTTGCACCAGAGCAGACATTTTGGCCAAGCCTTGAAAACCCATACTTGATAGGCGCGCTGGTCACAGGTCTGTTGATTTGGAAAACAGGCAATGTGCTGTTAACGATTGGAGTCAGTATGGCCGTGTTTTTGTTCTATAACTTAGTCGCAGTTGATTACCTTTTCTCTTGAGCTTCTACTTAGGTTTTATGTTTCTCCCATGATTTAAGGGCTGTATAGATATGATTACTTGTTATGTTCGATATGTGATTGATCCTAAGAAAACAAAGGAGTTCGAAACCTACGCTAAAATGTGGATTCCTTTGGTCGCTAAATTTGGTGGCCAACACAATGGTTATTTCTTGCCGTCGGAAGGGGCGAGCAATATTGCTTTGGCGCTGTTTACCTTTGAAAGCTTGGCTGCCTATGAAGAGTATCGGATTAAATCGCTGAGCGATGCTGAGTGTATTAAAGCGTTTGAATTTGCAGATGAAGTTGATTGCATCGTGAGTTATGAGCGAAGCTTTTTTAGACCTGTTTTTGACTGATTGACCTTGCAACGTATGACATGGTGGCATCTAATGTACCGATTCACTGTTTGTGTTTTAAGGTTCTGGTAAGGAGTTAGTTTGGCTAAGAAATATTATGTGGTTTGGAAAGGTCGTACACCGGGTATTTTTACCACTTGGAATGAGTGTAAATCGCAAGTTGATGGTTTTGCTGGCGCGCGATACAAATCGTTTCCAACATTAGGCGAGGCTGAATCTGCTTTCGGTGGTAAAACGTCGTCTGCGTCAGGTTCTTCGGCTACAAAGCCAAGCTCTGCGGGTAAGGCGACTAAAGCGAAGGTTCCGCCTCTCTCTCAACAACAAATCACTGATATGCCTTTTGATATCAAGATCTTTACTGATGGCGGTTGTGAGCCAAACCCAGGTGAAGCCGGTACAGGTTTAGCGGTGTACCTGAACAACGATTTAACTGAGTTGTGGTATGGTCTTTACCAACCAATGGGTACTAACAATACCGCAGAGCTACAAGGTTTGAAGCAAGCATTTATAATTGCAAAAGAGAAACTGCAAGCCGGCTTGTCTGTTGCAATTTATAGTGATTCAAAATACTCGATTGACTGTATTACTAAGTGGGCAACGGGTTGGGAGAAAAAAGGTTGGACGAAGTCGGGTGGTGAAATCAAAAACCTCGATATCATCAAGCCAGCTTATGCGATGTACCAAGAGCTCGCTTCTCAAATCACTATCCACCATGTTAACGGTCACGTTGGTATTGAAGGTAATGAACTTGCAGATCGAATGTCTATCGTTGCGATTGCTTCTAAAGAACAAGATCTGAATCGATATACAGAGACAGACGATCTTACTGAGATATTAGCGTTGCGAGCGGGTTAAGAAAGCTCGGCGAGCTGTTTTTTAATCACGGAAGCAAGTCTAGCCCAGCGTAGGGCGAGTTTTATCCAAACTCATACCATATTAAGCGTTACAGTGCGCATCAATGTAACGCTATGGTTTGTGTCTTTCTCTTCTAATTTTTAGTTTCTAATTCATTTCACATCTATCTGCGTGTTTTTAGATAGTCTTAAACTGGGTTTTCTATCCAATGAGACAGTTGTTGAGCTTGTTTAAGAGAGTTAAATCGCTTCTCTACTCGGGTTCTTGCCATCATCCCCATTTCTGTTTTGTCCTCGCTACTTAATTGCGCAAAACGCTCTATGCTTTCTCTTAACTCTTCGACGTTTTTTTCATTCACTAAAAATCCGGTGTCAGATGTGACAATTTCCTTACAGCCCATTATGTTGGTTGTAATCACGGGAGTCCCGACTGCCATGGCTTCTTTTAGTACTAACGGTCCAGTATCGACACAACCTGTTTCTGAAAAGCAGAAAGGAGCGACTAAACAATCGTAGCTCGGTAAGTGCTCTTTTACCCACCCATGAGGCTTTGAACCAAGAAAGCTGACATTTCGAGTTAGCCCTTGTTGTTCGACTTGCGCTTTTAACTGGGACTCTAGATCTCCAGTACCGACGATATCGAGATGAATGTCGAGAGGCTCAGCTATGGGTGCTAAGGCATCAATGAGAAAGTGGATACCTTTTTGTTCAACTAATCTTCCAAGGAAAACAAAGCGAAGCTGCTTGGTTTCGGTCTTTGGGTGTAGTTGAAATTGCTTGGTATTTACACCGCAATGCAGGAGCTTAATATTACCTTTTGCCATGTGATTAAAGTCGGTGAGCATGTCTTTACAGACCGCGACCACAAAATCGCTCGATGTAATCTTATGTTCAATATCGTAAGCGAATTCGTAAACATCATGGCCATGGGCGACAAACGAGCAAGTGATGTTGAGAAGCTTAGCGGCGACAATAGCGTGGGCAGTGGTGTGTTGGCAGAAGTGAGCATGGACATGGTTAACGTCTTTTTCTGCGAGTTGTAAAGCCAACTTAAATCCATAAGCGAAAAGTGACTTCTTCGGCATGCTAGTCTGCTTAGATACAAACGAAAGCGCTTTGACAACACCCACCCAGTTGATGCTAGTTATCTTGCCCGCCCGAACATCCTTGCCAATTTTCACGATGTCATAGTCGAAAGCTTTTTCACTTTCTTCTACTTCGAATGCCATTACGCATACCTGATGCCCACACGCTTTCACGGAGTCGACTTCTGTCTGAATGAATGTCTCGCTCAGTACAGGGTAGGTAGGCGCTATAAATGCTACTTTTTTCATTTTTTGCTCCTTTTACTGGCCACTAAAATGGATTAAGCAAGATACGAACCAAGATGAAAGAGTATTTTTTCGGCGCTTCTTAATGGTTTTCTCAAAATGGCATTCAAATTGGAGATTTGAGTATTTCTGCAGGCAGCGCTTGGTCGTCATTTTGCGAACAAGCACGTAGGCTGCTGATATAAAGCCAGTTTAATAGTGAGGAATGCTCGGCACAGGATATGCAGAAGTAGCTGTACAACGTATAAATTCGAGAGCGTCACTATGGCTAAAGTTAGTATTGTTATTCCTACTTATAATTGTTTGGACTATCTTCCGAAGGCAATCGGCAGCGTACTCAAACAGACTCATCAAGATATCGAATTAATCATTATTGACGATAACAGCAATGATGGAACATCAACTTATCTCGCATCCATACACGACGAACGTATAGTTAAAATAGCGACTCTGGGTGTAGGTGCACCTCAAGCCAGAAACCTAGGGATCGAAAAGGCGACCGGTGAATTCATCGCTTTTTTAGATGCCGACGATTTCTGGTATCCAGAGAAAATCGAGCGACAGATCGAGTTCCATCAACGAAACCCTGAGTTGGCGATGAGTTTTACCAATTACGAACATCTCACTGAAGACTACCAAGTGATTATTGACTGCTTTAGCTATTGGTCACAGTTCCAAGAGAAAGATGAGTTGTTCTTCAATATTGAAAAGCCACTAGAGTTCATTATTGAAAACAACGTGATTGGTACATCGACAGTGATGGTTAGAGCTGATGTGTTCTCTCAAACAGACAGTTTTAATGCTGATATAAAGTATGGGGAAGATTGGGAGTTGTGGCTTCGACTCAGTGAGAATCATCAGATTGGTGTGCTGAATTCAGTGCAGGTTGGTTATTTAATGAGGTCGAGTTCTGTCACTCAAACTGAAAGCTTCAAATTGAGGAATTTGCAGTCTATAGAGACTATTCTTCAGCGTTACCAAAATGGCAGTGAACGTTGGAACCTGCCTTCTTCTAGCTTTAAAATCGCAAAGGCGAGAATACTAGAAGGCTACGCTGACTATTATCGAAGTCTACACCACAACAAACAGGCGGTTGCTTATAGCTTTCGATCTTTGGTTATGGCCCCTCAAAAGCGAACGTTACGACACCTAATCGGTGACTGTAAGAGTTTCCTAACACCCGCATGGTAAGGAACAGGTGATTGCTATGGGGTCTTTAAAACAGTCAGCCTATTACGCCATTGGTATTGTGATGATGAAAGGAATATCACTAGTGATGATTCCTTACATTACTCACAAAATGACGCTAGCAGAATACGGTTCTCTAGAAGCGATTGTTTTGTTAGCCGATATTGGAACGATATTGTTTAGCTTTGGTATCGTTGAGGCAATGTACCGTTATGTGGGCGTGGCTGATGGCGATGAAAAACGGGAACTCATCTCGAACTGTTTTACGTTAAGTGTTTTGGTGTGTGTACTAGGAGGGCTATTAATTGCGCTCAGTATGCCGTTGTTACTCTTAATGTTGCCCGTCGAATTTCAACCCTACCAAATTTTACTACTGCTTATTCCTACGATGCTTGATGGGGCAATCTCTATTCCTCTTACCCTAATGCGAATGAACGCGATGGCGAAGCGATTCTGCCTGCTTAATGTATTGAAAGCGGGTGTTCAAGCCTTCATGACTTTTGCGTTGCTTGAGGCCGGATATGGTATTGATGGTGTGTTGATTTCGGCTGCAGTCTCTAGTGTGCTGCTAATGATCTGTTTAGTCCGCTATCAATGGCAAGAGATGGGAACATTTGGTTGTTTTAAATACTCCACTAAGATCTTGAAGTTTGGGTTACCCGCTTTGGTCGGGGGGGCATCAATGTACATGATCACGGGTTTAGATCGTTGGGTCATGGCAAGTTTCGTTGGAGTCGAAGAGCTGGCGATTTATGCAGTCAGTGGTAAATTTGCGTTGATTCTTGGATTGTTATTACAACCCTATGCACTTTGGTGGTTCCCAAACCGTGTCGCCATTCTTCAACAAACAGGCGGCAGTAAACATTGTGCTGATAAAGCCTTAGTCGGCGTTAATTTTGCCATCGTATTGGGTGCTTTGATGATTCTAACTGTTCCAGGTTTTATCGCTCTAATTTTGCCTAGTAGCTATCAATATGCGGGTACGATTGTTGTCGCATTACTTGCCATTAGTGTTATCAAGAACGCAGGTGACTATTTGAATCTTGGCTGTTTCAGTGGAAACTCAAGTCAATCACAAATGTGGATTCAAGGCGGATGCGCGATCTTAGCCGCTATTGGTTATGTCACCGTAACGCCCATTTATGGCGTGTGGGGTGTTATTGTTGTTCTCTGTGGCACTTACATATTGCGATTACTACTTTTATATTTCGTTAGTCAAACAATGGAGCCGTTACCCTATCAGCACAGTAAGTGGATTGTAGCGCTCAGTATTGCGGTAGTTGCGGTCGCTTGTGATCGATTGCTCGGATTGGTGCTCGTTGATGTTCATGACTTTATTTTAGGAAGCTTTGTGGCAGTGATGACGCTTGTGGCCTTTATTAAATACTCGGTCATCATGATCCCTCAGGCGGTACTTGATAGGTTCACGTCAAACAAACATTCACAGGTAAGTTGATATTACCTCCTATTCAGAACTCGAATGTTTCTAAGTCAGTGAATCAAAAGTCTTAGAAATTTTAAATAAAACACTGTTCATAATGTTTATGATTAGATAGTATTTATAAGTTTGATGAATATTAACTATGGAAAGAATTATGAATAAGTGGATTGTACTTTCAGCTCTGTTTTCGACCTTCTCTTACGGTGCTTTAGACCTTTCTAACTCTGATTTATCAGCAGGAGGCTTTGATGTACCAGAAGCCATCTCGTTGGAACAACAAAACATCGTATGTGAAAGTGTTGTTTGTAATTCTGTCTCTGAACCTAAATCTGTTCCGGTTGTTGGCGACGTACCTGAACGCGAGCCGAATCAAACGTTAGAAACTCTCGCGAGTGCGATTTATATCGTCGGCGAGATTGGGGTTGCGGAAAACCTGTCGACTCCAGAATACGAGCAATTCTTCGAAAACTAATTCAAGGGGGTGGCAGAGTATTGGCACAGCTTTCAAGTGTTACTATAAAAGATTTCAAATGCTGTTATAAAAGGTAATATTGCGTTAAACGATTCAATAACCTTGGCATATTGTAACTAGGAAGCACCCAATGGAAATATGGAAGTTACTGCTGTTTATCCCTGCCTGTTTTGCGCTCAACATGACGCCGGGCCCAAATAATCTATTGTCGATGAACAACGCTCGCTGTTATGGATTTCAAGCTGCTTTAGTTGCTGGGTTAGGAAGAATTGCTGCCTTTTCTGGCATGATCGCGTTAGCTGCATCGGGCTTAGCCGTTGTGCTTTATACTTCTGAAACCTTGTTCTTTCTCATCAAGCTGTTTGGCGCCATGTATTTATTGTGGATTGCGTTTAACTTATGGCGCTCACAAACTAGCCCAGTCGCGGATATTGAACGAAATAAGGATTGGTTTGGTCTTGTTAAGCAAGAGTTCGCGCTCGCGGCGGGCAATCCAAAAGCGATACTCATTTTTACTGCATTCCTTCCTCAATTTGTCGATGTCACCGCTAATGTAAACACGCAATTCTTCATCCTCGGAAGCACATTCTTAGTATTAGAAATGCTCGCGATTTCTATCTATGCCGCTTTTGGCTTATATCTACGAAATTGGTTTTCAAAACCTCAAATGGCCAAGCGCTTCAATAAAGCCTGCTCGGTGTTTCTTGCTCTATCTGGTGCGAATCTACTGATCAGCCGACAGTAGCTAATGAAGATTTCAAAAGGTAAAAAAGACTATAGCAATATGATACGAACAGACGTTCTTTCTCATTGGCTAAAATACGAAACTGATGTTTCATTAGCGGAGGTTACTTTCGGTGCAACTAATTCTGTCTATAAGGTTGGGTCTACACCCGCTTTATTTTTACGAAAGTACCGGACTAGCGATGTTAACCGTATAAAGAATGAGCATGAATTGTTGCTATTCTTATCTCAGAAAATCTTAAGTATCGTTAAGCCATGTCTTACCTCTGATGGTAAAAGCTTTGTTAAGTTTGGATCTGAATACTATGCGTTATTTCCGGAGGCTCACGGCTCGTTGATCGATAAACATGCTTTGACGACCAATCACGCATATGAAGCTGGTATTACCCTCGCGAAGCTCCATCAACAGTTGAGTCATTGTCCTCGAACTAAGTTTTCAAATGAGGCGTTTCCAGTTGTCCAACTGTCATGGAATCGAGAGGTATGGTTACAGCGTCTTGATAAGATCATTTACCTTATTGAATCGAAAAGTGAGCAAGGCACCGAGAACGACTGGGCATTGCAAAGAGCTAAACAGCAACGTCACTTTTTATCTAGCGGTCAAAGCATTCACTCTTACGAGACTAAGACAGAAAGAGCACTCATTCATGGGGATTACCACCACTTTAATCTCTTCTTTGACGAACGCTCAAGGGTGAGTGGAATTATTGATTGGGACTTGATTCAATATATGCCACCAGCCTATGAAATTGCTCGTGCTTGCATGTATATGTTTGATATGGAGGTTAAGAAGTCGGTCGAATTCATTAACGGGTACTTATCTATTAACGAGCTTACACGAGATAGTTTTATCGATGGTGCTCGTGCATGGGGTATTTTTGCTGACCACCACATATGGGCTTTAGAAGAGGTGTACGTGAAACAGAACTTAGCCGCTCAAAAATTCATTCCTCATAAGGAATTTGAACCTTTTGAACAGCAATGGTCATTAATTGAGTCTGCACTTTTTAAATAAGTCTGTTTTTAGATAGCTAGCCCTATACGTTATTTGTTTCACTTTATTATGCGAGGACACTCAATGAGCACCAAAGATCTATCTAAAATGGGGTCTGCTCGAGTTTCATTGGGAGAGTGTAATGGTGAACCTTGTATTCGAAAGCAAGGTGCTGGTGGCGTAGAGATTTCCTTTTACCAATGTGCTGCAAAACAACTATTTGGTGTGCATAGCCCTGAGTTACTGGCTGTTGAAGGCGATAACCTATTTATCGAATACATTCCTCGTTCTTTGAACTTACCCGAACTTCAAGCCACGGCTGATGTGTATCAGCAACTCTCTTGTATTCATCAATCTCAATATGTGCCTAGTTTTAAAGTCAAAGAGCATTGTTGGACAGCGAGTGATACGAGTACTGCTTTAGCATCTCTGAAATTACCTCAAGTAACCCAAGACGGTTTGCTGTGCATTCAGCAATTGAGTAGCGATCTTTTTAAGCATCAAACTTTGGTTTCTGGTGATGCGAACGAGGGCAATTGGGGGAGAAGAGATAATGGACAGTTGGTCCTATTTGATTGGGAGCGTTTTGGTTTTGGTAGCCCCGCGATAGATTTGGCACCACTCGTTTCGCGAATGGGTTCCTTGTCTGATTATGAGCGCATTGTTGATCAGTACCTTTGCCATAACACCTTGATTCCTCGTGAAGATTTAATAAAGCAATTGATCATCGCGAAAAGCTGGATCGTAGTCGAAGTCACGAATATATTAGTCACGCGTAACAACCCTGAAGCTTCGAAATACATCAATTGGTTTAGAGAGCAATTGCCAACTTGGCTGGCTTCAGTTGAAGGCAGATTGTAGCTGAAGGGCGGTTGTAGTTAATCTATAAAGGTCTATCTATGAATATTGTCTGTGCGGAAAAACAAGAACTGGCTGATATCTACCAGCTTGAACGTGCTTTGTTTGGCGACCACGCCTATCCGCAGTTTTTCTTCCGTCAGGCCTTTGATTGCTGGGGGAAGGGCTTGCTGGTGGCGAAACAGGATTCGCAAGTTGCGGGTTATGTGTTGATGACACCAACAGACAAGCCACAAGAATATTGGATTTTGTCACTGGCCGTTGATGGTCAATTTCGAGGTATGGGAGTGGGACGTTCGTTGATGGATCAGGCGATCACAACGCTGCCTAAAGAATCCAAGGTGTTGCTTACCGTTGATCCAAATAATGCGTCGGCTTGTGCGCTTTATGTGTCTATGGGTTTTGTCACTATCAAAGAAGAGTCGAACTATTTTGGCGATGATGAGCCAAGGTTTGTGATGCAGCTCATCGTCTAGTTTCTTGCTAACGTTGTTTATTCAAAGGCGCACACCTTAATTAAAGGTTCACAGACCTAGGTCAACATCACGATACCGTGCATCAACACCACGCTAGAGGTTAATCGGGTTCTCATATCAAAATAGCCGTCGGGGCCTTCGCTTTGGTTCTCTTCTCTCATTGACCTTTCCGCTCGCCAAACCGCAATGTAGCCAATGATAAGAATCAGAGTAGTGAGGAACTCTTTTTGTTCCCCAAGTAGCACAGCTACCCACGCGGCTAGCACAATCACGTTGCTTAGAATCAGCGCCTTGTTGCTCGATTGGCTTTCGAAGTTCTCTATCCCATTGCCCCACAAGATACCCGACAAAAAACTCAAGATAACCACACTGTAGGTGATGAAGAGTGTCTCGCCGCTGAGGCCTAGGAATTGGCTTTCGGTCAGAGACAGTAATAGGCCAAATAGAAACGGGATTAGCCCCATGTAACCTAGCTTGGCCATGGTGTTGCGGGTTTGAGTTGTCGCCATGTATTCAGATCTCATAACTGCTGCTCAATTGCATTTTTGAGTGTCGCACTTACTGGTGATGTCGAGCTAGGGAAGGTTGCTACCACTTTACCTTCTTTATTGATCAAGAATTTGTAGAAGTTCCACTTGGGTGTGACACCTGCTTGCTGCTGTATTTCTGCAAACACAGGATTGGCGCTACTGCCAGATAATGTGGCTCTCGCCATCATAGGGAAGGTAACACCGTAGTCGAGATAACAGACTTTAGCTGATTTCTCTTCGCTTCCTTTGTCTTGGCGGAAATCATTGCTTGGAAATCCGACAACCGTGAAGCCTTGATCTTTATAGGTTTGATGCAGTTGCTCTAGCTGTTTAAATTGTGGTGTGAAGCCACATTGGCTGGCTGTGTTCACGACCAAAAGGGTTTTGCCTTGAAACTCTTCACACAGCTCTATCTCTTCGTTCGAATTTAACAAACGTTGCTTGCCGTTGAGTATCTCAGGGCAACTTGCTGCAAAAGCGATAGAGCTCGTTAGGCTTGTAATCAGGGCGGTGGAGCAAAGCAGTGAAGGTTTCATAGGTTTGGCTCATTTTAGTTGGCGTAACTGTTAGTACTCTTGCGCAGCAGGAAATGATCACTCTGCTAATCACTAATCACTAATCGTCACTATTTATGAACAAATCAAGTGTCATCGCTGATGAGATACGGAGCGACCAAACGACTTATGTTCACCCTTGCGTCAAGGCGAGCGGCTAACAGATACATGCCACCGATTTTACGGTGTAAGAATAGGGCGTCTGCTGGTGGCGTGTGCCAATACTCTTGTTCCATGCTGAGTATAGTTCCGGCTTCGCGTAGCTTTTGAGCGAGTCCACTGGCTTTAAAATCGTACTCTTCGTCGACCAACATAGGTTCACACGCCATTGTCACTAAGTTGAGAATGGCTTGGCGCTGATCGGGGAGAATCGTCTCGCTAAAGAACCCAATCTGCTCTAGCGCTTTGTTGAGGCCTTGTTCATCGTGATTAATCACAGAGGTAAAAGCCAAGCGATAGCCATCACTGAAGCGGTCGCTGTATTCACGGGTTGCTCCAAAATCTAACAGCCCAATCTGGCGCGTGTTTTCAACGTAAAGGTAGTTGGCGAAGTTGGGGTCGGTCTGCACCATCTTAAAGTCGAACAATTCTCTGAACATGAGTCCGAGCAAGCTGCGCATGACAAAATTACGAGTACTTTGATCGTAACCTTCTATTTTCTCTATCGAGACGCCTTCAATGAAGTCCATCGCGAGCACTGACTCTGAAGACATTTGAGGGTGAATCTTAGGTACAACGAAGTGAGCGTGTTCTTTCAGTGCATGATAGTAACGAGTCGCGTAGTCAGCTTCGCGAGCATAATCTGCTTCATCATGGAGCTGTTTCTTTGCTTCTTCTAATAAGCTTTTGTAATCGACAGACTTGGGTATTAAACCAACGATGTTAAGCAATGTACCTACGTTGTCCACATCACTGTCGATGCTTTTTCGAATGCCTGGATATTGGACTTTGATGGCAAGTTTGTCTCCCGCATCACTGTAGGCTTGGTGAACTTGCCCGATGGACGCACTGGCGATAGGTTTAAAGTTGAAGGAAAGGAATTCGGCTTTCCAGTTGATGCCGAGTGAGCTTTCTAACACTTGGTTGAGCTGCTTTGTTGGTAGTGGGTCGGCGTCTGAGCGCAGGCGAGAAAGAATGTCGGCGAGTTCCGGTTCGAGGACATCGCCCGCGTCCATTGATAACATCTGCCCAAGCTTCATGGCAGCACCGCGCAGGTGGGCGAGTTGATCAGTCAGGCGTGCAATGTTCTGCGGGGTGAGTAATAAGTCTTTTGCTTTGGGCCTGTTGCCTTGTGCGAGTTGCTTGGTACCTTCCGTTATCACATTGCCCGCGACTCTTGTTGCCAGTGAGGCAAACTTGCTGAATCTTGAAATACGATGTGTAGGAAGGTTTCTCTCTTTTGCCG
Source organism: Vibrio sp. L3-7 (assembly GCF_963898195.1). NCBI lineage: Bacteria > Pseudomonadati > Pseudomonadota > Gammaproteobacteria > Vibrionales > Vibrionaceae > Vibrio > Vibrio sp. L3-7. The sequence goes on along the minus strand of NZ_CAWQUW010000045.1, from coordinate 44,920 downwards.
ACATAAAGGTTCTCTCTGGGAATCAAGGTTCACTACAAAGTTCTATCAATCATTACACAATCGAATGTTTTGTTGTGCTAACTTGTCTCGCGAAACAGTAAACAGAATTTAAAGGACAAAACATGAAGTTTATTTGGTTGAAAGTGGCCGTCACTGTATTGGTATTCGCAGCATTATTTGGCATTGTTTATTACAAAGTCGCCAGCGGTATATCTTAATTCCAATGCAATTTAGTACAGCTATTTAGTGCAGCTGCTTCCATTGCAGCGCGACTTTCCGGTTAACCAGAACGAGACTTTATATCGGTTCTTGGCAAATCGTAAATAACACCAATCTGCCACTGGCTTGAATATCGCCCAGCGCAATGGAGCATATAGCCAACCTTTTCCTACTAAGCGCCACGCTTGGTAGGTCACGTCTAAACCCAACAACAGTTTTCCGTTCTCGTCTAAAGCATGCAAAATGGTATTGGCTGCGTCAGCATCTATCTGCGGGTAGTTTGAAAACGCTTCACTGTAGATATCGATGGTTTGAATCTTATTCTCGGTATCATGCTTGGCAAGTGCCGCCATCTCTTTTGCGCACAATGGACATGTCCCATCGTAAAATATCGTTAATGCAGTCATTGTTTTCCTTACCCTTTTCGTCAATACCAATCTATACGACATCACCAATTAGGTGGATCATTCTGCCCAGTTATCCGACACTGTCATTATGAGAACTATTTTACAGTATCATCTAGAGGTAACATCCGTTCCATGCATTTACAAATTAAGAGCCTATCTCCAATGACAACAAAGTTAATGAACCGTTTCATTATAGCTATGACTGCCCTGACGCTAAGTGGTTGTGTTAGCTACAGCGTGACTGAGCAAGAAATGACGAACTACCTTCAAGATTCGGTGATGTTAGAGCAGGAAGTGGGTGTACAAAACGTTATGTATGCGCAAGTTGCTGTCGATGACTTAGCGGTAAAAATTGGTCGAGCTGATGCCGAGCGTGTTTCTGTACTGGCGAATACCAATGCAAAAGTTCAGGTGTTCAACATGCCTAATATGGGGTTGGATTTGGACATCGAATTCAGCGCAGTCCCTGAATACGACAAAGAAAGTGGCGAGGTGTATTTAAAGTCACTGCGACTAGAGCGCTTTGAGGAGAAGGGAAAGCAGCTTTCTCCTGAAATAGCGAAATTACTCAAACCCGCCGTATCGATGATCGGCTTTGCATTGTCTCAGTCTCCGGTATACAAACTGGACAACAATAAAGTGCAAGAGTCGTTGATTAAGTCATCTGAACCCAATCTGGTGATTAAAGACAATAAGCTAGTTATTGAGTTGTTTGACTAATTCGTTTTAAATTCGAATCTGTATTATGGCTATCTTTCGGGTAGCCATTTTTTATGACCCTAGTTAATTATCACCTCACTTTATTGCCAATCACTTTATTAAAATCAGATCGTTACCATTCAAAATAATGACAGCTCAAATAGTTGATGTTCGCATTCAAAGTTCTGCCAATTCTTAATTGGTGAAGACGGTAAGCTGTGGTTATGATGAAGTTAAAGTGAACTTCATTTATTTGTGATCACCATGGACAGGGTAACAATGAGAAACATCGTATATTTGACGATAGGGCAGTTATCGGAGCGCAGCGGTGTGGCTCCTTCGGCATTGCGCTTTTATGAAACCAAAGGGTTGATTGCTTCGATTCGTACTAACGGAAATCAACGCCGTTATCAGTCGGCGATGTTGAGACGAATAGCATTGATACAAGTGGCGCAGTCGATAGGTTTCACGCTGGAAGAGATTACCGAAGAGTTATCTACCTTACCTATGAACCATACCGCGACTAAGCGAGATTGGGAGCGAGTTGCGAAGAAGTGGCAAGGACAACTCGACAGCAAAATGGCGCAGATTAAATCGCTACAAGAAAACCTAACCGGCTGTATCGGTTGCGGATGTTTGAGTATGCAGAAATGCCACTTGTTGAACCCTGAAGATATTTTGCATGATCAAGGGCAGGGCGCACAACGGATCGTTGAGTAGCCCTGACTTAAGGTTCCCTATTTGAGATCGTCGAATCCAATGCACTCAATCTGATGGTCAGCTAGCCACTGTTTTAGCTCTGGGCTAGTGAGAAGCTGATACTCTTCGACGCGTTTATCACTGTAGCTTGATAGTAATTTTAGCTCTTCATCAACACTAAGTGATGGGTGGCACATCAACTCGACAGCAGCGTTAGGCGTGGCAGTTTGGTAGCTCAACAGAATATCTTGCAAGTTGCTAAGAGAGACCCCGTCATCAAAAAAGCGCATGTCAAAAGCGCTAGGTGTCGGTACTAAGAGAGAATCTTGCCCGTTCACAATGTTGTCGATGCGTCTTACAGGCAGGCCAATCGTATTAGCTGATCGAGTAAACGCCGCTTTGAGAGGTTTAAATACGCCCCCAAAATGATGGCTATCGATATGGTTGATCTTTAAACCTGCATTGATAGCCGCTTGATATTGCGCGTTGAGCTCGAGCATCACCTCATCTTCATTCACATCTGATTTATCGAATAGGGTGACGTTGCAAAAGAAGTGGCCGTGTTCGTCGACTAAGCTCGGAACCTGCTCTGGTGGCGTCAGTGGTTTGCCTGCGGTGACCGTAAAGTGCAAGCCTACTTCCGGAACCAAACCTTGGTGATAAAGCTCAATGGCGTGTTGGGTTCCAGGTTGGTTCATCATGATGGTGGTTGACTTTACTACGCCTGCTTTGAAGCACTCAACAATGCCATGATTTACCGTTTCAGTGAGGCCGAAATCATCGGCGTTCAGTATTAGTTTCATCGTGACCTCTGGTGACTAAAATGGATTGTGAACAACTTGAATTAATCTAATTTCGACTGAGTTAATGTACATAAGGTTACTGCTCACTTTGTGTTGATCGATGAGCAAACGCAGGCATGAAGTCTAGGTTCTCTCGAATTGTTTCTAATAACGCCTCATCAATGTGTGAGCCGCTATCAACAATAGGATTAAGGATCAAAGCGCGTTTAGCTAATGCAATATCCCCCGTCATCGCGGCCTTCACTGTTAAGGTTTCAAACTCTTTCATTTGTTGGATTAGGCGTAACGTATCGCTATCAAAAGGTTCGACATTCAATGGAAGGATCGCGCTGTTAGTAATAACTGAGCTGACTTCTACCGCGCAGTCATCAGGAAGCCCTTGAATCGCCCCATTATTGCGAGTGTTAACGTGCATGATAGAACGCTTGTTGTTGTGAATACTGCTCATTAGTTCACAAGCTGCTTCAGAATAATGGGCACCACCTCGTTCTTCTAATAATTTCGGTTTGGTATCCAGCATCGGGTCTCTGTAGATTTCGAGCAATTGTTGTTCAACTTTTGCAACCAAGTCGGCGCGATTTTCGCTCTTTTCAGACGCCGCAAATTCTTTGTCTAGAATATCTCGTGATTGGTAGTAGTAACGTAGGTAAGCGCACGGCACCAGGTTCAATGAGCGAATCAACTCGGCATCCCATTCAAAGGGTGGGATGTTTTTAGGCATCATTTGGTCATTGCCTCCGAGGAGTTGGTCTATCACTTCTTGGAGCTTGTCTTCGCCGTTATGAAGTACTTTTCGGGCCCACACTAGGTGATTCAAACCTGCGATTTGCATGGTGATGTCTTCGCGTACAGCGCCAAGCATTTTTGCTGCTCCGCGCTCCATGTTCACGGGGATATTGCACAAGCCGACCGTCTTGATGGTTGAGTGCTTAATCAAGGCCTCGGTAACCATACCTGATGGATTGGTAAAGTTGAGCAGCCACGCATTGGGGCAAAGTGCTTCCATCTCTTTGGCGATCTTTAATGCAATTGGTATGGTTCGACAAGCATTAGAGAAACCACCCAATCCGTTAGTTTCTTGCCCTATCATGCGATACTTTAATGCAATTCTTTCATCACGTAGCCTTGCTTCTATTCGACCAGCCCTAAATTGAGAACAGACAAAATTCGCGTCCACAAGCGCTGCTTTTCGGTCTGTCGTGAGGTGCACTGTGATGTCACAGTTCGCTTTTCTAATCATTCGCTGCGTCAAATCTGCAATCACTTGAGCTTTTTCCATACCTTCTTCGATATCGACAAGCCAAAGGTCAGAAATAGGTAATTCGTGATAGCGTTTTAGTAAGCCTTCGATCAGCTCAGGGGTGTAACTTGATCCACCACCAATGACCGCAACTTTGAGTTTTTGTGCTTGCTTCATTTGACTCACCATTATTATGTAGATTACATGGTTTAATCTATATGATGAGTAAGTACGTCTACAAACCAGTATTGATGATTTATGAATTAGTGAGGTTAATCTATGGGGCTGTTTGAAAATCGCCAACAAACATTGTCGTTGCTGCACACCTTCAGTGTGGCGGCTAAACATTTAAGCTTCACCCTTGCCGCCGATGAACTATTTCTGACTCAAGGTGGAGTCAGTCATCGCATCAAGAAACTTGAGCAGCAGCTTAAATTTAATCTATTTGTGCGTAAAACGAGAAAGCTAGAATTGACCCCAGAAGGACAACGCGTTCTCTCGATGCTGAGTGTCTCATTCGAATCTATTTTCTCTGAACTGATGGACATTCAAACTGGAGAGCTAAGTGGGGAGTTGTACATCGCGACATCGCCTTATTTTGCTTCCTCGTGGTTAATGCCACGCTTGCCAGAATTCAGACGCTTGTATCCGAATCTAAGCATCAAATTACAAACCAAACAGAACCAATCTGACTTTCAGTTTGAACCTTATGACGTGGCAATTTTCTACAGCGAGGGTCACTATCCGAATCATTATAGTGAGCGACTATTTTCAGGAATTAGAATGCCTGTATGCAGTCCTGAATATGCGAAGAGGTTCAATCTTGAGAAGGGCTTGCAACAATTGGATAGTGTGCAGTTTATTCATAGTGGAGACGTGACGGCTTGGCAGCGTTGGTTGGAAGCGGCTCAAAGTGAGGTTGATTGTACTCTAAAGTGTGATTACTACAGTGACAACCGTATAGCGATGGACGCGGCAAGGTTATCGATGGGTGTAGCACTAGGAAGACTCGAGTTTGCGACAACTCAAATTGAACAGGGTGGGTTGGTTGCTCCTTTTATGAGTATTGAGTCGGGTAAAGGTTACGATCTTGTATGTCCGAAAGGGATGGAGCAACGGACTAAGTTTCAAGTGTTTACTCAATGGGTTAAGCAGCAGTTATGACAGAATAGCATGCCTAGACAAAAGCGAATTTAAGGTCTAGTTTGGGTGGTTCTTTCTTTCAATAAAAAGAGGTGAGTTATGTTCAGCCATGTTTTTCTCGGAACCGAAGATATTGAACGTGCGAAGTCGTTCTATGATCCAATTATGAAGATGCTTGGTTACAACGAAGGCTCAATCGATCCTAAAGGGCGTTGTGTTTACGTGAGCAAAACGGGTGTACTAGGTTTAACCAAACCGATTGATGGTCAGCCAGCGACTTATGGCAATGGTATGACGGTAGGATTCTTGGCGAGTTCACCAGAAATGGTGGATGAATGGCATCGCATCGGCGTCGAAAATGGTGGTACTAGCATTGAAGGTGGCCCCGGAGCGAGAGGTTCTGACGAGCGTCGCTTGTACATGGCTTACTTGCGAGACCCTGATGGAAACAAGATTTGTGCAACTCACTTTATGTCATAGTTAACTTTATGCCACAGTGGCGTATAATTAAGTCATATTGATTGTTCAGGGTTAGTTTATGATGCTCTGAACTAACACGTTATTTTAAAGACTGGCTGACTATTGCAAAGGACTTGCTAGATGAAACCGAATGAACTGTTTTATGAAAGCTTTGAGCGTTGCCGGATTGATCAAGAATTCTTGGAAAGCTTTCTGGCAGACTTCTGCGAGCATAACCCAAGGTTTTCAGAACGTTTTGAAAAGATAGGGTTAGAGCAGCAAACTAAGATGCTTAAGGCCTCGATCATTCTTATTTATAATTCCTCTGGTCTGCCAAGTGTGCGGAACTCGGTCAAGAAACTGGGGAAAAGGCACAAAGATTTGGGGTTGGACATTTCAGAAATTGAATTAAACGAATGGTTTAATTCGCTGCTCAATACGGTTAAAAAGTACGATCCTCATTATGATGAGAACGTAGAACGAGCTTGGGCAGAAACGCTGGATGCTGGTCTAACGATCATGAAAAAAGAGTGTGTTGAAAAATAAGATAAGCTTCGCATAACAACACGAGGTTTATCTTATTTTTAAAATGATGGCTTTTAATTCATTGCCCTAAATGGTTTTTATTCAGGGTAATGAATATGTTGGCTTAAAAGGTAAATCCGGCTTGTACACCCCAAACTGAGTCCTTGGTATACCAACTGCTTTCACTGCCGATCTCATATCCATCAAACCCTACACGAGTCAACAGCTTGGAGTTGCCAAACAATGGTTTTGATGACTTGTACTCTGCGCCGATACCGTAAGTTAAGCCAAAATTACCATGAGAACCTTTATGAACTTCATTTCCTTTGCTAGAGCTATACACCAACTTTGTATCTGAGTGTGAATAGAAAGCACCAAACTTGCCCAAAATAGCAAAATTTTCACTGAAACTGTGTTTGTACACAGGCGTCAATGAGAGCGTTAAGGTGTCGAACTCTTGCTTTCGTTGTACTGTCTCGTTGTTGCTGTAATCAACGTAACTGTCTTTGTCATCGACGCTGGTAATAAACAATGTTGATTCTACATACCAGTTACTTTGTGCGATCTGGCTGCCCAGTGTGAACTGACCACCGACATCACCACTATCCATACCAACACCGCCCAAAACATACATTTCATTTGCTGCAATCGCTGAAGTTGACGTAATGCCCGTAACTGATGCAATCGTAAGCGCCGCTAAGACTAATTTTCTCATTTTATTCTCTAAGGTTCGTAAATTTCGGGAGAGGATTCTAGCGACATTTTTAAAATAAAAAACACTGTTCAAATAAGATGTGAAAGATTAAAAAGGTAAAGAGGGCGGTTTTGTTATTAGAGTCTAAATATTAGATTTTTTTAGATGTGTTGAATGTTTTGATGATGATGTTTAGTGGTTGATTATTAATGATTTTTTGGTTTGATTTACTCGTTTTTATTGCATTGATTTTAAGCTCTAGCAATTGATCCATCGCTAGAGCTTAGTACCGTTGGAATACACACTTTAATCTAAATTAAATTCTTTAAATCAAATGCGACTTCAATAGTGTTCTATCAGTGTGTGATAAGTGTTTTAAAAGTGAGCAGCCCACCCAACAAGGAAGCCTTGTGAAGCGGTATCGTATTCAAAGGTACCTTTGTTTTCGTAATCAACCCAAGTGGATTTATACGCCAGATTTAAATCCGACCAGTCGTTAATTTGATAGCGAGCGCCGGTTAATATCGAGCTAGTAAAATCGGTGTCAGCACCAAGGCCGATATCTAGGCTGGTGTGCACTGTCCAATCTTTACTGAGTTCTTTGGTCCAGCGAACGCCTATCAGATAATCAATCCAATCTTCTTCTAAAGATCTTGAATTCAGGGTTGTCCCGCTGTTTGTGTAGAGTTTGGAATCAATATCGTTATCCCACCAACGTAATCCAACCATATAATCAATGGTACCAATGTCGTATTGATAGCGTTTAAAGCCTTTTGCTTCTAAAACGCCTTGTCTGATCTCAAGCTTGCCATTAAGAATACCTGTGTTGCCGATGATTGAATCTGACTTTCCGCTCAGTTTCATGTAGCTGTAGTCAACGTAATAACCCCATTGATTGTTATAGACCCCCTCTAGTCGAAGCATCGCTCCCATATCCAAATGATCCACGATGAACGCTGGGTCAACATCAACATCACTGGACAAATTACCAATGGTGGTATCGCCACGAATATTCAGCGCCAGTGCGTAAATTTCAATGCTGTGTTGCCATTTTTTAGTGTCTGTTTGTGAGTCGGCCTGTTGCGCATTTACGGTTGAGCTAGCGACCAATGCTGATGCGAGTAGGTAATGCCATTTAGCCATATTGATATCCTTATCCGGTTTGAAGAAAACATACTATAAATGTATGTATTCATTATCCATTTTTCATATATGCAACTTGTATATTTCTGATTGTAGACTATGTTTTTTAAAAAGAGCCAAATTTAAAGAGTGAGGATATGAAGTTACAGAGTATTTTTTTGTTCGTCGCGGTTTTGGGATTAACGCCTATTGCATTGTCTTACGGGTATGCACCAGCTATTTCTCTGGATTACCTTTTCGGAATCGATGCTAGCCCTATCAATGTCACACATATCTTTCGTGCAGTGATGGGGTTGTACTTAGCATTGGCTTTGTTTTGGATAGCAGGAGCGTTATTAAAGAAATATCGATTGCCAGCACTTTACAGTTTGGTGGTCTTCATGTTGGGTTTGGCTGCCGGCCGAGTCATTAGCTTGGTGATAGATGGCATGCCTCACTGGCTACTTGTCGTCTATCTACTATTGGAGCTTGGCTTTGGTTTGGTAGGAATAAAAATGATTCATAAAGAACAATCTGAAACAGTATAAGGACATTCTATGAAAAGGATTTTTCACCTTGTTACTCTGAGTGTGTTGAGTAGCTTTTCGCTATCAGCATGGTCAGCACAAGAACAACCTAATATCTTCGTCATTTTCACCGATGATATTGGGATCTCAAACCTGAGTGCTTATCACAATGGTGTGATGAGCAGCGAAACACCGAACATCGATAGTATTGCTGAAAAGGGCATGCTACTGACTGATTATTACGCACAACCCTCTTGTACGGCGGGGCGTTCCGCATTCTTAACTGGGCAACTTCCTGTTCGAACAGGCATGCACTCAGTTGGGTTACCGGGTGGCCCAGTTGGTTTAAGTGCCGACACGCCAACGCTTCCTGAGGTTCTTAAAACCATGGGTTATGTCACGGGGCAGTTTGGTAAAAACCACCTTGGTGATAGAGATGAATTCTTGCCGACAATGCACGGTTTTGATGAGTATTGGGGTTGGTTGTATCACTTGAATGCAATGGAATACACGGAAGATCCAGATTGGCCAAAAGATGGATCTTTGGATGCCTTTGCACCTCGTAATGTCATTTACGCAAGATCAGATGGCAAAGGCGGTCAAACGATCGAAGATGATGGTGCATTGTCGATTGAGCGTATGCGTACACTCGACGATGAAGTTAATAAACACGCGATCAACTTCATCGAAAGGGCGGTTGAAGCGGATAAGCCATTCTTTACTTGGTACTGTCCATCACGTGGTCACGTTTGGACGCACCTGTCACCTGAATACGAAGCTATGCTTGGCCAAAACGGTTGGGGACTTCAAGAAGTGGTCATGAAAGATCTTGATGACCATGTTGGTGAGATGATGGCGAAAATGGAAGAACTCGGTATTGCCGATAACACCATCATCATTTTCACTGCGGATAACGGTCCTGAGATCATGACGTGGCCAGATGGTGGTATGACACCATTCCATGGCGAAAAAGGCACAACTTGGGAAGGTGGCGTTCGCGCTCCTGCACTTGTGAGCTGGCCAGGTAAAATTCCTGCAGGTACTGTAGGCAACGGCATCTTTGATGGTATGGACTGGTTACCCACTCTGGTCGCTGCGGCTGGTGGTCCAACGGATCTAAAAGAGAAAATGCTGAAAGGTCACGATGGCTTTAAAGCGCACCTTGATGGTTACAACCAAGTGGACATGCTAACAGAGAAAGGCGAGTCTAATCGTAAAGAGATCTACTACTACGAACGAGACAAGCTACAAGCGGTTCGTATTGGCGATTGGAAGGCGCACTTTGTGGTCCAAAATCATGGCTGGAGTGGTCCGAAAGAGGAGCTAAACGCACCGTTACTCTTTAACTTGCGTCGTGACCCGTATGAGCGAGCGGCAGAAGAGTCGGGCATGTACTTGAAGTGGATGGGGCAAAAAATGTGGGCATTTGGTCCTGCACAAGCTGCTGTCCAACAACATCTAGCAACCTTCCAAGAGTGGCCCCCAGTGACACCAGATTTACCAGCTGAGAAAACAGGTGGTGTGGGTAACTAATACGCACTTGTCTCAAGTAGTTGGGGCAGAAAAGGCTGAGTAGAAATACAAAATCCCGTTGGAGACTCTAATCGTCGCCAACGGGATTTTTGTATTTTGGTTGTTTAAAAGCTTGTTTTAATCATGCAAAAAAGCTGAAGAAAACGCTATTTTGCTTTCAACGTAGTGTTACGTTCTACAAATTGAACCGGCACCATTAATTTCACTAAGCTGGTGTCTTGCTCTTGAATCTGGCTAACGACAATCTTCACGGACTCACGTGCAAGGCGTCGGAAATCCTGCTTGAAAGTGGTCAATTGGTAGTTCAGCCACTGAGTTTGTGGGATGTCATCAAACCCAATCACTTGCAGATCTTCTGGGATACGGAGCTCGAACTCTAAACGAGCCACGTCCATCACTGCCATAGCGAGATTGTCCGTCGCACAAAATATGGCTTCAGGATGAGAAGCTTCTTTGAACATGGCTCTGATGATCTCGAGTGAATCAAGGTAATCGTAGTCAGCTTCAATCACGCGAGCCTGTTTGCCAGTTAAGTCTTCAAATTCTGTGCAGAAACCCACTTGGCGCTCGCCATTGGTAAATGTCGGGACGTTACCTGTGAGGTAAGTGGCTGACTTGATACCAAGTTTATGAAAGTGCTGAGCAGCAAATTGACCTGCAGCGTAGTTGTCGCTCACCACATGGCTACTCTTAGTCCCTTCAACAACACGCGCGAACTGAACGATAGGGATGTCGAACTCTTCACACTCTTCATAAAGCGACTTATTAAAGGTCGCAGAAGCGGCAATCACGCCATCAACACGGTACTGGAAGATGTTAGGAATAGAGTGGTTATCGTTTCCATCAACTTGCCAAGGAATCAATACCGCAGAGTACCCCTGTTTTTGTAGCTCAGTAGAGATAAGCTGCAGTGTTTTCATGTGAATAGGGTAGTCGGCATCTGGGAAAACTAAGCCAATCAATTTGGATTCATTTGTCGTCAGACTGCGGGCAAAGGCATTGGGACGATAATTCAACGATTTTGCTGCATCGAACACTTTCTGCTTGGTCTTTTCAGACACTGAACTGCCCGGTACAAATACGCGAGATACAGTTGATTGAGAAACGCCAGCAAGCTTAGCGACATCTTTAGAGGTGACGGTTGGCTTTGACGCCGTGGAGTGTTTTGGAGAGCTCATAGAAGATACTTTTGAACTAAATTGACAGTGCACAGAGTACCATAATTAGGTACGTATTCAAAAGTACAATATGCCATGATGGGATGAAAAATAAGGGTTAATAGAGAATGTTGGATATTATTCTGGGTATGACCCAAAAAAAGCTCTGCATTAAGAGCAGAGCTTTGTTTAGCGAATTTGTGACTCGATTAACTGGGCGTTAGAAGTAGTAACGAATACCCGCAGCGAATTGGTCATCGCTGTTTTCGTAATGGTTACCTACGGACTTGTCGTTACCATTATCGAATTGGTATTCAGTCCATACTAAGAACTTGTTCTTCTTAAAGTGGTATTCAAGACCAGGGATAATCAACTGACGATCGTAGCCATTAGCGTTGTCGTCTGTGTCCGTTAAGTAGTTAACGTTAAAGGTTGGACGCAGACCGTTTTCAAAGTGGTAGTAAGTGAAGAATTCAGCACCACGGTGGTCGTAAAATTCGGCTTTGCTGGTGGTTTCCCAATTTGAACCTTGGCTGTAGGTGAAACCAACGAATAGGCCATTATTGGTGTAGTTCACACCCAATAAACCAATACGTTGTGTATCGCCATCTTTGATGTTTTGAACGCCAGCATCGACATCGTCAAATTCATTCTGATGGTAAGCTAAACCAATGGTTAGGCCGTCAGTGATGGTGTAAAGCGTTGAAGCGCCCATACCGTTTTTCAGTGTTGCGGTTAAACCGTCAGCAAGGCCAACATCTTCACGAGTTGTCTGATAAGTGAAGCCGTATTTCCAGTTATCGTTGATGTTGTTGCGGTAAGTGATCGAGTTTTCCGCGCGGCCTGTACCAGAAGCAATACCCCAGTCAGAAAGGTTGTAGTAACCAGAACCACGTGAACCAAACACACGACCCATATCGGTAAACCAAGCTACATCGTAGAAGGTAGACCACTGTTTAGTACCCGCAGCGATCTTGCCGTATTTGTCGTGCTCTACACCTGCGTATAGAAGTCGGTCGTAAATATTGTCGCCGTTAGCACCTGAGTTGTAACCCCATTCGGCATGGCCAAAGCCAGTCCAGTCGTTGTCTAACCCCATTTGACCTTTAAGGCCGAAACGAGAACTACCGCTGTTCCATTCGCCATTATGATCGCCACCTTTATCTTGGTAACGAACGTCAAAACGGCCATCTAGAGTGAGGCTATCGCCTGCGTCATTGGTAAAAGTATGTGCAGCAAAAGCAGAACCCGACGTAAGCGCCGTCAGGATCACTGCTGAAAGAATCGACTTTTTCATTGTTATTCTCTTTATTCGAGCCGTAGAAAGCCGCCGTGCTTTCAAGCTCGTTATATTAGTAATGGTTTGGCAGGGTGTACCCCATCCATGAGGCACTAATTGGATCAATTATTGGTGGAGCAATTATTGATTGGTGAAGCAATTGATTAGTTGGTGGAGCACTTACTAGGCGCGAGAAGGAACGCCTAGCAAGTCATAGCAACCCAAATTAGATGTCGGCTTGGGTTGCTATTGTTTGGTTTCTATCTTTTGGCTTTTATCGCTAGGCTTAAGGCGTTTTTATTAAAGCACCTGTATTAAAGTATTAGGATTACAGCGTTGGGTTCATGATAGATGAAGTGCGTTCGAACACGTCTAGACCTTGCTGCTGTAGCCAGTAAGGAAGGTCAATAAGAACCCAGTTCTCAGACAGCTTGTCACCGTCACGGTAGTAAACGTCAACCACTTGCATGTTTGCGCGTACTTCGCCGCCAGTCATACCTAGGAAGCCACCTGTAGGGGTGTTTGATAGGTTTGGCCAACCGAAGAAACAAGAGAAGTTACCTTCAGCGAAACGACAAACGTGGCCGTTGAATTTCTTGTCTTTCAGGTTGTTACGGAAAGGAAGTTGGTGCTGTTGTTGGTAACGAGGAATCGTGTAAGACGCGCCGATACCACAAGGGCCGTACCAAATCATGTCTTTTGACCAGCTCTTCGCTAGCACTTCTGGTGGGCAACCCATTGCGCCACTGTCGTTAAGTGCAGAAAGGTCATCTACCATCTTGTTCACTAGAGCCAGTGTCGCAACGCCTTCTTCTGGAGCCGCATCTTCAAACAACAGGCCATCATGATTACGTGGGCCAGGGTAAACGAAGTGCTTACCTGTTGATGGTGGAAGTGGGTAGCAGCCCGCTTGGTCCATCATGCCTAGTAGATCTAGGAACAGGCCAGTTTTTGTGATTTTGCCGTCAACAACACAGTTAAATTCTGCATAGCGAACGTTCATGATCTTGCCAGTAGGGCGCATGCCTAGGTATTCAGCGTCGAATAGACCCATGAAGTGACCCATGCTCATTACCCAAATTTCATCTGGGTTAACTTCGTTGTTACCGCCGATGAAGATATCTTGACGACGCTGCATGCGTGTCATTGATTTCATCATTGGTGCCCAGAATACGTCAGCCGCTGCTTGTGCGCCTTCTTGCTCACGGAATGGGTAAACACCACGCCACAAGTAATCTTCAGAAGTGTGTGCTTTTAAAACTTCAGCCACGTTCTCGTGAGTAGCGTTTTCGATAGCGTCAAAGTAATCGCGAACAATGCGTTTAGCTTCTTGATATTTAGACATAGTAAATTCTCTTTTTTGTTGTCGAGCCAACATTCGGAACAGGACTCGATTTGGATTTTGTTACCGGCTGACTTCTCAGCTGGATTGATGTTTATTTCGTGTCTTTAGAGGTTTTCAACTTTTAGAGGTTTCAACTAAAGGGGATTAAGCTTTTGCTGTTTCCGCTTTTTTGCTCTTGTCGAAAATGCCGCCTTTCAATGTTTCTGGTAGAGATAGCCACAGTAGACCAGCCAGAATCCATACGATTGGTGAACCCCACATTGCTGTTGCTAGGTCTGAACGCTCTTGGATGAATACCAACACCATTGGGGCCCACATGCCGATGATACGACCACCGTGGAACAGCGCTGCACCGAAGCTACGTAAGTGAGCTGGGAACAATTCAGAGAAGTAACCACCCCATACCGCAGAAGCAGACAAACCGAAGTTGTAGATAAGGCCTAGGATAGCCAGCATGTTTAGGCTGCCGATCATCACGTCGCTTGGTGCCACGAAGAATACTGAAGCCATTACACCCGCAAGGATGAAACCAAACGCGTTCACTTTACGACCGTATTTGTCAGCGATTGCACCCCATACCCAAGCACCGAATAGCGAACCGAATGCAGAGATAGAGAAGATGATGCCGATAGTCGCACCGTCGAATTGACGCACGTCTTTTAGGTACGTTGTCACAAAACCAGAGAAGAATTGGTAACCGTAGAAATTAAGACCAGCCAGTAATAGACAAGTAATCGTTAGCTTGCGGTATGGTGCGCTTAGCATTTCACCCCAAGAACCTTTCTTCGCTGGTTTATTCGATGCTTCAGCAGCGGCTTGCTCTTCTTCACCGTAGGCGATCACTTTCTTGTCGCTAGGTAGGATGAAGATCATTAATGCAGCAGCAACGAGAGGAGGAATACCACCTACCCACATTAGGCTCTGCCAAGGCGCATCAACACTAGAGATGAATGCTGCATACGCGCCCATTGCCATTAGAGCCACAGAGAACATAGAAGAGGCGAATGCTGTCAACTTACCGCGAACTGAAGGCGTGAATAGGCCGATCATCAAGCTCACAGCTACTGTGAAGTAACCACCTAAAGAAATACCGATGATGAAACGCATTGCTGCCCACATCGCGTAGTCAGTAAACATCATATTTATGATGGTTGCGCCACCGTTCAGTGCAGTGATGACAATAAGAGTCGATTTCTTACCAAAGTTTGATGCCACCCATGCACAGCTTAAGGCACCAATAAGTGCGCCAACCGACTGCCATGTATAGAACTGAGCGGTATCCGCTAAGTTAATACCATCATACGCATCAACGATGTATGGGCGTACGTAGTCAATAATTACAAAGTTATAACAATAGAAAAAATAGCCAACTAGAATTGCAAGATAAGCAGCTACCCTTTGAATCATAGGAACTTCGCTCATGTGTTTTTTAGTAGTCATGACCGATAAACCTTTATTTTTTATAGGGTGTTTTTAGTTTCGATTATTGTGTGGCGGTTATTGAATATCACCACACCATCTTCATTTCGGGAGAGATAATAGAATTTTTGTGGTTATTAGATCCGTGATCAAAGTCAATTTTAAAATGAGCGCGTACCCATTTTGTGCGTTTTAGTGATCTTGATCTCATTAGATCGTTGTTTTGGGACTTTTTGAGCATTTAGAGTGTTTAATCATCTAACTTAGTGACAATACTCACACTTACTGTGGGTTTTTGAGGGAAAATATCGATTTTTGAGTACTATTGGCGGCGAATGAATTGCGAAATATAATAAACGGAATCTAAAAATGGTTACGTACTCAAGTTTTGTGGTTATTGCTTTATATGTACTAACTACTTTATTTATCAGTTACTTAGTAAATAAGCGTTATAGCGTTGGTGGTGATTTTTCAACGGGCGGAAAACAATTTGGTTGGTTTACGGCAGGTGTGTCGATTCTTGCAACCTACATCAGCGCGATGACGTTCGTGGGCATGCCGGGTTGGGTTTATAGCTCAGGCATGGAAGCAATGAGCGTCCATTTGAATTACCCAATAGTGATCTTTTTCGCTGTGGTTTTCTTTGTCCCGGTGTTTTACAAACTCGGCCTGACTTCGATTTATGAATACCTAGAGCACCGCTTTGGCGTTGTTGCTCGCACGATCAACTCAATCGTGTTTATTGTGGTTCAGTGTATTTCGGCTGGGGTAATTTTGTATGCAGTTGCACTGATCTTGGTTCAAGTGCTGCCGGTGAGTATCTCCGAGGCGATCATCTACATCAGCTTATTTACGGCTTTGTATACTTATGCGGGCGGTATTTCGACCGTCATATGGACAGACATGCTGCAGTCGGCGGTACTGATCATTGGCAGCATTGCGATCTTTGCCCTATTGCTGATGAAGATTGATGCGGGCGAGGTGCTGTCTCCTGAACATCTAAACATCATCAATCTCGATTTCGACTTGGGAGTTGATACTACATTGTGGGCGGGTGTGGTTGCCGTGAGTTTCTTACACCTGAGTGTGTACGGCACTAACCAATTGATTATTCAAAGAACATTGGCAACAAAAAACGTTGAGACGGCACAGAAATCGATGCTGCTATGTGGTTACGGCGCCTTCTTTATCTACTTGTTTTTCTCTGTAATGGGCGTTCTTCTGAGTGTCTTTTATCAAGACCAAAGCTTTGAAAACAGCAATGAAGTGATTCTCGATTTTGTGTTTAACCATACCAATCCCATCATTGTTGGTTTGGTGATATCCGCACTGTCTGCAGCAGCGATGTCGACCTTGGATTCGACTTACAACTCGATGGCGACAGTGGCAACGTTCGATTTCTATAAGCGCTTTTTCCGTAAGAAAGCCTCTGATGCACACTATGAATCGGTGGCAAGAAAAATGAGCCTTGTCGCGGCGGCTTCGGTTGTTGTGCCCGCTTTATTGGCCGTTTCAAATGAATCTGTGCTCAAGACTATCGCTAGCCTGACTTCCATTTTTGTCGGCATTCGTCTTGGCTCTTTCATCCTGGGTTTGTTCTTTAAACGAGCTAACGAGAGCGGCGTAATTGCGGGCAGTATTGGCAGTGTGATTGTGGTGTTCATTGCAAAATACTATGGCATATCTTGGCCTTGGTTCGCCTTAATCGGCACTGTGGTTTTCTTAGTGCTAGGTGTTGTCGTTAGCCATTTCTATGGGCAAGTAACTGAACAACAAAACGAATTTATCGCCAATCAAAAACACTTGTTTGCAAAACCTACGGCAAGCCATTACGGCTTGCTAGTGTTCGCTGTCGTTACGATTGCAGCTTGTACTGTTATTCCTGATTGGCTTTATGCCGCTCTTTCTTAATGAGTAAATTTTCTCAACTGGCTAATTTTTAACAGGTAGATGTATGCTGTCCATTTTTGATATCTATAAAATTGGTGTTGGGCCATCAAGCTCACACACTAACGGCCCAATGATTGCGGGTTTCCATTTCACTCAATTAGTCGCGGATAAAATCACGGAAGTGGTTCGTGTTCAGGTCGATCTTTATGGTTCGTTATCGTTAACCGGAATAGGGCACCATACCGACAGAGCAACCATCTTGGGTTTGCTTGGCAATAAGCCTGATACGATTAAAATCACTAGCGCGAATGAAGCGATGCGCCTTGCTATCGACAGTGGTGAAATGCAGCTGAGTGGCCATCACACCATTGGCTTTAATTACCAAACAGACATGCTATTTCACGAAGATAATCTGCCTTTACATGAAAATGGCATGATGATTACCGCGTTCGACCAAAGTGGAAATGTGATTGTAGATGAAACCTATTACTCGATTGGTGGTGGTTTTATTGCTACAGCGGATGAACTGGAAAATGGCACTCAAACCCAAGCCGTAGAAGTCCCTTATCCTTTTAAGAATGCCGATGAAATGCTGAAAAAAGCAGAAGACAGCGGCATGAGCTTGGGTGGCATGATTCTGAAAAATGAAGCGGCTTTCCAAGGCGCTGATGTTATCTCAGAAAAGGCCGATCAAATCTGGCGAGTGATGACTCGTTGTATGGAACGCGGCTTTGAAACAGAAGGCATTCTTGATGGCGGTTTGAACGTGACACGTCGTGCGCCGAACCTGCTGAAAAAGCTGGAAGCAAATGCGGCCGTTGAAAACGACCCAATGGAAATCATGGACTGGATTAACTTGTTTGCTTTTGCGGTGAGTGAGGAAAATGCAGCGGGCGGCCAAGTGGTGACATCACCCACTAATGGTGCAGCGGGCGTTATCCCTGCGGTGTTGATGTATTACCATCGCTTCATTAAAGAACTCGACACTAAGCAACTGAAAGACTTTTTGGCAGTATCGGGTGCGATTGGTATTTTATACAAAACCAATGCTTCTATTTCTGGTGCGGAAGTAGGGTGCCAAGGTGAAGTGGGCGTGTCGTCTTCTATGGCGGCAGCGGGTTTAACAGCGTTACGTGGTGGCAGCAATGAGCAGATCTGCATTGCAGCCGAAATTGCGATGGAACACTCATTGGGTATGACATGTGACCCAATTGGTGGCTTAGTACAAGTGCCATGTATTGAACGAAATGCGATGGGTTCCATGAAAGCGATTAATGCTTCACGAATGGCACTTAAGCGTAATAGCAAAAGTCTGATTTCATTAGATAAAGTGATCGCGACTATGTATCAAACGGGTAAGGACATGAACAAGAAATATCGTGAAACCTCACTCGGTGGCCTGGCTCTGATTCATTTAGCTCACCCTTGTGAATAGAAAGCGTAAATAAACGATATCCGTTTCAAAATAACAAAGCCCGGCGCATCTAGATTTTAGATACCTTAGATAGCTGGGCTTTTGTTTTCCGCTTAAAGAAAAGGGCCGTATGGCGAAGTGAACTAGTCTCCAAGAGGAAGCAGATAGCTGTTCTTCAGTTCCTTAACCGAGATGTTGGATTGAAGCGCGCTCACGCCTTTGACTCGCCTGATTGAGCTAATACGCTCAAAGTACTCTTCCAAATCTTTAGCCAACACTTGCACCATGTAGTCGGCACCGCCTGCAATGCAGTGGCACATCGGAATCCAATCGGTTACAGCAACAAATTCTTCGAACGGTTCGGTATTTTCAACTTCATGGTTGCCCAACGTAACTAAGGTAAAGCCTGCTACGTGCAAACCTAACTTCTTGCGGTTGAGTTTGGCGGCATAACCATCGATATAGCCGGTCTCTTCCATGCGTTTCCAACGACGCCAACATGGGGTTTCGCTGAGGTTAACCTTTTCAGCAAGCTTACTGTTGCTCATGCGTCCGTCTTGTTGGATATGTTCTAAGATGGCGATATCAGTGTCATCTAACACTTCTTTGGTGGATTCTTTCTGTTTCATGGCTTTTTTAGAAAAGTCTTGCTCAAATTTGGATTAATATTAGCCTATATAGCAATTTAATTCCTAGTCGAATCTGTAAACTCTCTCCGTATAAATACTTTACTTATTAGGAGTGAGAGGAAATGAGCTCTCAGTTAATGCTGGCGTTCTTGCTGTTTTCAATATCTATCGCAATTACACCTGGGGCAGGCAATATCGCATTACTTGGGATTTCAAGTCGTTATGGGTTTGCTGCGACTTTACCTTTTATCTCTGGGAACGCTGTTGGCATCATCATCGTACTGGCGGGTTCCAGTGTCGGTTTGGTGAGCCTATTTACCCTTTATCCAGAGCTGTACAATATTTTGAAATACGCGGGCGCGGCTTATTTGCTGTTTATGGCGTGGTCGATTGCTAACATGCAAATCGAAGAAAGCACCACTGATAATCGCTCGGGCTTTATGTCTGGCGTATTGGTGCAGGTGTTAAACCCTAAAGGTTGGATTGCGTCATTAACTGTATTCTCACAGTTCATCACTCCAAACGCAGACTACCTGATTCAAGTCGTGACCATTATCGCGGGTATGGTTATTACCGGTGTGCCGTGCATGTTGGTGTGGGC
The DNA here is from genome assembly GCF_963898195.1 of Vibrio sp. L3-7. Lineage (NCBI taxonomy): Bacteria > Pseudomonadati > Pseudomonadota > Gammaproteobacteria > Vibrionales > Vibrionaceae > Vibrio > Vibrio sp. L3-7. The sequence continues at coordinate 25,116 of NZ_CAWQUW010000045.1, read as the reverse complement.
GTATTGCGGCACCATGCTTAAAAAGTTACTGCAATCACCAAAACAGATGATGTTTGTGAACCGTTGCTTGGGCGGAAGCTTAGCGATGGTGGTTGCCTTTATGCTTTATCAACCAGCATAAAGCCTCTCTACAAATAAAAAAACCACTCCTAAATCCATAGGAGTGGTGTCTAAAAATCGACTAAGTGGTTAACAATAATTAGTAAGTTACTAATAACTCGCAAGTTAACAAGAACGTTTTAAGGAATGTTTGCTTAAAAGATTAAGCGGTTTCAGCTTCTTTAACCGGAGCTGAGTTACGGATTAGGTGGTCAAATGCACCTAAACTTGCTTTAGCACCTTCACCCATCGCAATGATGATCTGTTTGTAAGGTACTGTTGTTACGTCACCCGCCGCAAACACACCTTTCATTGACGTTGCGCCATGAGCGTTAATTTCAATTTCACCGCGTGGTGAAAGCTCAACTTTCGAACCCTTCAACCATTCGCTGTTTGGCATCAGGCCGATTTGAACAAAGATGCCGGCAATGTCGACTTGCTTCAGCTCATCGGTGTTACGATCTTTATATTCCAAAGCCGTTACGCGGTTGCCATCACCAATCACTCGCGTTGTTTGCGCCATCTTGATGATTTCGATGTTTGGTGTTGCATTCGCTTTGTCGATCAGCACTTGGTCTGCACGTAGTGTGTCTGCAAATTCAAGTACGGTTACGTGTTCAACGATACCCGCTAAATCAATCGCCGCTTCGATACCGGAGTTACCGCCACCGATAACCGCTGTTTTCTTACCTTTGAACAGTGGGCCGTCACAGTGTGGGCAGTAAGCGACACCTTTATTGCGGTACTCTTGCTCACCCGGAACGTTCATTTCACGCCAGCGTGCACCGGTACTGGTGATTACCGTGCGAGATCGTAATGTTGCGCCGCTCTCTAGTTCAACGTGGATGTAGCCGTCTTTTGTGTCTTCTGCAGCGATGATGTTAGCCGCGCGCTGCTCAGTCATTACTTCTACACCGTACTCTTTTACGTGTTCCTCTAGGCTAGCTACTAGCTTAGGGCCGGTGGTTGCTTTTACTGAGATAAAGTTTTCAATCGCCATGGTATCCATTACCTGACCGCCGAATCGATCAGCAACCACACCTGTGCGAATGCCTTTACGTGCCGCATAAATTGCCGCTGAAGAACCTGCAGGGCCACCGCCTACAACCAATACATCAAACGGTGCTTGTTCGTTTAGGTTTGCCGCTTTCTTTTCTGCTGCGCCTGAATCGACTTTGTTGAGGATTTCAGCCAGTGACATACGGCCTTGACCAAATAGCTCACCGTTAATGAATACGCTCGGTACCGCCATAATGTCGCGAGACTTCACTTCGTCTTGGAATGCGGCGCCGTCGATCATGGTTGTCTTAACTAGAGGGTTAATCGCCGACATCATGTTGAACGCCTGAACTACTTCTGGACAGTTTTGGCATGAGAGTGAGATAAAGATTTCTACATTAAGTTCTTGATCTAATTCTTTAATTTGCTCAATTACGTCAGCTTCAAGCTTAATAGGGTGACCACCACTATGGAGCAGTGCGAGTACCAGTGACGTGAACTCGTGACCCATTGGCAAACCCGCGAAACCGATCGCAGTGCCTTTCTCTTGGTTCACTACCTGCATGATAGGGCGGCGAGTGCTTGCGTTATCATCTCGAATTACTTCAATTTTGCCGGTGAGAGAGGCGATATCGTTCGCCAGATCTTGAAGTTTGTTCGCGGTATCGCTGCTATCAAGGCTCAGCACTAACTGAACATTGGTTTTTAGGTTTTCTAAGTATGCTTTTAGCTGCTGCTTCATTGCTTGATCTAACATAATCGTGCCTGCTCTTAAATTCTGTGTCTTGGTATTGACCAATACCTTCTTGCTGAAAAAGGAAAAATAAAAAGGGGGCGCAAGTCGGCAAATATTGTGGTGTTGATGGTTTGAAAGGGTGGCGCGCAACTGCCCTTTAGGAGGGAGGCCGAAGCGCGCCTGTAGAACCGTTTAACTGTTCTGTTTTACTTGTTCTTTCTTAGCAGTTCTTGTTTGAACTCGGCTTTGATTAAATCTTGCCTACTAGATCTAGAGATGGCGCTAGAGTCTCTTCGCCTTCTTTCCATTTAGCTGGGCAAACTTCACCTGGGTGAGCGGCGACGTATTGTGCTGCTTTAACCTTGCGTAGTAAGTCTTCAGCGTCACGGCCAATACCTTCAGCCGTGATTTCCATTGCTTGGATAACGCCTTCAGGGTCGATTAGGAAAGTAGCACGGTCTGCAAGGCCTTGACCCTCACGCATAACGTTGAAGTTGTTTGTGATGTTGCCTGTTTGGTCGCCTACCATGAAATATTCGATAGTGCCGATTTTGTCAGAAGTATCGTGCCATGCTTTGTGAGAGAAGTGAGTGTCAGTTGATACTGAGAAAACTTCTACGCCGCGAGATTGAAGCTCTGCGTATTTGTCTTGTAGGTCAACTAGCTCAGTTGGACATACAAACGTGAAGTCTGCTGGGTAGAAGAAGAATACAGCCCACTTGCCTTTAACGTCTTGCTCAGTGATTTCTACGAACTCGCCGCTTTTGAATGCTGTTGCGTTGAATGGTTTGATTTCTGTGTTGATCATGATTCGACTCTCTTTCTAATTTGTAGTGTTTAACGCTATCCCGCGTCGATGGAGATATATTGCATTCGCACCGGAAATTAGTGAAATCGGACATTTCTATAGATTCAATAGGTAAATCCTATCTTTGAAAGAACAAGACTATCGATAAAAGCTATCAACAAGAATTATCAACAGAACTTATCACCAAAAGCTATCAAAGTGGGCAGGGCTCTATTTGGGTAGCTATGCTCTTTAGGTTGTTATCTATTTAGGCTTACCTCTATTCACGTAAACATCTATGTAGGCATGGCTTCTTTAAGTGAGAGGAGGTTTCATGCTAATTGGTAAATAACGAAATATTATCATTAATATAATTTATGATAATTTCAGTTAATCACTGTCTCTCCCTATACTCTCTTCATCGAAACGAAACATCGAAGCCAGTCTTCGAAGCACACAGAATTAAAAACGAATTTGGAGCAAGTTATGAAAATGAATCACGTAGGCCTAATGGTTGGCGATATGGACAAAGCAGTTGAGTTTTACACGAAAGCTTTAGGTCTAAGAATCGTAATGAACAACACTAAAGTGATGGAAGAGCGCGAATCAGCAATCGGCCGTATGTGTATTGCAGTATTTGGCGAAGGCTTCAAAGGCTTCAACATTGCACACTTAGTAACATCTGATGGCATCGGTGTTGAGCTGTTCGAAATGAAAGAGCGCCAAGAGCGTCACGACGTTGATTTCTCTCGCTTAGGCATTTTCCATTTCTGTTTGCAACTTCCAAAAGAGCAGTTTCATTCAGCTATTAAGCGCGTTGAAGAGTATGGCGGAAAGGTTCGTATGGACATCATGCGTTACCACCCAGAAGACGAACTAAAACAAGCACAAATGGTTTACCTAGAAGACCCGTTTGGTAACCTATTCGAATTCTACTCGCACACATATGAAGATACGTACGCGACTGATTACGAGTAATAGCGTTACCTACCTGTCATCAGGTAGAAATACTGAAACACCCCCTGAAGAGGATTGGTAGAGATACCAATCCTTTTTTTGCTTGGGGGAAGGTAACTTGGATTTGGACACATTATGAGATTCAAAGAGCTAAGATCAATAGCTGAGGTAATCCATCATTTGAATTAATTGTATGCGGATCTCATTGCTTGTTTGACTGTGCCAATAACCCAATGCAAAAGACAATAAAGGGATGCCGAACATAATTATTAGCACTAAAACGAGGAGGTGCTTAGATGACAGTTGCCAACCATTACGCGTTTTTAGTCCAAGAGCTTGTTTATTTGGACAAGCTGCAACACAACGTAAACAAGCTTGGCATTCATCCGTTCGAATTTGTTTAGTGGTGTGAATAATAATATTAGAAGGACATGCACGAGTGCATTTGCTGCAATTCAGATTATCTTTTTCATTTAAACAATGTTTAGTGTCTCGACGAATTTTAAATGGGCTGAATAGGCTTGTTATCCCGAGTAGTGCGCCATAAGGACAAAAGTAACGACAAAAAGCACGTTGTCGCCATGCCGACATTAATAGAATGACTGCTAAAACACCAAGAGTGATCATTCCTGGTTCAACGAATACCCAAGCGGTTTTTACATCAGCGATTTTATGATAATTGCCATTAAGGTAATAAGTCAGGCTCGCGACAGGCATTCCGACTGAAATAAAGGTAAAGAAAGCTAACAATAAGTACTTCATCATACGTAATGGCCAGTCGAGCCAAACCGGTGGTAAATACGCTTTCTTCACGAACTTTAAGCGTAATTTATACAGATACTCCCCAGCGAGACCTAACGGACAAATCCAACCACAAAATGCACGTTTGCAAGCAATACCAGTCACTAATACAGTCACGAGCATAACGGCACCTGCAGGATGGGTTTGATCCCAAAATCCAATAGAGAAGATCGCTTTAAGTTGAATGGCTGCAGCAATAGGCAAGAAAGCATCTGTAACATCCGGTCGCATGAAGCTTGGAGATATTTGATGAACAAGAAGCCATGTGTGAAGGGTGTATTGGATCGCCACTAAAAAAAATGAAAGTGCCATCGCGTGTTGGCTGACTTGACGCAAAACATTTGTCTTAGATGAAGCCGTAATGATGGTCGGTTTAAAGTAAAAAACGGAAGAGATAACAATCATCGCTAATGACAGAGCAATGAGTAGAGGCCAGTAGGCTGCGCTCAATACAGCAATAATGATAATGCAGGAAGTTATCATGCTACCGAGCTTTTTACCGCTAGTGTAGAGAACACAAATGCTATAAATCAATGCAAGCATTAAGGTAAAAGATTCGATAAAAGTCATATAGCCACCGTTTAATTGCAGAATGGCACTATAGATTGCATGTAAGAGTATGTCTGACGATTAATGAACTAACTTACCTATCTTTGATTTGAGTTAATTTTCATCAATATATCGTATAACCATTAAGGGTGGTTTTTTAAGAGGGTGGGCTGGTTTTTTTAATAGAGTGAACTGGGATTATTAATATCGAATTCAGTTAACCTTGGTGTTTGCTTGTAAGCTTATGTCCTGCCCTAAACCCTTTAGATAACAAAAATTGTAAATAACTAAAAATTATCATTAATATAAATTATGATAATTTCATTTAATTAACGTGTCTCCCTATACTCTCTCCATCGAAACGAAAGACCGAAGCTAGCGATCTTAAAGCACAAAGCTAAAAGCGCTTAAGGCACAAAGCTAAAAACGAATTTGGAGCAAGTTATGAAAATGAATCACGTAGGCATCATGGTTGGCGATATGGACAAAGCAGTTGAGTTTTACACGAAAGCTTTAGGTCTAAGAATCGTAATGAACAACACCAAAGTGATGGAAGAGCGCGAATCAGCAATCGGCCGTATGTGTATTGCAGTATTTGGCGAAGGCTTCAAAGGCTTCAACATTGCACACTTAGTAACATCTGATGGCATCGGTGTTGAGCTGTTCGAAATGAAAGAGCGCCAAGAGCGTCACGACGTTGATTTCTCTCGCTTAGGCATTTTCCATTTCTGTTTGCAACTTCCAAAAGAGCAGTTTCATTCAGCTATTAAGCGCGTTGAAGAGTATGGCGGAAAGGTTCGTATGGACATCATGCGTTACCACCCAGAAGACGAACTAAAACAAGCACAAATGGTTTACCTAGAAGACCCGTTTGGCAACCTATTCGAATTTTACTCGCACACATACGAAGATACGTACGCGACTGATTACGAGTAATAGCGTTACCTGCCTGTCATAAGGTAGAAACCGAAACACCCCTGAAGAGGATTGGTAGAGATATCAATTCTCTTTTGGTCGCTTTGGGGAGGTAACTTGAAGTTGGACAGCAGTGAGTCAGAGCAATTGCCCATTCAGAAATATATGGATTAGTTTAAATATTTGAGAATCATATTCTGTCATCTACTGCGAACAATGATAACGCAGCCTCAGTGTTACTTTGATTGAAATAGGGATAAATAACCGCCCTTATTTCTTCTAAAGAGCCAAGTTTTATGTATTACAGCCACTCCTTTTGTTGTTAGCAATATGGCCTAACTAAAGGACGGTTATTCACTATTTTGTTTTTCCCCGTTTCCTTTGCTGTATACAAAGCTTGGTCAGCCATTTCTAATAGTTTCCTTGGTGTTTCTTTCGCTTTCGTTAACGCTGCGACTCCAAGGCTTATTGTAATAAGCAATGAAGTCTTCGTTGTTTTAAAAGGGGTGTCTGAAATTTCGGAACGCAGACGTTCGCCAATAATAAAGGCATCATTTAAATTTGTCTTCGGTAAAAAAACGACAAACTCTTCTCCGCCAAATCGTCCTAAGATATCGTCATCCCGCAAAGCGTTACGACAACGTCTTGCAACATCCAGTAATACCTCATCACCAACAGCATGACCGTAGGTATCATTCACACTTTTGAAGTTATCTACATCAATCATAATTATCGAGTACTCGTGACCACAATTATTCGCATTATCGATGTCGTCATCACCGAGTGCGAGTACTTTGCGGCGATTGTATATCTGAGTCAGTCCATCAATTTCTGCGTTTCTTTTTAGTTCTTCAAGGGAGCTGTATTCACGTCGACGCATGATAGAGAACTGAAGGTACACATACGCACCAAAAACATTGACAACAATAAAATATAGCAAGGTGGTATATATATACTCGGGAGACGCATGGCCAAGCAAAATGCTAGTTATCGAGAAAGTCGCGCAACCTATTAAACAAACCGCCAAGATCCATATAAAGCGCGGTGGAAAGCTCAGGTAGAACAATAAAATAAGGACTGGCATGGCCGGGATGCCAACATAATCCATTATTTCACCTTTGATCGCCAATTCACCTGATTCGCCAAATAGAACGGAAAATAGAAGTACACAAACTCCTATATTTAATGCTCTCGTATGCTTCTTATGTAAAATTCCTAATAAAGATACCGCTAAAGCGATTAACAGCACCGATGATCGCATAATCAATAGGTTTCTAAACATCGGTTCAGAGGTAATCGTTAGAAAATCGCCAATTATAGCTAAAAAATAGGCCGTTCCTCCTACTAAACTGGCAAATATCATTCTTTTACGGAACCCATTCCATTCACTTTTTCGGAAGGTGAGTTCCATTACAGGGTCAATAAATTCGCCCATCCACCCAATTTTTTTCATACTACAACACCTGTATTAACGGTTTAACATGAAAGCCTAAATTAGATTGTTAACGGCTTTGTAGTTCTTTATTAGTAAGTAGAATTATATGGTTATTCTAAGTATGGAAATATACCGTACTATAAGATAACAACGTAATACCCTTGTTGTCTATGTGGTATTTATACTGGTTTGTTATTAGTCACCACAGTTGATGTGATAGGAAAGGGGCAAACCCACGTTAAGCCGAACAAAAATATCTTAAAAAGGATTGGTAGAGATACCAATCCTTTTTTGTTTAGGGTATGTCTGAATTGACGTTGGACAGAAGAATGTTCGCGGCTTTACTCAATTAGCATTTAGGGGATTCGCTAGAATGTTGCCAAACCTCGATTTTAGTGGCTAAGCACACTGAACTCACTGAACCCCTCAAGCTCATTCATCCGCTATAGTGGTTAAAATCGGCTTACCATATTTATCCATTAATCCCTCTAGCTTTAGATTAATAATTTTTGGTTCTTTATCGTCAATGGATATCCACATGATATGGTCCATATGAAATCCTCGACTAGAAGGTGTCAATGCGCCTCCTGTTGTCGCTAGTTGAATGTAATCCCGACCTTTTTTCTCTTCATAATAATAGGTATGTTCGTGACCGTTCATTACGGTGTATGAGAAATCTTGCAGTGCATGCTCTAACCTCACGAAACCTGATGATGTATCACTCCATAATGGCTTGTGCATTAGAACAAATACCCATTTCACATCTTTGTTCTCTTCAAGTGCGTCTAAGAAGTATTCGAGTTGCTCATCACTTATTTGGCCATACTTACGTTCTTTTAGTCGTGCGTATTCGGTGGCTGCGAAGGCTTCTTTCCCTTCTGTTTTATAGAGCTCAACCGCCTCATTACGCAACGTTTTGATTTCATTGAAACGCTTGGCGGTAAAGTCTTCGGAATCAAGCATTAAAAATAATAGATCTCGGTGACGGAAATGATAGTAACGGGGGCCGATGGTTGACTCCCACCAGTCACGCATCTTTGTGTTGGAGATGTCATGGTTGCCCACCACAGGGTAGAACGGAATCTCACTACGCTTGGTTATATCAGCAAACACTTTCCATTCTGAGTTCATGGTCACTACCTTTTCCGTACCACCCTCAATTAAATCTCCTACGGAAAGAATAAAATCTGGCTGCATCAGTGTGAGTGCATTAACTGCATCAGAATATACGCCAGTACGCTCTCCGCCGGTTAAGTCACCAATAATGGCAAATTGCACGGTATTTTCATTCACTTCTGGTGCGTCAAATTTAATATTTGATTGTGCGAGTACATTGGTTGCAAACAGACAACTGAGTAGGTAAATAGTTGATTTCATATTTGGATCATCTTAGCTCGTGGAGTGTTCGATTTATTTGGGATCGACTTGATGGGGCGTGTTAATAAAAGCAACGCCATCTTGATCATTAATGACATGATCAAATGTAGGTCAAATATTGCTTTTGTGCGTCGAGCAACGCTAAGTTGAAACTCATAATGTGACAAATCCACGTTTGCCTAAACTAAAACCCTCCTCTTAAACTCTCGTTAATTTACAGCTTCAATCTGTTTCGATAGTGGAAAAGGGGAGTAATAGAATACCGACTCTCTTTTCATTTAAATCTCACGAGCGAACCAAGAGGAAATGATCGGTTTGTTTGTTCAACTCTTGCACCAATACAAACCGATGATGTTAAGCGATAGTGCAACACATTGTGAATATAGAATTTAACCGGTTGATAATTAAGGTATAAAGCATTGGCACACATGTTGCTAAGTTACCTTTATGTAAATTGTATACAATAAAAAATACATTAAGGAAGTCACATGGAACATAACAGTGAATTGATTTACGGATTGGATGACCGACCATCAGCCAAAGCAGCCAGTTACGCAGCGCTGCAACATGTTTTAGCAAGCTTTGTTGGCATTATCACACCCACGCTCATTATTGGCGGTGTCTTAGGGTTGGGGGAGCACATCCCTTATTTGATCAGCATGGCACTGATGGTGTCTGGCGTAGGTACGTTCATACAAGCTAAAAAAATAGGGCCTGTTGGCGCTGGAATGATTTGTGTACAAGGGACCAGCTTTGCATTCTTAGGATCTGTTCTTGGGGCGGGCTTTCTAGTAAAAGCGAACGGAGGTGGCCCAGATGAAATGCTTGCAACCATCTTTGGTGTTTGTTTCTTTGGTGCGTTTGTCGAAATCCTGCTATCGCGCTTTATCGAAAAACTCAAAGTGGTTATCACTCCTGTTGTAACCGGAATCGTTATCACGACGATTGGTGTCTCTTTGATTAAAGTCGGTGTCACTGATATTGCTGGTGGTGTTGGCGCCGAAGACTTTGGCTCTGCGAGTAACTTGATGTTAGGTGCGATTGTTCTCGGAACCATAGTGGCGCTTAATCTTAGCAATAACACCATGGTTAGGCTTTCATCAATTTTAGTCGGGTTGGTTGTCGGGTGGGGCGTTGCCATTTTGATGGGCAAAGCGTCAATGATTTCTTTTGCGTCTCAACCGCTATTGAGTATTCCAATCCCATTTAAATATGGCTTTGCTTTTGATTGGCAAGCGTTTCTGCCTATTGCTTTTATTTACCTGATTACCGTTATTGAAACGACGGGCGACCTTACCGCTAACAGCATGTTCTCAGGGCAGCCAGTTAAGGGGCCAAAATACATCAATCGACTCAAGGCTGGAGTACTAGGTGACGGCGTGAACTCGTTGATCGCCGCGGTATTCAACACTTTTCCGAACACGACTTTCAGCCAGAACAATGGTGTGATTCATTTTACGGGGATAGCGAGTCGCTACATCGGTTATTTTATCGCTGCGATTCTTTTTCTATTGGGGTTATTCCCCATCTTAGGTGCGGTACTAATGACGATTCCAAAGCCAGTATTAGGCGGAGCGACACTGGTGATGTTTGGTACGGTTGCAGCGGCGGGCATTAAGATTATCGCTAGTGAAAAGCTAGATCGCCGCAGAATCATGACGATTGCTATCTCACTAGGTTTAGGGCTTGGGGTAATGCTAGTACCGGATTTATTGAAAGAAGCACCTAAGTTAGTGCAAAGCATATTTGGCTCGCCAGTGACGATGTCGGGTATTGCCGCACTTGTGATTACGGGGCTGATGTCTCTGGTTCCAGAAAACAAAACCAAGCCGATGACGAACTCGGTACAAACCAGTAAAGCGTAACTGATTTAATAGAGCTGATGTTGAGAAGCTTAATCAGAGCCACATGACTTGATATGTGGCTCTGATTATTCACTTGTTGGTGTGAATCACATAGTCACTTAAGCTGTTTTAAGGTTGTTATTAATCACATTTATTTGAAACATCAAAACCTTGTATCATTAAAAGTATGACATTAGTCACCCATGAGGACGCGTCAATTATATATGGTGGCGTCATACCTTAAACCCTATGTGAACATACCGATGAAAAGACATATATTATCAAGCGCAATCCTACTCTCCCTCACTTCTCCACTCTTTGCTGCTGATGGCGACATTCATGATGTCACTATACTTGGAACTTCAGATATCCACGGCCATTTTATGGCGTGGGATTACGCGTCAGATAAACTCAACACTCGTGGCAGCTTAAGCCAAATAGCGACTAAAGTGGGGGATATCCGCAAAGAGCAATCGAATATTATCCTCGTAGACGCTGGCGATACCATCCAAGGTAACTTCGTAGAAACATTCAAAGATGAGCCTGTTGATCCAATGATGCTTGGCTTTAACCACATGAAATATGATGTGTGGGTTTTAGGTAACCATGAGTTCGATTTTGGTCTCAAAACGCTCAACAGAGCCGTTACTCAATTTAAAGGTCAGTCTTTAGGCGGTAACATCAAGCACAAAAGTGGGAACCCATTCTTACCCGGTTACACCATTCTAGAACGCGGTGGAGTTAAGATCGGTGTGATAGGTATGGATACCCCAATGACAGAAGTCTTTGCACAAGGTACCAACCGTTTAGAGGGCGTCACTTTCACTAATCCAACATTGGAAGTGAAGAAAATAATTAAAGAAATTGATGACAAGGTAGATGCCATCGTATTGGTTGCCCATATGGGTATTGAAAACGAGAATGACATTGCCAATACAGGTGTTACCGACATTGCCAATGCAAACCCAGAGCTTGATGCTATCGTTGCTGGTCACATGCACACTCGTATCGATAAGGCCGTTGTGAATGGTGTTATTATTACGGAACCTGACAAATATGGCCGAGCTCTATCTCGTATCGATCTTCAATTTGAAGAGCGCGATGGCAAGTTTACTCTCGTCAATAAAGACAGCTTCACCTACAAGATTAAAGGCGTAGATTCTGATGAGGATATGGACGCACTGTATCAGCCATATCACAAACAACTCCGAGAAATGGCGAATCGACCTGTTGCTGAGCTAACTGGCGTTGATTTAGTCCCTGAAAATGAAATCCGCGGCATACCTCAAGTTCACATTCAAGATACCGGTATTAGTGCGTTGTACCAAGAAGCGAGCTTTTTCTATGCACCCAAAGCCAATGTTATCGCACTCCAAATTGATAATGACAATGCAGAGCTGGATGTTGGCCCAATCAAAGCGAAAGACATCGCTTACAACTACCAATATGCAGGTGGCGAAATCACTGTCTACGACATGACAGGCAAAGAGCTCAAAACCTACATGGAATGGTCTGCTGGTTACTTCAATTCCGTACAACCCGGTGATGTCACCTACAGCTTTAATCCAATTCGTAGAGCATCTAAATACTCGACTAATGATTTCTTTGCGGGCGTCACTTACACAATTGACCTAACTCAGCCTGCAGGTGAACGTATCACCAAACTTGAATTTGCTGACGGTACTCCTGTTACCGATAAAACAGAAATTCGAATTGGGATGAATAGCTATCGAATGGGCCACCTCACTAAAAAAGGTGGCGTTCTAGAAGGCGAATCATTCCCTGTGTTATTTGATACAGAAGAAGCGTATGGAGAGGAAGCGGGTACAATCCGTAACATGACCATCAAATACCTAACAGAAGAAAGGAATGGCCAATATGAAGGCAAGCCTCAGCAACGTTGGACTCTTTCTGGTTTAGATAGTTGTTACAGCGAACAACGCGATATCGTAAAGTCATTGATTAATGAAGAAACCATATCAATCCCAACAAGCGCTGATGGTCGTTACACTAATATTGCTTCTATCAATGTACAAGGCCTGATGTTCGAAACCGACGAAGCCAAACAAGCAGCCATAACCACACGTGAAAACAAACTGGCGCAAGCTACAGAGCAAGAAGGTAAACAGATCAAACGTGAAATCACGCTCATTAAAGCTCTGAATTAACGTCCAATCGATACCATTCACACTAATAACTAATAACTAATAACGACTTAGCGACGCTTGGAGCGTGGTTAAGTCGTTAAATTCGTAGTTTAGTCTTTAAATAGCAGTATCTTGTGTGTTCACATTAGAGCTACTTACCACTTGAATTGATGGCCGAAATACACGAGCTAAACAGCTTGTCCGAAATGCTCCGCAAGAAAATCCAAAAATACTCGAACCTTGCTTGGCACTAGCTGGCGATTTTGATAAATCGCGTATGTGCTGGTTTCATAGTTACACGGGCTAAAAGTAAACTCGGGAAGTAATTGCACCAATTTCCCTGTATTAAGTTCTTGTTCAATCGCCCATTGTGGGAGCAGAGCAATACCACCACCGTTCAGTATCAATTGCTTTTGCCCGTTCACAGAATCGACTTCCATGTAATAAGAGATACCAATTTTTTGCGGTTTACTATCCAATACAAACCAATCGTGCCAACCCTTATAGCCATAAACCAAGCAGTCGTGTTTTGCCAAATCTTCAACGTGTTGAGGAACCTTGTTTCGTCTTAAATAGTCAGGGCTGGCGCAAAGCGCAAAGTTGTTTTGGACGAGCTTCTTAGCGATCAAATTAGAATCAGGCAATCGGCCACTGCGGATAGCGATATCCACATTTTCCTCGATTAAATCGACCACTCTTTCTGTTATTTCAATTTCAACGTTTACCTCAGGAAAAGCAGCCCGAAAGATAGGAAGAAGGGGCAAGATTTTGCTCTCCCCAAACGCGACGGTCGTGCTTATCTTGAGGCTTCCTCTTGGCGAGTGGTGCAATGCGCTGACGGCTCGTTTCGCTTCATCAAATTCGCCTGTAATGCGCTTGGAATATTGATAGAACAATTGACCTGCTTCAGTGACTCCCACGTTGCGCGTCGAACGCTCTAACAGCCGTACATTGAGTTCTTCTTCCAGTGCAGAGAGCTGCCTTGAAATAGAAGAAGGCTGAATATCAAATATCCGACTGGCTTTGGAGATACTGCCCTGTTCAACCACGCAGTTGAAATAGGCAAGACGATTGAAAAGGCTCATGTGCATTACTCATTAAACGATGGTTTCGATTCTTCCAAAGCGGAGCTTTCTGATGAGTCCAGTTCATGCCCGAAGTGAAAGTGATATTGATGTCTTTGCTGTTCTTTAATTATAGATTAATTGCTTTTAAAGCAAAACTGAATTGCCTTTCGGCAGATTCAAACCTCTGGTTGTTGTCTCTATGATTCCCCACATCATCACTAACAACGAGCAATAACCATGAATACAATTAGAACAGCCACTATTGCAGCCTGCTTTTCGGTAACAGCCCAACACCTGATTGAAAAGCTCATTACGAGCGGAACCCGAGTCGTGGCCTGTGGGCGCATCGGCGATGAAGCAAGAGCAAAAATCCTAGAAGAAAAATACTCGGGTCATCTAACCGTGTTACTGGGAGATCTTACTGATGAAAAGCAAAGCCAAGAACTTGCTGCCAAGGCATCTGAAATCTTAGGCCATATAGATGCTCACTTTCATTGTTCTGGCATCTATACCTGGAGCTATTGGACTGACGTGGAAGTGAGTAAAATGTCTGACTTGTGGAATGCGAACTTTATGACGGCGTTTGTCTTCGGAAGAGAAATATTCAAATTAATGGAGTCGCAGGGAGGTGGTTCACTGATGTTTGTTTCTGCCCGTGATACCGCGCGGAATATACCCGCAGGATTTGGCCCTTACATGGCGTCTAAAATGGCATTAAACGCGTTGGTAGAGAGCCTAGCGGCAGAGGGATCTTCATCCAATGTTCAAGTGAATGCGGTATTGCCGACCATTGTTGATACTGAAGTGAATCGACAAGCACTTCCTGAGGCTGACCACTCTACATGGGTAGATCCAGCCGATTTGGCAGAGTTAATGATTGAGCTGACTCAACCGAGTAAAACCTATCTAAGTGGCTCGCTAATAACCGTCAACAACAAGATGCATTAACAGTAGATTAATAGATTAATAGATTAATAGATTAGTAGATTAATAGTAATAGGTTTGGATGGCGTTGTGCTATCTGCAACAAATTAGAAAGCTGAAACAGCTTCTAAAAAGGATTGGTAGAGATACCAATCCTTTTTTGCATTTTTTGGGGGAGAGGAGGACGGCACTTCATTCGAAGTGGGACACAAATGATCTTGTCTTCGATTGCTGTTTGAGTTGGGGTTATCTGCACTGTGTGGTCAATAAGTAACAAAATTTAAGGCGTTGTTAAAGTTGACGTTTTGACGATAAAACCTTTCAGGAATATGACGGAAGAAATCATCGTTCATGAAAACATTGGTAAATCATACCGAATGGCAGCCTTGACTGAGTAGCGACTATACTCAGAAACATACGGCTGAACCAACAATAACGAAAACAGAGAAACATGCAGAGATTAGCGCAACCAAATTACATGAAAAAATTACATATTATCTTTACCGCTCTTATTCTTATGATACTAGCCGGATGCACCTCAACGTCGGCTGTCGGCGGGTCAAAAACAAAGGATTACGCCAAGTCACATGCTCTTGTTGGTAAAGCTTCTTGGTATGGCGATAAATTCCATGGAAGGCTAACAGCAAGTGGTGAGACGTATAATATGAATGCGAATACTGCGGCTCATAAAACCTTGCCATTCGGCACTATCGTGAGAGTGACCAATACAAACAATAATAAGTCTGTCGATGTGAAAATTAACGATCGAGGCCCTTATGTAAAAGGCCGCGTTATCGATCTTTCGCACAAGGCGTTTGCAAGAATCGGCAATGTTAAGCAAGGCACCGTACCTGTCAAAATCGAGATTGTTGATGACAGCAATACCTTTAGGTACAAACACTAATTGTCTCTAAACCTGTATTGGTTTGTGAAACTCAAAGGATTGGTAGAGATACCGATCCTTTTTTGTTTTTTTGGGCAAACCTAACGAGATCCAAATTACATTTCGTTACTTACTGAAGTAAATCTGAAACATCGCTGACATGGTTTTGAAATTTTTAATAGCTAGCTTATTGGGTTCTAAAACGAATCCAGAAAAGGAAATACCCGTGAAGCTAACACCTGTCGTTGCTGCCGTAATTATGTCTTTCAGTTCAGCAAGTTTTGCTTTCAGCTTGCAGCAATCTGCCAACGAAAACAGTGAAGATCTCGTATGGACGGGGCACCTTAGCCCAGACAGCGACACGGTAATGTCTGCGATGCTCGCGGCTCATATTTATGGTGGTACGGCGACAGTGCCTGAGCCTATCAACCCTGAATCGACGTTTATCTTGAACTACTGTAATGCAGAATCGCCACGAGTAGAGACAGATTACTCTCCATATAGAGTAGGGCTGGTGGACTTCAACCAAGTGACTCAACTAGCGCCAACCATCGACCAAGCATCTATTGTTGCTGTGGTCGATCACCATGCGATTGGTGGCTCACCGATTAATACGCCACAAATTGTTGAGATGGATATTCGAGGCTGGGGGTCGGCTGCAACTATTCTGGCTGACAACGCTGAAAAGCTTGATGTGACTTTACCTAAGCACCTTGCTTGTGTCGGCTTAGGCGCGATTCTTTCTGATACCGTGGTGTTCCAATCATCAACCACCACTGAACACGATCGTGAATACGCAGAGAAACTGGCAAAGGTTGCAGGCATTTCAGACATCGAAGACTTCGGTCAACAGATGTTGATTGCTAAATCAGACCTTAGCCACCTTTCATCTGAAACCATCCTGACACTGGACTACAAGAACTTTAAGTACGGTGGCAAACAAGTGAGCATCGGCGTTGCTGAAACACTAACCGCTCAACAACTGATTGACCGTAAATATGAGCTTTTGGCAGCGATGAAGTCTTATAAAGAAGAGAACGGCTTAGATCATCTGTTCTTCTCAATCACAGACACGAAGAACAAAGAAGCGAATCTACTGTGGGTGGATGAAAGCGACTATCAAGTCATTAAATCGGCTTTCAACGCTGAACCAACAAGCGATATGCTGACCCTAGAAGGTGTCACTTCTCGCAAGCGTCAGATTGGCCCAGCGGTTCAAAAGGCAATTGAAAGCTTGTAGAGAGTAAGAGCCGTTATTTTATAAATAAATTCTGAAAGGGATTGGTAGAGATACCAATCCCTTTTTTGTTTGGGTGTCTAAATGGGATTTGGACAGAAATGAGTATCGGAGAACCAAGTATTAGCAAATCACGAATTAGCATAAGTATGGAAAGTCACTAAGCTCACTGTCCAGTATTGATGGTGCACATCATTGTCTTGCTTTTACACAAATCTGACATTGATGAATGCCATAAGCTATCGATATAAATATCAACATATTGTATTATTACATTCGTATTTATACTTATTAGGATTTTCTATGTTGATTCACGAATTTTCGAATAAGGACGTTACCGCTGAGCATGTAATTTTAGCTCAAGCAATACTAGCAGGGACTGCTCAAGGAGATAAAAGTAAAGCACAGCGCTTTATGATTTTTGTAAATGAGATTCCCGATGCGCCGACTGTGCAAAACCTGATTCCTCGCTTTAGTCAATTTATGAAGCGCTTTAAAGCCAGCTGACATTCAGAATACGTTACACAGGGATGTGTAATTAAGATCACCAATTCCCCCCTAACCACTACCTACTTTTAAACTCTATCTGACCCTATGCTCGCTCTATATCTAGCTATTATTGTCGGAGGACAATAGAGTTTGATCAATTTTAAAAACGTTTCTGGACAAAAGTGAGTTAGCGCCATTGCTAATTTAGTAACTAATGAATTATGTAACGTATGGCAAAGTCTTAATATATAACTGCATATTAACAGCTCTTAGACGCCTTTATTCCTAAGTGTGCCAAAGGCAGAAGTAGCTCATTTGACATCACGTTGTGATAGTTACCTTTATGAACCAAATCTTCATCACTCTCATCAAGAACCAGTTCGATATTGCTTGCTAGATCCGGAAGTAATAAACGAAATGTGTATTCCTTTACACGACTTAAGAAATCAGCCCCTAATTGCGTCATTTCATCACCAATCACCACTAAATCAGGGTTTAATTGGTTAATGTTATTCACTAAGCCATATGCCAAGCACTTAGCTAAGTAATCAACTGCGTTTATCGCAGTAGATTCTCTGTCATGAAATGCATTAACTACCATTTCAAAGTCCGCGGATACTAATGACGCCTCTTGCTTGTAGTGTTCCACTAAAGCCGTCGTCGAGGTATACAGCTCAAGGCAACCTAGATTGCCACACTTACATTGCGGCCCTTGAAAATTGATCGATGTGTGGCCAATCTCCCCGGCAGTACCTAAACTGCCGTGATAAACCTGCCCTTCAATCACTAAGCCCGAACCTACACCCTGCCCAAGAGAGACATACAGTAAAACGCTTGCTTCATAAGTGCTTTGTAGCTGGCGCCAAACCGCGAGTGCTGCCAGTTTTGCATCATGGCCAGCATAAATTGGATAGTCTGGAAATTGTTTTCGCATGTGGGAAATGAAATCAATATCTTGCCAATTTTTAGCGTCAGTCATCAGCATTATTTTATTATCTTGCTCTAAGAATGGACCAGGCATCGCCACTGCAACCCCCAAAATATCACATTCCTGCTCTTTTAAAACATCACTCACTTGCTTAGTCAAATACTCGATCAGCTCTTCTGGGCTATTATCAGTATTAATGGGTTTGACTACGTTGGTTAGCGAAACACCATTGAGATCGTAGGTATCAATTGAGAAGTTAGTACGCTGTATTCGAACGGACACAATTCGTAGATGTTGGGTATTGAACCCCAGATAGATAGAGCTTCGACCACGTGCCGCTTTTCGCACACCCGTTTCAACAATAAGCCCTTGTTCTATTAAAGGTTTTATCGCTCTCGTCACCGTCGCTTGGTCAAGTCCAACCAATTGGCTGATCTCTTTTCTGGAGCAACTACCACTATTGTGAAGTGCATTGAGAATGACGCGCTTATTATGATTTTGTACATCATCTAACGAAACGCCCAGTCCGCTTCTCATAGGCTTATTCATAGTTCTCCCGACCAATTTGATCTGCAATAACGTTCCAATGGATCTACACAATATATAGAAAAAGTTAAGATTCAATAAAATCATATAGTTAGAAATTGAGCCTACTTTACTTATGTGAGCGCAATCTCAAGTTCATCATACTATATTTGTTAGCTGCAATTAAATGAAATATATTTGATTGCAGGTTGCAATTAAATATATTTCGATAACATTGGAGGTCCTTGTGGTATTCGATAAGAAGAAGCATCAGGCAATTATTGATCAAGTTGAAGAATACATCGCTGAGCATAAAGATACGGTTAAGCAGCACCATTGGCGTGAGCATTACCATTACCAAGCACCGGTAGGCTGGATTAATGACCCGCATGGATTGATTCAATATCAGGGTAAATATCACCTTTTCTATCAACACCATCCTTTCACTGGCAAGTGGGGAACCATGCACTGGGGACACGCAGTCAGCGAAGATCTCATTCACTGGGAAACACTGCCAGAAGCTTTAGCACCAAGTGAAGAATATGACGGCTGGGATGGCGGAGGTATTTTTACTGGTAGTGCTGTGAACAATGATGGTGTGATGACACTTTTCTACACTGGGTGTGCTCAAGCTCGCCAAGTTCAATGCATGGCAACATCGACTGATGGCATTAACTTTGACAAGTACGACGGTAATCCAATCTTATCTGATCCGCCAGAGGGAATTAACCTGCATGACTTCCGCGATCCAAAGGTTTGGAAACACGATGGGTCATGGTACATGGTGACGGGTGTTACAGATGGCGTGAGCGATCTAATTAACCCATCAAACTACGAGACCAACGGTTTCGGTAAAGTATGTCTACACCGCTCGGAAAACTTAACCGATTGGGAATTCGTAGGGTACTGTGTAGAGAGTATGGGTGAATTAGGCACAATGCTTGAGTGTCCAAATATTTTCAAATTGGGTGACAAGCACGTACTCATGTATTCACCTATGGGTATGCAGCAACGTCAGGTGGTCTACCTTGTTGGTGACCTTGATTACCAAACAGGCAAATTCCATTGGTCAACAATGGGCTCATTAGATTGGGGCTTTGACTACTATGCACCACAAGTATTCGATGATGAAAATGGGCGTACTCTAATCCAAGCATGGATTGGTTCATGGCCGTTCATGCCATGGTGTGATGGAACTTACGACACCAGTGAACTTGGTTGGTATGGGAGCATCTCTCTGGCTCGTGAAGTATCTTTATGTCATGACGGAAAACTGAAATTCACACCTGTACAAGAAGTTGAAAAATTGCGTCATTCACCAAAAAGGCATACTGAACTCAAGTTAAACGATGGTGAAAAATTCGCATTTGAAGCAGGTGATAATGTTCACTGTGAAATCATTGCTGACATCGATCTAGCCGCAAGCGACTGTGATAGCATTGTATTTGAAATTCGCAGTAAAGGTGAGCAGAAAACACTGATTGAGTTGGATTTAAAGAAAGGCGAACTGGCCTTTGATCGTACTCAATCGGGCAGTCGTTCAGCCTTACGTAGAACATGCCCACTAGAGTGTGCGAGTAAAGATCGAGCAAACATCCGTATCTTTATGGACAGTATTTCTGTGGAAGTCTTTACCGATGGAGGTCGTACTGTGATGACCAATAACATCTTCTCTGATGAAGACAGTGCAGGTCTCTATGTATACGCTAAGAACGGCAATGCTAGAATTGAGACACTAAAAACATTCGGTATGAAAAGTGTTGCCGAATAACTGATTCAGCTTCCCCCTTCTTCTTTTTAGCCCAGCTTATTGCTGGGCTTTTTTGTTCCTCAAAAAGTATTCCATGAAAAAAAGTCCTTTTTATCCAACTCAAATAACGATCCTCAAAACAAAAACACGATCCTTTTCACATTCTACATTTCATTTAATTGCCAGCTGCAATTAAATGAAATAGATTTAATTGCAAGAAACAATTAAACCTCAATTGGAGAAGAAAATGGCTATCGTTACACTAAGACAACTACTGGATCACGCAGCAGAAAATGGTTATGCAGTTCCAGCTTTCAACATCAGCAACATGGAGCAAGGACTTGCCATTGTTCGCGCTGCAGCAAAATGTAATTCAGGTGTCATCCTACAGGCGAGTATCAATGCTCGTAAAAGCTACGCAGGTGATGTGATGCTTTACAAGATGGTTTGTGCACTTGCTGAAATGTTCCCGAAAACACCAATCGTTCTTCATCAAGATCATGGCAATAGCGAAGAAACATGTCTGTCAGCAATTCGCCACGGCTTTACATCGGTCATGATGGATGGCTCATTGGAGCGTGATGCATCAACACCAAGCAGCTACGACTACAATGTAGATATTACTTCTCGTATCGCTCAATCAGCGCACTGGGTTGGTGCTTCAGTTGAAGGTGAGTTAGGTTGTATTGGCTCTTTAGAAACCGGTGAAGCTGAAGCTGAAGATGGCGTTGGTGCTGTTGGTATCCTTGAAAAGAGCCAGCTGCTAACAGACCCAGATCAAGCCGTTGATTTTGTTAAAAGAACAAAGGTTGACGCATTAGCGATCGCTTGTGGCACAAGCCATGGTGCTTACAAGTTCACTCGCAAACCTGATGGCGATATCTTAGCGATGAACGTAATCGAAGAAATTCACTCGAAGCTCCCAACGACTCACCTAGTTATGCATGGTGCTTCATCGGTTCCTCAATACCTTCAAGATATGATCAATGAGAATGGCGGTGAAATGCCTCAAACATATGGTGTGCCAATCGAAGAAATTGAGCGCGGTATCAAACATGGTGTTCGCAAGGTAAATATCGATACTGATTGCCGTATGGCGATGTCTGGTCGCTTCCGAGAATTAGCGATGAAAAATCCGCAAGAGTTTGATCCTCGTAAGTTCCTATTAGCAGGAATGGATGAACTAACGACACTTTGTTTAAACCGATTTGAACGATTTGGTTGTGCTGGTCACGGTGACAAGATTACACCAATTTCTATGGATGATATGGCTGCACGCTACGCCAGCGGTGAGCTGTAATTCAAAGGAGTTCTACGTATGGGAAATTGTGTATTTATAGGCAGAAGCACGATTGATTTGATGAGCTTTGTTGAAGTGATGCCTGATCCTGATCAAAAGGTGAATGCGATTGCTGATTTTATTGGTGGTGGTGGGTCTGCACTCAATGCTGCCATTGCATGCAACTCATTAGGCTCTGATGTACACCTTTGGACATGTTTAGGTAAAGAGCACCTCTATAAATCGATAGTGACAGCAGAGCTTAATGAACACGAAATTTCGGTTGTGGATTTAAGTTTAGACGATGAATACCAGCTACCACTATCGAACATTATCTCTGCAAAGCAAACTGCATCTAGGCTCATCGTTAACGCCAGTCAGCCTGATTGCGAAAAGGTGATGAGTTTAGACCCTAAGTGGCTAGATAATGCAAAGCTCGTATTACTTGATCAATATGAGCATCCGTTTGTTAGCGCAAACGTGCAAGCTTTGGCTGAGTTTACTGGGGATATTGTGTTAGACGCTGGTACTTGGAAATCGCACAGCGAACAGTTTTTATCTCTCTGTACTATTCCTATTGTTTCAGAGGAATTCACCAATGGTGACAAAGATAAAATGCAGGCACTTTGCGACCAATACGGGATCAAAAAGTGGGCAATGACGCTGGGCGACAAAGGTGTTTTTTATAGTGATGAGTCAGGTAGCGGGGTAATCCCTGCACCTAAAGTTGACGCTATCGATACGCTAGGTGCCGGGGATATTTTCCATGGAGCTTTTTGTCACTACTACTCAGAGAGTCAAGATTTCCGTGACTCTCTAAAGAAAGCCAGTCACATAGCGGCATTATCATGTACCGAATTAGGAACCAGATCATGGCTAAAACATATTCGCTAACGGGTGATGACATTGCAAGCGTTCCTCAACTGGTCGCCAACACCTACCAAGAGTCTGGGAAACAGATTCTTGTCATCGGTATCTCTGGTGCACCAGCGACGGGTAAATCAACGTTGTCTGAATCCCTACTATCTGGACTGTCACAGTTAGGGTTTAAAGCCCAACTGTGTCCAATGGACGGCTTTCACTACCCCAACTCGGTACTGAAAGAGAAAGGACTGACGTCAGTCAAAGGTAGCATCGAAACATTTGATGTAACCTCATTGGCACATTTGCTTTCCAAAGCGGTGACGCCAAACACTGACGCATTCTTCTGGCCGAAATACTGTCGTGAGTTACACGATCCAATTGTTGAAGGTTTTTTAATTGAGCCAGACACTCAAATTATTTTACTCGAAGGCAATTACATCTACTCAACCGACGAAGACTGGCGACCAGTCAGTGATTTAATTGACTTGAAGATCTTTCTCACAGCAAGTGAAGAAGTACTCAGAGAGCGATTAATATCAAGACATCTGGCTGGTGGAAAGTCGAAACAAGAGGCGCTCGATAAAACCGAGCGCGTGGATCTAGTCAATGCGTTAAAAATAAAACAATACGAATCAAACGCAGACTACGTAATCCAGACGCACTAGAACAGCGTCCCATGTACCCTACAATTCTCATGGAGAGATCAAATGATTCTTAGTGAAAGTAATAAGAAAATGTTCTTTTTGACATTCATTTGCGCCGCGGCAACGATTGGTGGATTCCTATTTGGAATGGACACTATAGTTATTGGCGGTACGATTACACAAATCACACAACAGTTCGAGTTATCGTCCTTACAACAGGGCTGGTATGTATCTTCAGCGCTCGTTGGCTGCCTATTTGGTAGTATAATTGCTGGCCCTATTGCGGACTATGCTGGGCGTAAAAAACCTCTGATGCTAGGTGCTTTATTAGCTATCGTATCGGTGCTTGGTTGTATGTACGCAGACTCATTCAACTTACTGATCTGGGCTCGTATCATCGGTGGCTTTGGTATTGGTATCGCAACTGTAGTTTGCCCGATGTACATTGCAGAAGTTTCTCCAGCAAGACATAGAGGAAAACTAAGCAACCTATTTCAAGTTGCCATCGTTATCGGTTTAACGTGTTCGGTTGTTACCAACACACTCATTGTTAATTACAGCCAATCTGCCGTTGTCACAGGTCATTACCTTGATCACTTCTTTATTACTGAAAACTGGCGTGGCATGTTCTCTGTTGAGTTTCTGCCGGCAGTCATCTTCCTTGCTTTGGTCGTATTTTTTCCAGAGTCCCCTCGTTGGTTGATATCTAAATCGAGAGAGAGAGAAGCAGCTAACATTCTTAAAAAGCTCCTAACTAAAGGCGAAGCGGAAGAAGCTATCATTGAATGTCGACAGGTAATTCGCTCTGAAAAAGCAGGATCGTACAAACAATTAGTCAAAAATCCTGTAATGCGCTTTGGCTTGATGACGGGTGTACTACTGGCAATCTGGTCTGAATGGTCTGGTGTGACTGTTGTTATGTACTACGGTCCAGTCATGCTAGAAGAAATTATGGGAAGTCAGGGGTCAGCACTTGGCGGATTTGGTTGGATTTGTCTAGTAAGTGTCATCTTCACCTCACTTTCAATGGTATTCATTGATAAAGTAGGCCGCAGAAAAATGCTGATAACTTCTGCGCTTGGTTGTTTCGTTTGTCTTATCGGCCTAGCGATATTCTTCGACAGACCGGATACTCCACCGATGTTGATTGTTGGATTAATGGCGTTCTTTGTTGCCTTCACAGCACTAGGTTTAGGTCCTCTGAAGTTCACGATTTCAGCTGAGATTTTACCAACTTCAGTCCGTGGCCGTGCGGTCTCAATAACAACGGCAGCAATCTGGATTCAAGGTGTTATCTTGAACTCATTTACACCAGCTTTTAGAGAATCATTTGGAACATCGGCATTGTTCATCATGTTCGCGATTATCCTTCTTGGTCAGATTTGGTTTGCGGTAAAAATTCTTCCTGAAACGGCAAATCGTAGTTTAGAAAGCATCGAGAA
Source organism: Vibrio sp. L3-7 (assembly GCF_963898195.1). Taxonomy (NCBI): domain Bacteria; kingdom Pseudomonadati; phylum Pseudomonadota; class Gammaproteobacteria; order Vibrionales; family Vibrionaceae; genus Vibrio; species Vibrio sp. L3-7. Next base: position 438 of record NZ_CAWQUW010000045.1, on the reverse strand, counting down.
AGAGTTGAAGCAACGCTTCGACATAAAAGAAGTTGAAGAAAAAGATCTTCAGCCAAAGCGAGTATAACGATCAATATATTACTGATATGAAAAGAGGCTCTACATGTAGAGCCTCTTTTTAATTGTTCTTCCGTAAGCAAAGGATATAAAAGTAAATTAAGAAAGTTAGTAACTATAAATGTAATGAAGCACTCTAGGCAGCTTCTTATAGATAACTATAGGTAATGCAAATACACATCAACAGGATATGTATGAGTTTTTACACTAACTGACAATGGGGCAATTCTGAGTTAGCCTTACCCCAAGAATCCTGTGATCACCAAGCGATTCTGTCGTATCGTAACTACCAAGCGACTTTGTCATTCGCTTAATTACCGAGGGAAATTGACGGTCTCTATTTTTACGTAATCCTTTGACTAGTGCTACGAATTAGTCAGG
>NZ_CAWQUW010000044.1:0-8720 GCF_963898195.1 Vibrio sp. L3-7 | reverse complement strand
TCAAACAGCCCCTCGAGCCATCAACCCAGTGCTCACCGAACCATTCAAAACCTCCAGTCGAAAGACCTAACAAGGGGACATTTCTATTTGGGACAAATGAGGACATTTTAAAATGGGATTGACAGAGCTAGGGCTTCTTTAGGGGTAGCAACCATCAATGCTAAGCCACCGCAAGCCATTGAAATACTTGTTAAACCAAGCCCGTTATACTTTTTTGCAATGCTGTTCCACAGTGTCTGCGCTTCGTAAGTTTTTGCCTTATCCAAAGCAAGCCCAACTAATGCCTTTTCTTTATCCTCACCAACAATATCAGCAAGCATAAGTACTTGATTCTCTTTTAAAAATGCTCGGTCTTTTCGAATGTCCGTTAGCATTTGAGTGCTAATACCCAAATCGGACGCGACTTGCTTATATTGGATGTAATTCATGTGCTCTTTATAAGCATCTATGAGTTTCTTTGTGTACATTTTGAAAACCTCGTTTGTTTCCTCTAGCTCGATTCTAGCTCATAAACACGAAATTTATCGTATTGCCACTACGAGATTTATCGTATTTACTGTACGGAAATTATCGTACTTACTAACTTCTGGTGGCTTCTATGTTCCAAATTGAATCTATTGAATATGGCTCTGTGCTGAAATCTGAACACGTTAGCTTCTCTAGCTACCCAGAATTCACACACGCGTCTGTGTCTCTTCATAACTCGCCACTAGAAATCTGCTTTGAGTTCCTTGTTAGCGAACTTGAGTTTGGTCAACGTACTATCGGTGAAGAACTTTTCCACACTGTCAGCTATAAGAATCCGCTTTATAACTCTGAAGACTCTTTCACTTTTACGTTTGATAACGACCAAGAACTTGAACAGTTCTGCGCATTCTACGGCTTGGAACGTTAATCATGGATTCAATCTACTTCGACAACGAACCTAACCATGGCATCAACGCCTATTTTCCTTGGGGTCATAACTTCTTTAAGACTCAGCGTGATTTCTTCCAGTTCATGGAGGTTCATTACGGCATGGTGTCATTTCAGATTGTTGAAATTACTGATGAGAACTACCAAGAGCTGTTAGTCAAAGGGGTTTTCCATGCAATCTAAAAAGCCTCATAAGTTCCATGATGAAATTCGTCCGGTTCAAGTGGATCACCTAGCCTTTTCGTTTTCGTATGGCTCGCTTAGACATTTGGACAGCTCGAACGAACAAGACTTTATCAACATGCAGTTTCCTGAGTTTAAAAAGAAAAGCGTTAACGGTCGTCTTAACTCACCAGAAGCGATAGAGAAATCAATAGAGTCACACCGTAACAAATGCCGCAAGGTTTTAGCCGATAGGTTTGATGAGTTCATGTCTAAAGTCTTTAACTTTCGTATTTCTCCTATGCGTGGCCGTGGCTTACATGGCTATGAAGATTCGATGGTGATTTACGATTCTACGGGAACGGTTGAATGTGGCTTGGTTGGTGTTGGCGGTAATAACGATACGGTCTACGTGCAAATCAATGGTACGGGTTGCGCTAAGTTGTTCGACTTCACCACACACAAAAAGGTGCACTGGTGGTTGTCACTTTTAGGTATCACTCGCCTAGCCCGTTTAGATCTCTGTGTGGATGACTACACCGGAATCTTTGACTGTAAGTATGCTGAGAAATGTTTTTATGAGGGAGCATTTCGCACTGCTTCTCGTGGACGTGGTCCCACAATGGTTCCTCATAAGCGCGTTTCACAATCTGGTGAATTATCAGAGGAAGCCGTTCTTGTTGGCTCTCGTACCTCTGCGATCTACTGGCGTGTGTACAACAAGAAGTTCGAGCAAAACATTGCTGACCCTGAAGTGATTTGGTACCGCAATGAAGTGGAATTGAAGAAGTGCGATTTGGCACTACTCGCCTCGCCTGCTTCGGCCTTTGCTGGTCTGTGTGACTTCTCGGCCAGTATCGACCCTGCTGAACCAATGAAGATTGAGCTTAACAAGAAAAAAGCAGGTCTTGAGTTCTTCGCTCGTATTGCTTGGGTTCGTCGTCAATGTGGTAAGGCACTGTCTGAAGTTGTGGCAATGACTGAGGGTGATTTGGGTGAAGCATTCGGAATGCTCATTCCTACACACCATAGACGCGCAAACTTTGAAACCTCGTTGGGTATTCCTGACGAATACACTAAACAGAAAATCGAAATTTTGGAGTCAAGAATATGCCTACAATAACTGGTATTGCTATCAAGCGTTTCCCTAAATCTAATATGGAATTTGCGGAATTGTCTGTCCTACGTGCTGTTGAAGAAGTCGATAACGAGAAGTTTCAGCAAACGGGTATCGGTTACTCGACTGACATCCCTTACAACAAACAAGCGTTGAAAATTGATGTGGCCTACGCTCGTCAGCTTATCCAATCGCGCGCTTTTGTTGCCAACCGTGACTACGAACTGAGCTTTGGCGCTAACCCAAATGATCCACTCGATATCTTGGTTACCAATCTTGTTCCTGTCGATGAAGAAATCAAAAAGCACTTCGATAGCTTCATGAAAGCTAACAAGGCTTAACAATGAACTGCATTACGACCACTCAACAAGGTTACTTAAGAACGTCAACCGACTTTGATTGTCAGCTCGTAATGCTCACAGATTCTGAATACAACAATTTAGTCTCTGCGTCTCAATCTTTGAACATCGACAGTGAACTCTACACCGCTGTTTCAGGTTGGATTTTATTATCTTTCGTTTCTGGCCATGTGCTAGGACGAATATTAAAAACTCTTGGCAAAGGCTAAGGGTCAACTTTTAGTAACACACTCTTAAAAAAGGAAATATCATGAAAAAACGTCTATTGGTTCTAGGTTCTACTGCATTTGTTTCTGCTTCTTCATTTGCTGATAACACTGCAATCACAACGGCTATCAATGAAGCTGTAACGACTGGTCAATCTAACTATGGTTTGGTTGTGGTTGGTCTTATCGGTCTTGCTGCGATTGGCTTTGGTCTTCGCGCTATCATGAACTCTATGGGGAACTAATGGGAGACATTGTCTCTCAAGTCGTAACCGTCCTGTTTGGGGTGGTTATGGCTATGTCATTCGTATATGGCGTATATACGGGTATCAATGCCTCCTAGTTTGGGGGCTTTTTTATATCTAGGCTTTGAATATGAGAATAATACGATACGCGCTCTTGGTACTGTTCGCGTCTTTAAGTGGTTACGCTCACGCCATTAGCTGCCCTTTGGGGGAAGTTGATGACGGTGGCGTTTGTACTTCGGTTTGCACCGTATTGAAATCTCAATCACGAACCTATACCTATGATGCTTACATATGGGGCGAAAGCCCAACGTCAGCGTGTATTGGCCAATATGGTTCAGCTTGTGTTCTTCGCGGAAGCTCTGTATCGATAAGCGTTGACCCGACCAAACGTATGTGGAGTAATTCTTTTACTTTTACGGGCGAAAAATGCTCTGGTGGTGATAGCTTTTCAGGTGACTCAGCCAAGCCTTTCCCTTGGGAGGGTGACATTAATATGAATGGCATTCTCGACAGTGAGGAAGATTGGGATGGTGACGGAATCCCTAACCACTCCGATGCGAATCCAGAGAGTAACGACAATTTGGTGGCCGATACTGACGCAGATGGTATCCCCGACCGAATTCAATCAGACTATGACAAGTTAGTCGAATTAAAAGAGATCAAGAACTACAACTGTGTTGGTGGCTTGGATTGTATGAACACTAAGGCGTGGTCGGATTCAGTCAGAGAATTGTCCAAAAACCAAAATGACTTGGTTGGTGTAATCGATAAATTGGTAAGAACGGGCATCACTCGTAAACAGTTCAATGAAGCTCTCAATACTTATAATGGAGGCCTCAATGAAACGATCATTAACGGCCATCAAAGCATTCGACAAGACATCTCCCATCTTCACCGTAACTTCATCGAAAGAACGGGCAACATCAATGAGATACCCAATCGCATCAGCAACATGGGCGCTAATCTTTCATACAAATTTGTAGAAATGGACAAAGCACTATCTGAGGTTGAACAAAACATACTAAATCAAACCTATGCTTTGGATTATCGACACGTACAAGCCAAGCAGTTGCTATTAGACGTTCAATACAAACTCGATAACTTCGAAGTCGACGTTGACCTTGATGAGCTTTCGCTTTCAGAAACGGACTCGAACCGATTAAGAAACGCAGCTAAGGCCAGTGCCAACCAGAAGATACTTAAACGTATGGAGTCATCCCAAAAAGAGATGACAACTAACGTGTCAGGCCTTTCAGACCAGGTGACGGTTGTTGATGGAAAACTGGATTCTTTGAATACACAACTAAGCGCCCTATCTTCTCAAATAGACGGTATAGACGGCTCTGATATGTCCGGTGTCGAAAGTAAGCTAACTGACCTCATCAATGGTGTCACTAACGACAATAACTTTGTTGAACCTAACTATGGCTTTAATGGTGAGGGATTCATTGTCACTCAAAACCAAATAGCTGAAGTTCAAAATGAAGTCACAGAAATCAAACAAGAAATGACCGATGAATTTGAAAAGTTCAAAGCGTTATTCTCTATCGATACCAGCTCTTTCAATAACGGCACCTATAAAGAGCACTCATTAAATCTCAATGTTAACCATGCTGAACGCTCTTTCAAATCAGGTGTGCTCTCTGCTCTATTGGAGAACGCCACGATCATTTCAGCCGTTGTGATGTTCTTGTTTGTTTTGTCTGGTATCAGAATGTTAGGTAAGGATTAGTTATGGATTACATCTACTCTTTTATTGATTGGATTAGCTTACAGATGGCGTTTATTACGGACTTCTTTAAAGCTATACCCCAAATGACCTTAGACCTCTTTTCATACATTCAGATTTTCATGATTAAGATGAAATTAAAAGCAGAATTAGAGTTCATTAAGCTCTCTTACAACTCGGCTCAAATCCTCTTAAAAGAGATCGGCTTTAACGATATTCTGTCCAAAGCTTTTAATGCTTTACCTGATGAGCTGAGGTTTTATGCGTTTAAGTTTGGCGTCCCTCAAGGCCTTGCAGTATGGGCTAACTTCTTCACTACCGCTTTAGTGATGAGGTTATCTAGATAATGGCGATTACCATAAGAACGGGCGCTAACGGCTCTTACAAGTCCGCATACACGGCTTACTTTTCTATCTACCAAGCTTTGAAAGCAGGTAGAACGGTTGTTACTAACATCGAGGGTATGCAGCCCTTAGCCGTCATTGAAGAACGATTTAATATCCAATTCCCTAGCACCGCTAAACTCTTTCGTATTAGCTCTAGGGATGAATCTGGCGTTCACCTTTGGACGCACTTCTTCTGTTGGTGCCCTATTGGTGCGCTTATCGTTATTGATGAATGTCAGGATATTTTCTCTAAAAACGTCGGCTTTGATATTCGCAAAGTGAAATACAAACCGCTATCTGACTTCATCACTCAATCACCTCGTGACGGCTTACTACCTAAAGATTACGAACGCTTTTTCAATTCTCGTTACACCCCTGCGAACATGGACGAGTTACAAGATTCTGAAATAGATGACAGAGGGATTGCTGAGTACGATTCAGAAGGCAGAATTATCTATCCTCATAGCTTCAATGAGGGGTTCATGAGACACCGAAAATATGACTGGGATATCGAGTTGCTTTCACCAGATTGGAAGCAAATCGATTCTGGTATTAAGGCCTGTGCGAATCAGAACTTCTTTCACAAGGGACGCGATCAGTTTTTCTGGACGAAACGAAATCCCTATATCTTGAAGCATGACAAATCGGTATCGACTCCTGTCATTCCCAAAAAGAAAGACGTCAACCTAACCAATCAAAAAATCCCTTTGGACTCTTTCCTACTCTACAAATCTACGGGGACAGGCAGCGCTAAACAACAACTCGCTATGAATACGCTTTTTCGTAGTCCTAAAGCTATTTTGATTTTTCTATTATCCATATTCTGTTTCGGGTACATAATTTATGACTTATCCAATCGTTATTTTGAAACTACTGAGACGGTGGAGGAAGCGGGACAAACAACGTCTTCAACTGCCGTTCCTAAGCAAAGTGAAACACTACCTAGTAAAAATAGTGAAGCTACTGGGGATGTACGTTCTAGTAGGGATAGCAGTAAAGGCACTGACAAAGATAGCCTTTCTCATGTTCCTATAGCTGAGGTTCTTCCTTTTGAAGGAATTAAGAAAGCGTATGTAACGGGGATTAATTTCGCCATCAAGAGAGGAGCTATCGAGCAACACATTAGCATCGAGGTGGAAGCTCTAGACGGTCTTTATTATGTAAACGAAAACTTCCTAAAGGCTTATAACGTTACTGTAGACCATATTGATGATTGCTTGTTGAAACTGAACAGAGGTCAGTTGTCGAAGTTGATAACATGCAAGCCCTACGCAACTGCTACCGCTTTGCCAGAAGTGAGTCGAGCTGATGTCAGTTTGTTTTAACTAGTTGAGTAATGCTATCAAAACACGAACCGGTGTTTTGATCGAGAACCTTGGAATGCTATCAAACCAAGGTTTTTATCCTGGAACGAACTGCCAAAAATGCTATCATAATCAAACCAGGACAAACCGGCATTGAGGGAAAATGATGGCTATTACTATTCGAGATACTGAAAAGCATGAAGAAATGCTATCCAAGCTAAAAGAATTGACGAAGACATCGACCATGTCTAAAGCTCTAGTTCAAGGTGGCTATGACGCACTTAAGTATCAAGAGTTGTATCAAAAAGAACGAATGCTAAATGAGAAGCTAAAGCGGAAGCTCTACAATAATGAGCTTGCAGTAAATGACTACCTTGATGCTTTGAAAGGATTACAGTCTGTCGTTGAGTAGCCCCGCAGGGATAAGAGAGAGCGAAGCGCGAACGAGGCACCGAGCCACACTGTAGAGGTTATTAGTCCGTAGGTCTCAACTGGCGAGTGTTTCTAACTGCCCATGCTCATCTATGTAGCACCCTCCCTCACCCTGCCAGAATAGCTCTTTAAGGCCTTGCCACATCGGTAAGGCTTTTTTGTGTTCACTAGCTTTCTTAAGATCATTTGAGTGTCGAAAAGGATCTCTTTCCAGTGCTGACGGACAACAAGTGAGAACGACGAAGACTGAGGAGGACGAGCGCGGCGGGAGGAAGCCAACCCCCGTGTTGTATCACGGGGGTAAATTCGACCTATCTATCAGCTCTCACCTAACCCGCTCTAGTTGCAAGCTTGCGCGCTAGTGCTCTGTCTGTATTCGCAAACTTAGTGCGCCAGTGTTTGAGCGAAGCGAGTCTTGCACAGTTAGATCGAGTGTGATCAAATAGCTATTTACACGGAGGTTTTTTTAATGAGTCGAAACAAGAAGTATGAAGATAAGATGAAGTCTAAAGGGTTTAAAAAAGTGACTCTATGGGTTCCAGAGGATAGAGAGTCTGACATCAAACAAGCAGCTTCTGTTATGTGTGACCATGAAAACCTGACGGTTGGAGTTCTGAAAGATGTTTACACTGGTCGTATGGTTTCTATGCACTAGAGTGCTATGTCACTGGTGACAATTTAGTTGTACAATACTAGATTGTTGAATTTAATAGGATTACTTGGCTTGCATGGATATATTTAAAACAATAACTCTTGGCATAGTAGTTGGTATACTGACCTCATTATCCCTGTTTATTTTAAAGCAATTTTTTTATAAGACACTCATCCCTTTTTGGCAAAAGTCTCGTTATCAGGGAGCTGATATATCGGGTTCTTGGAGAGCAGATTTCATTCCTGATGACGAATCAGAAACTACATTGACTTTTATCTTGCAACAAAATGCACACTCTATTTCAGGCTCTATGTCTTTTAAATTTGTTAATCCAACTGTAGAAGAATATATCGAGTTTGATCTTGTAGGCAACTACTGGGAGTCTTACTTATGTCTTAACGCGCAAAGTAAAGATAAGAAGACCTTCTCTGGTGGGACTATGTATTTACAATCTCTGCAGAATGGTAGTACTTTTAATGGATATTTCGCTTTTAGAGATGCAGGCCTTAATTCTGTGAAATGTATACCGATGGTAATTACAAGAAAGTGATATCGAGCATAATCCCAACATTTAGCTTTATCCTAAACGTTGGGGTTTTTGTATCTAGCTCCAATACCAGTGTTAAATTTTGCTTTTAATGTTTGCTATTGCTCTGGCAATACCTAACAAGTGTGTTGAAGTTTTGATTTCTAACTCTGATTGGATTCCTAATAACGCTATCCCTGCTAATATCTGTTGTGGTTTGACGACTTGACCTGTCGGTAATTCCATCTTGTCATACAACATTTTGAACTGTTCCCAATCTTCACTAATGCTTAGCTCCCGTCCCTTTGCCATTCGCATAAGCCTTTTACATTCAGGTGGAATTGGATTTCCTTCATCCCAACCAGTGACTGTCCTCACACTTTTAAAACACAGTTCGGCTACCTCTTCTCTGGACATTTGACATTCCAATTCTCGAAAAATGTAATTCTTACTCATTTCGCGATACTTCAATGATAAAACCTCTAAATACAAGAGGTTGCACTACATTTATAAGATATGCACCATTAAACATAATCAGACATAATACGCACTGAGCGTGTAAGCGCAAAGTTGTAATGTCACTATTTTCCAAAGTTAAAATGTCCCTTTAGCTCATCACCACTAGGCTTAATTGATATTGGTAAACGCTATGGACATAACAACATGCTGGTGACTATGAGTGAT
>NZ_CAWQUW010000043.1:0-9003 GCF_963898195.1 Vibrio sp. L3-7 | reverse complement strand
ACTTACGCGATGATAAAAGCGTTGAACAAGCTTATTGGGTTAGGTATGCCTGAAACTTGTCGTATTGACTAAGAAATACGCGAAACGGGGTGGCTCTATCTCTAAATTTAATTACGCAACAAAGCCCTTAAAGGCTGGAAAGGACCTAAGCAAGTTGTGCGAATGATCTTAGAGAAGAAAGGTTATCAGATTGAATCTAAGGTAACTGTCGGGGATATTGGCCTTTTGCTTAGATTATTAAAGCGACGTAGATGTGCGACTATGATGATGAATTTTGGTCAATCGATAGATGGTTTTAAATTTATTGAGATTCCGGAATCTTACTATTCGACTGGACGCCCAAAAATTGCGACATATATTAAACAGACACACCGTAACAACGCACTTCACCAACTACTCATTAGCGTGATTGAAAAGAACTTAAACTTAGCTTAATAGCTTAATAGCTTAATAGCTCAATAGCTTGAACACGTTAATCGCGTTGTAAGGCATCAATATTGGGCAAGAAGCTAACTGGTTAAATAGTACTGTTAAGTTGAACCAGTTCGACGATCGATTTGGCTCGGTACTTACTTAGAATTCTCGTTTTATAAGTGCTGATAGTCTTGGCACTTAGAGACAGTTTTTCTGAGATAAGCTTGTTCGAGTATCCTTGAATCAGATACTGGAAAACGATCACTTCTTTATTGGATAGCTTGGTGCTTTTGCTACTGTTCTTTTGATCCGATTTGAACAACGAGTATCCTTTCATAATATTTGATAGGGCGAAGCGAATGGATTCATGGCTTTCGTTTTTACTAAGAAACCCGTTGGCACCCAATGATAGAGCTACCTCAGACAAGCTTGAGTTATCTAAAGAAGAGACAAATAATAACTTTCCTTCGTAACCGTGCGCCTTGATTATCTTCGCAAGGTTCATACCATCGTTGTTTGTTAACGTCACATCGATAACAATCAAATCAATGCTCTGGCTTTTTACTAGCTTCAGTACCTTGTCGGTATCGGTAGTTTTATAGAGATCTTCAACATTTAGCGAGTCCATGATCAACTCGGCAAGTGCTTCTCGGTAAAGAGGTTGTTCATCTATGATTAGAACGTTCTGATTTGTCATAAGTCACCTACGTTATTGCTATCTGACGTCCTGTCTCTTTGAGTTCTAAGATTGTGATAAGCGATAATTTTATGTGAAAATATAGAGGTTAGGGTGAAAATGACATTTTAACATTTTGAAAATCTGGTATTTACAAAGGATGCGCGTTACTACTTACAAAGATAACGTAACTAATAGGTAGCGCGACCTCGTGCTTTATACAGTATTTGGTTGTAATTTAGACTGTTCAACTCTTCTTTAGTATATAAGTTGACCAATACGTCGTTGCACTTGTTTATTTTGATACGAATATCGTGTTTACCTTCATAGGGAGTGGTGAGCAAGGCTGAAAGCTTGATAATTGCCAAACATGTCTTTTTTGAATGCGGCAAAAGATTATGAATATCGAGATAGTAATCGAGCTGTTTGTCTTTTGTTAGACGGTCCGATGATTTCATGAGTATCATTTCTTTTCTGATATTACTTAACTGTTGCTGTGATGTTTGCAAGCGTTCTTTAAAGCCATTGAGCATATGAATTTGGCTCCGAATAATACTCGGGTGTTGGTCTTTATTAATGCTGTCTTCCAACCTTGCTACGAATGTCGGTGTTTCGCTTAAAAATGAGCATTGTTCCAATAAGAAGCAAAGGTGGTAGAAATCATAAAAATGAAACTCAGAGGTATAATTGAGAGCTTATTTGATACTTAGCGTTGCCGTTTTTAGATCACCTTTGATCAATCCAATGTGCGCAGAGATAAGTTTATCCTGAAGAATAAGCTCTGGCGTTTTACCGATATCATTGAGAATCGAATTATATGAAACAAGCTGCCTTTCAAAGAGGTTTATTGAACCTCCAAGTGTTTGTTTATAGAGAAAAGTACGCATGTAGTTAATCTTTGTATAAAACCCGCCACGAAAGGTATTAATGTTCTTCTCGTAATACCTTTTCATATAAGTGAAAGAGTCTTGATAAGCCCCAGCAGCGATAGATAAATTCGCAATCACCAATTCACGATGTGCGCCCGCATCAAGTAACATCGCTGACTGTTTCAAATGATCTATCGCGTTGGGCAGGTCTTCTTCAATCGAGTATATGTTCGACATTTCGTCGTGAAAGTATGGGTTGTTTTTTCTGGATTTTACTAAGCTGAGGATTTCTTTGGCTTCATCCACTTGGTCTGTTTCAATGAGCGTGCTCGCTAGGCCGGTTTTAATCCAGTCCAAGTCATCTTCTTCGAGTAAGCTTTCATACTCTTCTTGAGCTTTATTAAACTGCTTACTTTTTAGCAAGGCAGAGGCTTTGTACTTTCGGATAAGTTTAGAGTATTCAGGGTGAAATGGCTGAAGCTCGTCGCACTCACGCACAACACCAGCAAAATCGAATTCAGTTAACTTCTCAAAGATCGGCGCGAGGACCACTTTGCGATTTAAGGATGAAAATATCCGTTTAATAAAGAACTGTTTATTAAAAGGTTTAAGCAGGTAGTCGTCAGGATCTGAATCCACGATAGATCGCACGACGTTGTAATCATTTTCACCAGTAAGGAACATAAAAACCGTCGTCGATTTTAAAATTCGAGCGTGTTTGAGTTCTTCCAGCAGTTGGTAGCCCGTCAATTGGGTTTGGAAGTTGTAGTCACAGATTATAATGTCAAACGAGTTCTGGCGGCATTGATGAATAACATCGAAAGGTTTGTATGCATAAGATATGGATTCAAAACCGATTTGGCGCAAAATTGTGGTTACACTGCTTGTAACGAGTCGAGAGTCGTCTGCAACCAGTACCGTATATTTTTTTATATCGTTATTCATTATTTTAACTGTTGACTAAATTTAGCTAATTGTAACAAAACGGAAATAGCTAAAAATATCTGAGAGTGAAAACAAGAAAAATCCTACAATGATTCAATTAATTTCCTACGCTATTAATATTAAGCCAATCTTCAATTGACTCGACACCGTGTGAGATTAATTTAATAGTATTGAGATTTGTCTGTTCGACATTGTTATTTCCAGCTTTCAAATCTTGCTCTTCCACTTTAATGAGTTGCTCTAGTGGGAGGTGTCCGATTGAAGAAAGGCCCCCCTTTATTCGGTGCATGATTTGCAAGATTTTTGCGTGCTCAGGCTTTGTATCCCTTAGTTGCTCTAAGTCTTCTTGCATTACGCTAATGTAAACTTCAGCAAGGTAAATTCTTTGATCGCTAGGGTAGCTATTTAACCAATCGATGTTATTGGATTTACTCGGTCCAGATTGCATAAGAATATTGATTGAGATATTTGAAAGAAAGGGTATCTATAATGGTCAGTTAATGGCAATAACGCAGAGTTATTGAATTGATGTGATTGATAGTTAAAGTGTATATTGGTGGGTAATTAGGTAGAAGTATATTTAATACGGGTGAGCAAATAGAGTGTTTAATGAAATGGGTAATAGAAATCAAAAAAGACCATTAATGCGAAATAGTATTAATGGTCATTTTGTAGCAATACTGTGCTTAGTCGTCAGTGCGTTCAATCGATCTGGTGTTACGAATTTATAGCGACTTCTCTATAGCGATAAGGAAGCGAGCAATGTCTTCCGCGTTAATATCACGGTGAGTAACAAACCGAACAGGATTACTCGGTGACATCGTAATGCCTTGTTCGCCTAACTCTCGTGCGATTCGGTTAATATCCACAGATTCATCTAACTTAGCAAACACGATGTTAGTTTGAATGAAATCAGGATTAACAGAGAAACCTTCTAGTTTACTTAGGCCAATTGCTAGGTTTTTCGCGTTCTCGTGGTCAACTTTTAGTTGAGCAACGTTTTCAGTCAGCGCCATTTTACCTGCAGCAGCAAGAATACCTGCTTGACGCATACCGCCACCAACCATCTTACGGAGACGACGGGCTTTAGCGATGTACTCTTTGTTGCCCAATAGTAGCGAACCGACCGGAGCGCCTAAACCTTTCGATAAACAAATCGTCATTGAGTCGAAGTGCTGTGCGATTTCTTTTACGTGGACATCTAAAGCGATAGCAGCGTTGTAAACACGTGCGCCATCTAAATGCATTTGTAGACCATGTTGGTTTACGAAATCACGAGCCTCAGCTAAGTAAGACATTGGCAGCACTTTACCATTAATCGTATTTTCTAAGCTCAGAAGCTTAGTACGCGCAAAGTGGCTGTCGTCTGGCTTAATCGCAGCTGCAAGTTTTTTAAAATCTAACGTGCCGTCTGGGTTGTTCTCGATTGGCTGAGGCTGAATCGAACCTAAAACAGCAGCGCCGCCGGCTTCGTATTTGTAGTTGTGAGCTTGTTGGCCACACAGATACTCGTCACCACGCTCACAGTGAGCCATGAGGCCAAGTAAGTTGGCTTGAGTGCCTGAAGAAGTGAACATTGCAGCTTCAAAGCCTGTCTCAGTTGCAGCCCATTGCTCTAGACCGTTTACGGTAGGGTCATCTCCGTAGACATCGTCACCTACATCTGCGTTTGCCATTACATCACGCATAGCTTGTGAAGGCTTGGTTACGGTATCAGAACGAAAGTCCATATTTCTCTCCTAGAGTCTTATAAATAGCCACATAGTTGTGCTTTGCTTAAACAAGCGATGGTTTTTGTATCGGTAATTTGATCGTATCGTATTTTATCGTGCAATTCTTCTAAGCTAAGCTCGATGACTTCTATTACTTCATCTTCATCACACTCGAAGCGAGTTGTGTGGTTGAGGTCTTTTGCAACGAACAAATATTGTATTTCATCGCAGAACCCTGCGAGTGGGGTAACTTGACCCAAACTTTGGAACGAGCAAGCACTGTAGCCTGTCTCTTCTTCGAGTTCGCGTTGCGCGCACTCAAGTGGTGTCTCATTAACTTCCATCGTTCCTGCGGGTAGCTCTAACAACCACTTTTTAAGCGAAGGGCGGAATTGGTTAATGAGGATAATCTTTCCAGACGAAGTGATTGGTAGAATAACTGCCGCGCCAGGGTGGTGTATTGTTGTATGTTTTACCACGACGTTCGTAGGGAGCGTCACGTTCTCTTCTATGAGAGAAATACTTTTCCATTGATGGATAACTTTACTCATGCAGTCTGGCCACATTCCTTGCCAATTTGTCGATAACTGAAGACGTGCACCACCTTAACGTCTATGGTGTCGAAAATAAAAGAAAATTTAGGCTTAGCTATAGATTTAGTTTCACACCGATCGTGAGGTTACTCTCATATTTGGAATCTATGATTGCGCCAAAATTACGACCGTAACCATCTGATATAAATACAACTCAATAATAAAATACACTTGTAACAAAGTGCTAACAAATGTATAAAAACATATCTACACTCTCAACTGTTCAAAGATTTTCGGAGTAACGCATGAACCCTTCTATTTCCTCACATGCTGACAAGGCGCTACTCTCTGAAAGAATCAATAAATTAGCGCATGCTCTGTCTGATGGTGTCTATGAAAGAGAAGACACGATTAAGCTATGTTTACTGGCTGCTCTGGCTGGCGAAAGTGTGTTTTTATTGGGCCCTCCAGGTATTGCAAAAAGCCTTATCGCAAAACGCCTCATTCAGGCTTTTGACAACAGTAGTTATTTCGAATATTTGATGACGCGTTTCTCTACACCAGAGGAAGTGTTTGGCCCATTAAGCATTCAAGAATTAAAAGACAACGGTCGCTATGTAAGATTGACCGAAGGTTACTTACCAACAGCACAAGTCGTATTCCTTGATGAGATCTGGAAAGCCGGCCCTGCGATCCTTAATACGTTGCTGACTGTGGTCAACGAAAAAACATTCAAAAATGGCAGTGAAATTGAACGCGTGCCAATGCGTTTGTTAGTGTCTGCATCAAACGAACTTCCAGATGAAGACAGTGGCTTAGAAGCACTGTATGACCGAATGCTGGTTCGCGTGTTTGTAAACCGTATTCAAAACAAACAAAACTTCAAATCGATGCTGACTACTGGCACATCTCAAGAGGCGGTTATTCCAAAAGGCTTAGCGATTACTGATATTGAATACCATCAATGGCAGAAAGAACTCGATAAGTTGGAACTGACTGATAACTCGTTTGACAAGCTGTTTGAACTTAAAACCATGCTTGAAGAGACGGTCAAGAAACAAGGTTCATCTGCAGAGACTGAGTTGTACGTTTCGGACAGACGTTGGAAAAAAGCCGTTAAGCTATTGAAAGCGAGTGCGTTCTTCAGTGGTCGAGATAGCGTGAATCCATTGGATATTATGCTACTGCAAGATTGTTTATGGCATAGCCCAGAATCGCGTGATGTGGTTCGTAGTGTTGTAAAAGACTTTGCATTGAATCGAGCGTTTGACCAACAAGAGTCGAAAGCTCAGATCGATATGTCACGTGAAGAGTTAGAAGAAATTCAAGACGATGTCGAATCGACGTTGTCTGTATCGTTGTCGATGGAGTCAACCAGCGGTTTGCTGCGTAAAGACGTTTATCAAAACGATATCAAGAACTCGAAGATGTACAGCGTTGGCAGTGCATACAACCTAGTGAAGTTGGTATTGCTTCAAAGCAACATGTCAGTTTCTGAATCAGAGAAAGGCGATAGCCGTTGGGTATACGTAGCTAAGGATGACTTCGACCGTGTGCTAAAAGAAGGCCATGGTGATATTTATGGTTACGTTAACGAAAACAAAAACCTGTGCCGTTTAAAACTGGATCTCGATGCTTCAAACCAGTTGGTTATTAAAGATATCGCCAATCGTTCTGTACTGGTGAGTGTCGTGACATCCGATGGATTGGACCAAGAATTGTACAACAAGTGGTTAAGTGGCGCGGAGAGAGCACTAGAACAGTTGACTGAAGCTGAGTTCAAGTTAAAGAGAGTCCGCACCGAGTTCCACGATGCACTACCTCATAGCTACATCGACCCTGAACTACCAAAAGCGATGGAGTCAAGCTTACAAGCGGTAACGCAAGATCTCGAAACAACAAAAGTGAAGAGCAGTAAAATCGCCCAACGTATTAAGTTTATGAGTCAGTACTTCGAGTAAGGGAGACGAGTATGTTAGGAGCAGACGGCTTAAACCTTGCTTTAATGGTTGCTGACTCAGGCATTATTGATACGGCGATGAATGATCTCATCGCTCGATCTCAAGTTATGATGGCAGCTGAAAACAAAGGCGTGAAGACGTCGGTAAAAAATCACTTGGTCAAATGGCGCGGGAAAGTGAAAAAACGCGTGACCAAAGTGTGTGAGACCGATAGGTTCCAAGAGGAACTTGCGCTCTATCAAGAAGTTATTTATTGGAATGAGTCCCAGTTTTTTGATGACATAGACAGTGTCATCAAAAAACTGGAGTGGCACTCTGCATTTTACCTACAAGCAAGACGTCTAATGGAACATAACAAGGGCGTTTACAACGCAATGTTCCCTCATTATTTCTGCGACCAGTGGTATCAATCACTTTCTGATGCAATCAAGCAAGCTCAAGTGATCGAGCTTGAAACCAGTAAAGAAAAGGTACTCGCCGACTTATATCAGCGCATGGAAACCATGAAAAACATGGATAAAGTGACGGAATCTGGTGATGAAGGCAGCGTAGGACGCTTGTGGGATATGGCATCGGCTAAGCTCAGTAAAACTGACTTAACGGTAATGAAGCGTCATGCCGAGTTTTTGAACAAGCACAAAGGTTTACAAGAAATAGCTGAAAAACTAGGTCGAATGGCAGGTGAGGAAGATGATCCTTCTCTACACAAAGCACCTGTAGAAGAACTGCAGATGGTGGAAGAGAAAAGTGATGAAGCGGTCGACGATATCGTGGGGATTCATGAAAGCGACGATCTAAACAAGATGCTTCCAAACGAAACCATGTTTTTAGCTTACCCTGAACTTGAAGTTATCTTTTACAAACACTTGGCGGACAAGCGCCTGTTGAGCTATCGCTCACAAGGTAAATCTCGTACGTTACGTAAAGTTAAAGCGCAAAAGCCAGATAGCAAGAACATCGATATTGAAAAAGGGCCGTTCATCGTCTGCGTGGATGCCTCAGGTTCAATGAGTGGCTTCCCAGAGCAATCGGCCAAAGCAATGGCTTATGCGTTGATGCAAATTGCTCTTGCGGAAGAGAGAGACTGTTACGTGATTCTGTTCTCTTCTGAGCAGATCACCTATGAGTTAACAAGGCAAGATGGTTTGCGTGAAGCTAGTGACTTCTTAAGCTACTCGTTCCACGGCGGTACCGATTTAGAACCGGTTCTCATGAAGTCGATTGATTTGATGACGGGTGATAAATACAAGAATGCAGATTTGATCGTGCTATCCGATTTTATCGCGCCAAAACAATCAGATGAAATGATTGCCCAAGTAGAAAAGCTCAAAGAACACAAAAACCGTTTCCATGCGGTAAGCCTTTCTAAATACGGCAACCCGCAACTTATGACCATGTTTGACCATTGTTGGGCTTATCACCCAAGTTTAGTCGGTCGTTTTATGAAGAAGTGGTAGTGTTCGATTACGCTGATTGAATCCCTTTTGCTGTATGTTTTTTGACTCAAGAGATCGAACATGCAGCAATTTGATTTAAATGTCGGCAAACGGAATTTAAATTCACTTTTTTGTTTGACTATCCTCCTTCAATCCGTAAAGTAGGCACCCGAACACAGCGGGGTGCCTTACTAGGCTTTCCAAAGTGTTGATGTAAAAAGGCGCCTTGGCAGAGTGGCTATGCAGCGGATTGCAAATCCGTGGACCTCGGTTCGACTCCGGGAGGCGCCTCCATTCTCTTTCTTCTTTTTGTTTATGCGAAGGGATGAATAGAAGAATGAAAATGCGATACTAGCTCAGTTGGTAGAGCGCAACCTTGCCAAGGTTGAGGTCATCGGTTCGAACCCGATGTATCGCTCCAAAATTTGTAATGTTGATTCATTTTGACATTAAGATG
>NZ_CAWQUW010000042.1:0-10339 GCF_963898195.1 Vibrio sp. L3-7 | reverse complement strand
GAAATATTGTTTACTGAGTTGATAACTCATACGCGCGGTAATCAGTCTAAGGCTGCTAGGGTTTTAGGGATTAACAGAGGTAATTTCACCAAAAAGTTAAATCAGATCACAACTCGTGAATTTGGATAGGATGAGAGCTTATAAGTAGGTATCCGCCTATTGGTACCCTAACGAGGGTGCAGAGATTAACCAACCCCCATGACCTCTCAAGAAATCAATGGCAGTTGCTCTAATTTTCGCTTCAAGGAGCACTGGCGGTAATCTACTCCAATTGCAAAGTAACCATCATTGGGCTCTTTTAGAAGTCAACGAATATACCCGCCTATTAGTGTCGCGATAAGTTTTATAATTGGCGCTTTTTACTCCATTTGAAAACAATTATCGGCATTTTTAGGTGATTTCGATCTATTTGGTACCATGAGCATAAACTCAACCGACGAAGGTTTTAGACAGGTTACGCCCCAACTTTGTGGATAACTGCTTTAATTTGTTATAAAAAAATAATGTTAGGTTGGAATTTAACGAAGCAAGCAAAACGGAAGGCCAAATTAACCATGGAAAAGATAATTCACTACGATATTCTCAAGGTTAAAGTTAGAAGCGATAAAGAAAGCACTCGACTGACCAGCCAATGGGATCAGGTTCTACAAATCTGTCGTGACAAACCACTCGGAGAGATCGCGAGAGCAAGATTAGCGTTTAACCTTGTCGATTACATCACAAGTGAAGATCTACCTTTTCGCTTATTCATCACACGCGCACCACAAGCTATGGCCACCATAGGCGAGGAAACACGAGTGTATAAAGAGCATCGAGTTATTAATGGTAAACAAAGCGGAATGATTTACGCCAAAAGCGAACAAATGTTACCAAGAGAAATCCACTATACGAATGAGTTTGTGGCAACCCGCTACGTTGCTGGGACAAAAACACCACTCTCTGCCACCTCCCTCGTTGATTGCCTCAAGGCTGGAGATGTCATAACACCACTCGATGGCATCTTGTTTTTAGGCTGTAAACGAATCGCTAGTGATATAGCACGTCTTAAAAAAATCGAACCCACCATGAACATCGAAATGAAACGTATCGAAGTATCAGACAACTTCACAGGCACAACAAGAAAGATGGCAAGTTACGAATGAATAACGAGGCGTAAACGATTGCCGCATGCATTAACGAACACAACAGATATCACAACACAACAGATATAACTGAAACTAACCTTTGGACATTTCCGAGTTACGTTCAGATTGGCGACTAAGTCGTTCGGACAAAATTTACTACTCCGAATCATACAATGTATCGGAAATTGGTAGACCAAACGCAATGCCCTACTAAAACATCAAATGATGTTTTAGTAGGGCTATCAGATTATATTACTATAGGTAAACGGCCCTTTAAGGTTACTAGAAAGCCCCTATTTCAATGCCACCACTGTCGTTTTCAGAAACCACAACATTCATCATGTGTAATGGGTTGGCATTCTCTGATGAACCTTGAGCTTCCCCAAGTGTAACTGACTTAGTTAGAACATCCGAAATACTACCTGTCGATATTTGAACAGTTGCAATTCGACCTTCTGCACGAGCGTAGTTATTCACACCGATACTATATACCCCGAGTTCGAGGCTGTCTCTGTCACAAGTGGCGAAGTAATGCTCTGGCCCATAGCCGCTGGTGTTATCAACATCTAACTCACCAACGTTACCTACCCTATTTTGGTAGTACACCTGCATCCCATTGGGTTCAAACGTATGCAAATCAACATCACCTAGACCATTCCAACTGAGTGTTGCTGTGAACGACCCTGTAGAAGCGATTGCTTCAGGAGTTTGTAATGACGCCAGCTCCGATTGGAGATCGTTTCTTATCATTCCAGCTGGTTGTAAAGAAGTATTTAAATAGGTTTGTATGAGAGTGTGACCAGATGGATCAACCTCTAAATGGCTGACTGGTATCGAGACATTTGTATCGGGCACTGTCCCTACAGCTCTTAAACCATTTATCACCAAATCGAGATCGGCTAGTGTATAAGGTCCATTCAGTTGTGGTGAAGCTGGTGCAATGTGGACTACCCCAAGATTAGATTCATCTAGGTTATCCAATTCCAATGCTGCGTTGTAGGCATTATTAGCAAAAAGATTACCTTGGGAGTGTGCGATAAACAGCATTTTTGCGCCCTGTGTGCCTAACGTCTGAATCCTCGTGTTATGACGAGCGTAATCGCTTGCTGTTGGCGGTGAAGAAAACAAATGACTAACAAGTGCAACTGTTTGGGATGATGCCCAGTCGTAAAGCTCAGTAAGTAGCCCCAACACCAAGTCACTAGGGGCGCTGACAATATTGTAGACTTTATCTAAGAAACCATCAGCTCCACCACCAGTAATTGCTGACCAAAAGATATCAAATCTACCGCCGAGATCGGGGTCTATTTCTTCCGCTCGCTGAATAAATACTTCTGCTATATCTTGAAACGCTGATGCACTAACCGATGAACCAGTTACGTTATAAAAAGTCTCGTATGCTACAGGCTCTGAATTGTACTCATTTCCAATTTGCTTTTGGAATTCAAATGTCGCTAATTTCGCTTCATTTTTTGTATTCCACACTCCATTAAAAAAGCCAACGACATACCCTGGTACTTCACAAACTGTTGCAGAACTTACATTGAAAGAGATTGACGCAGCTAAAGCGGTTATAATAATTTTTTTCATACATCATTCCACGCAATCGATATTAGATGGTAGGCGCGTCACAGTGCCATCAAGAGCTTCATTGAACGCTGAATATGCCGCTGCGCGCTCACGAGTGTTTGCTGTGTAATGTTCTATCGCTTTTAGAATTTGATGTGCATCGGCAGGGTTATCAAAAGCTAAACTCAAGCAACCGATAGCTACAGTAGACTCTTCATCAACTTGGAGGACTGCATCGATATCAGAATGATCAACAAGGACAGCTTCTTGGATAGTTCTGGCAATACTCTTAACTTGTGTCTTTTGACTTGCTGATAAGTTAGCCGCTTCAATATATGCCAATATATCGTCTCGAATGGCTTCGTTATTGGTGACTGAACCTGTAAGCGAATCACTAGTGTCTAAGTCTGGGTACGTTCCTGACGAAACTAACTGACTTAAAGCATCTGTAGGTGAATTGATTGGTGTTGCTGCATTTACATCATCGGCACTATCAGAGTCACCACCACATGCCGTTAGCAACATGATGGCACATATTGGTAAAGCTTCCCTTATTTTCAACTTCATTGTCTACTCCTTGATCATAAATGTTAAGTTACTAAAATATAAGAGATTAACGCCAAGTGCAACGAGTCCCAGACCACCCTTGAGCCGACCAAGTTGCCGCTATAGAGACTGGCGTTACATTAATATACCTAGGTCCGTTACACTTATATCAATACAGTAGATGTGGTTTGCATAAGGAAAAGTAAGCCAAATCACAGGTTTCTGAAATGAGTAATCAATCGGTCGTAACTTCTAATGGGGCATTTTCGAGTTTCATGGCACACCTTTGGACAGAAGCTTTTTCTAATTTAGTAAATGATGCATTATCTCCGGTATGGAGGAGCCATCAGAAGAGCACGACCTTAGAGGCTAAGTTCATTGTCACTTATGAGAAGTGAAAAAGCCCACTAGCAGGGCTTTTGTTGCAAGTTGCCACATATGATGCAATGCGCTACAATTGACATCAACAAACAAATGACCAAGGTAATACATATGGCTACTACAAGCGTTAGACTTGATGAGAGCCTAGTAGATAGAGCTGCAACCATTGGAACAGCTTTAAATCGAACGACCCCCAAGCAAATTGAGCATTGGGCGAAAATAGGCAAGATCATGGAGGATAACCCTGACTTAACCTACGAGTTCGTACTGCAGGCAATCATCGCTAAAGCCGAATTAGAGCACGGGAATACGACCTCTTATGAATTTAGCGAAAGTAACAAAGATTGAGCAAACTACGACATTTGCCAAGACAGTAAAAAAGCTACACAAAAACCAAAAACAAGATCTAGATAAAGCAGTGAAAGAGGTTATAGAAAACCCTTTTATTGGCGTGATGAAGAAAGGCGATTTGTCTTTTCTTAGGGTGCACAAGTTTAAGATGAACAAGCAGCTCACCTTGCTTGGGTACAACTACGATGAATACGGGACGTTAGTCCTGACCTTAATGGCGTTGGGCAGTCATGAAAACTTTTATCGAGATGCATCCAGAACATTTAGATAACCAAAGCCTCGCCAAGCGCGAGGCTTTTTTATACCCCTCAAACACCTACAAACTGATCGAAAAAGAACTTAAGGTAGCTAACGCTGAAAGAAAGGTGGAATCTACCCCCGTGAAACATCACGGGGATTAACAGTATGAGAAGAGTGGATAAGTTTTAATATGGTAAAAACCCATGAACAGGGTGTGAATGAGTAAAAGGTCTAGCCAATAATGGGGCAGAAATGATCTAGAGCTACTACTCTAATGATTCATTAGAACAAATAGCAGCGTACCGATGCGATCGCTGCCATTTTGATTGGTACTCATGAGAAAAGGAACGTTTACGCCCAAGCAGCGGCCAGTGAATACCTAGTCTAGAATAGAGGCATTTAACCCGTTCATACTATCTCGTACAGGCCTTATACCTGAAATAACATTCACTCTCGATGGATATCCTGTGCTGAGATTAATATTTCCAGCCGTTAATTTGTAAGGCTTTTGGGATAGGGCTGTAACAAGGGTATTCGGTTTGTAATCCATATCCAATAATTTCATGAGTGTTTGTATCAACAGCAATATGCAGCTTTCGCCAAACTCTCCGCTTGCCATCTGTCCCGTGTTTTTTGACTTTCCATTCACCTTTAGGCCAGTCGCATCATGGCTAAGTGCTGTATCGCTCCTTTCGTTTTTGTCTTAAATGAGACCTCAACTTGCTTTGCTCTACGACTGATGCAGGTGTAATGCGGACAGCTTAATGGAACATGGGTCAGTCTAAATATCGAGTCGATAAATCCTTGCAGCGCTCTCAGTGGCCGCGTTTCACCATGAGTGCTGTCGTGATAGCTAAATCACTGAATCGACGTGGCCTACCGCGCTTATTCTGTTTACTTTGCGCCCACCCGCTAATCGCCTCTTCATCAATCCAAAAGGTCAGAGAGCTACGGTTAATGAGTGATTGGTTGTATTGCTTCCAGTTGGTTGTTTTGTAACGAGGTTTAGGCATAGAGCTACGAGAGGTAGTGAACGTAGCTGATCAGATCGTAGGTTCTTGATTTAGTTCCATTGAATTACGCAACAAAGCCCGTATTAAGTGGTAAAATTAGGCTTAATCTGCATAATAGCAAACGTGTTATGCTGGCGTTATACATGCTTATTCAAACTATCGAGTCTGTTTATTTATACAGTTCTGTAATGTAGGCTCCAAACTCAATAAAAAGGAGTGGTATTGCGTGAAAATTACATATGAAGAAAACGTCCCTAACCCAATAGAATTTTGTGAAATGCGCGTGAAAGCAGGCTTATCACCAAAGTCTCTAAAGGCAGCTACAATTGCGTTGCCAAATAGCTTATATGGAATCTCAGTACGAGATGGTGAGGCTTTGATTGCAATGGGGCGTGTAGTTGGTGATGGTGGGTGTAACTTTGAAGTCGTGGATGTTGCAGTTGACCCAAAATATCAAGGTAAAAGATTAGGAAGAGCCGTGATGGAATATATAGATAACTATTTATCATCAGTTGCTTTGGAAGGTTCGTATGTTTCAATGATCGCGGATGAACCAGCATTTTACGAAAAGTTAGGCTACAAACTTGTATCTCCAGCTTGCCAAGGAATGACAAAGAAGTTCAAACCGCAATTATAACAAGTATTTAAGGCTTTAAGATGCTTTTTCTAATATTAGTTAAGTGGATTAGAGTTTTTGGTTTAATACATTTATGTCCAGAGACGAGTTACAACAGCAGATAGACTTATAAGGTCTGGCTAAAAATTAGGACAACCTCGGAATTTAAAGATAACACGCTAGATAATACTTACGAAAACAATGTCGTTAGCCTAACTTATCCTTACATTTTAAGAGGCAATATGTCGGTTAAAAAACCACATTAGTCTGTAGGAAATTTTTGCTTCTGATGTAGAACTCGCATGATGCGGATAATTGGGCCTTCTACCCAATATGAAACAGTCATCGAAACTTCAGGAATAATTAATAGTCTTCCTCTAA
This sequence comes from Vibrio sp. L3-7, assembly GCF_963898195.1. Classification (NCBI taxonomy): domain Bacteria; kingdom Pseudomonadati; phylum Pseudomonadota; class Gammaproteobacteria; order Vibrionales; family Vibrionaceae; genus Vibrio; species Vibrio sp. L3-7. Next base: position 4,118 of record NZ_CAWQUW010000042.1, on the reverse strand, counting down.
TTCCGTCACGTTGCACTCCCATTAAAGGTTGCTCAAGCAAGCTTTCAACTTTAGCTTCAATAATATGGTCAGTTCTTTCAGCTATATTTGGGTTAAATTCGTAAAGAAATTCAAAAATCTTCTCTCGATCATTAAGGGATTCTTCTTCCCATAAAATCATTTTTGACCTCGGCTGCGAATTCTCGCTTTGTGGACTTCCATTCGAGATTTGGCTGAATCATTATCAATAAACATAGCCTTACCAGTGTCATACTTTTCAAAAGCAAGGTTTACTTGTTCTGTTAGCCAAGCATCATGGGATACTGTTTTTCTTTGTTGCTCTGCCATTTGTTCTATAAGTTCACGACAAGCATCACTAAGAGTGCGACCTTGGCTTTCAGCCACTTGCTGAGCTAGGCGTTTTGTTTCGTCATCAACACGAAATTGAATTCTAGTATCCATGAGTAGTTCCTTAAAAGTGACGTGCTCACAAATGTTAGCACTAGTGCGCTAGATGGGCAATTAACAAGTATTTAAGCTTTAACGGTAATTTTACTAATCTAGCGCAAAACGTTTAGAGTAAGCCCTCTAAATGATTTCTTGTTCAAATATGAGTTAGAAAGATTTTGTTTCTAGTGCAAGTATGTAGAATTGGATAGCTACATATCTGCTACATAACTTTAAATTTCTGGTTGAGGATTAAGTTTAACCTTTGAAAATAAATTTTTTTATTTTTTGTTTCACCTTTACAGGGACGCATGGATTCCCTCGGTTGTCAAAAATCCGCTAAACTTATGTTGATGGGTTTTGGACTGCCGCTCTACATTCGGCATACTTATCGACGATTCGCATACGTCGTGGCCCTGATGACTTTACGCGACTGCAGTGCCTTATTCGTTAGATGACCATTAGTGTGCCCGCCGCATTAATAGGCTCTCCGCAAGTGGTCTTAACCTATGCGTCTGCAATGACCCGGTGGTTTTAACTCTTTATGCTGCTTAGGTTTTTACTTAAGCAGCATAGTTTTTATATTCTGTTTGATTGTGTAAAAGCGACCAGATAATTCGTGCGTTCTTCGCGGCAAGTGCCACTATCGCTCGATTCATTCCTCTTCGTTCCAGAACGCCTCGACACCACTGACTTAACTTATCTGGCTTGTCGCCAAGGTTGGCAATCACGGTCCTTGCGCCGTGAACTAAGAGTGTTCGTAAGTATTTATCACCGTGCTTGAAAATGGGAACTAGCAAGAAAGAGTGGAAAAGTACTTACTGAAAATTGCACATCGTTTACGTTGATTTACATTACACAGCCTAATATATGCGCCAACTATTTAACTAGCTTAACATATTGATCTGTTAAGACTAAATACTACACTTAAGCTTCATACTTACTACTGGATTTTTATTGATGATTACTACCAACAATCAAGTATTCGCTCTTTCGTCCATCGCCCTATTGTTGGCTGGCTGCTCTCTATCCTCCGACCTAACTGTAAGCGAAAGCACTAGTGACTACAAAGGTTCAGCTAACATTACCCAAGGTCTTGCAAAAACAGTAGAAGAAAACCTTTTTGAGTGTGCGACTGGTCGAAGCCGTGTTGCAGGCATTGGTGAAATTGCTGATGCTGACGGAAAGGTATGGACAGTTCCTGCTCAAAACCATTTCACCACTGCACCAAAAACGGTCGATCTTTATGAAGAGTGCGCCCACATCACACCTGAAAGTATAGCCGATGTGGATGAAGACTCAGTCCCTGTGGCTGTTATTGATTCAGATGGTGAAGAGATCACTGGTTACATCTTTGCTGACAACTATTTCGAGTTGTATATTAATGGTCAGCTCGTTGCAGTAGACACGGTACCTTTCACGCCGTTTAACTCTAGTATCGTAAAGTTCAAAGTAAATAAACCATACACTCTTGCTGTAAAAGTAATTGATTGGGAAGAAAACTTAGGTTTAGGTACAGAAGATAACCGTGGCAAGGCATTCCACCCAGGTGATGGTGGCTTTATCGCAAGCTTTAGTGATGGCACTGTGACGAGTTCAGACTGGCAAGCACAGACATTTTATACTGCACCAATCTATGATTTAAGCTGCTTGAGTGAGGTTGATGGTAAACGCTTATCTGAGAACTGCACAACAGAAGGCACAGATAACGGTACAAATGCATATGCAGCTCACTGGGAGACCCCAAGTAACTGGATGGCAAAAGACTTTGATGCAGTTTCATGGCCTCAAGCGACTGAATATTCAGAAGATGAAATTGGTGTAAATAACAAAAAATCTTACATGAACTTTATTGAGAAATTCAGTGGTGCTGGAGCAAGCTTCATCTGGTCAACAAATGTTGTTTTGGATAATGAAGTTCTACTTAGATACGAAGTGAAATAGCTTTATCCTCTATCACTTTGTAAATACGTGGATTCCATAGACAATAATGGGGCAATTTCGTTCTAGAAATAGCAGCGTACCAATACAATCGCTACCATTTTAAGAGGATACTTTATTGGGCTGCATAGGGTTAAAGGAACGTTTTTGTGCCCAAGCAGCGGCCAATGAATACCTAATCTAGAATAAAGACATTTAACCCGTTCCTACTCCTCGTACTGGCCTTATACCTGAAATTACAATCACTCTCGATGGATATCCTGTGCCGAGATTAATATTTCCAGCCTTGAAATTGCAAGGCTTTTGGAATAGGGCTGTAACAAGGGTATTCAGTTTGCAAGCCATATTCAAAAATAACCGAAGTTGACATTGCAAATGAAGATGCATAATTATATCGAGTAAACCTGTCAGGATTATTCTTCGCCGTATTTTCAAGCACTGTCCAGATCATATCTTCAAGAAATTCAGGGTGGCGATTCGGATCGAGTGCCATCAAATCACGCATACAGAACCAGTTATTACCTCCTAGCTCTTGTTGGCGGGTAGCATTGCCGAAATATGCTTCTTGTAGTGCTCGCAGATGAGCTTTCAGAATTTTTGATTCCACGGTGTCTGTTTCATCAATGTGCTGCAAGAAGTAGGGCAGTTTGGTGATGTCCGGCAGGTTTTGGGAATATGGTCTTTTATTTATTATTGCGAGTTCGTACTGCTCGTGTATCTCGCTCAGCAGTTGAGTGAGCTCAGGAGAGCGGGGTTGAGCTTGCACGCTCGCACAGGTAAGTAGCAGTAATGGTAAGACTGTTTTCATGGTCACTCTCCCTTTAGATACCTGATCATAATACCAGTGATTAGGCGGTGCATAAAGTTCTATTTTATGCACCGAGATCAATATTATGTTTTCGGGTTTTGTGTGTATCTTGGCGCTGAAGGATAGGCTTGATCGGAGGTGACGTATTCCGTCCTTTCGGGTCTAGTGACCTCCTTTTCTACCTGCGACTTGACGGTCATTTCAATCATCGGCTCAGGTTTGATGATGGGTTTCTGCGCTTCCTCTTGTTGAAGTTTTACATCATCGGTAACCCCATCAAAGCGCGCTTGATTAAAGAGTCCGCCCGTTCCCTTGGTATGCAGCATCTCGGTGCGGGTGTGTGCCACGGTATCGACGGTACTAGCCCATCCTTTCTCCATCGTGTTGTTTTGCTCGGGTGTCAGTTCTGGTTTTTGGGTTGGAGTGCTGGTTTCATGAGCTTTCTCCATTGTTGCCACAATCTTCGCCGTGTCACCATCTAACCCCGCCATGGTGGTGAACTCTTCAGTGCGTGTGTATTCTTGCCAAGACTTTTTAGCATCGGCAATATCTTCCGGTTGGTAAGCGGTCATTAGGCGCTGGACGTCTGGTTTGTGCGGAACTGTGTTCTCCAAGTAATTCTGGAAGCCTTGAATCGCGTTGGCCGTAAAGCTGGCACTGCCAGAGTCTAGGCGCGTTTGAGTATTCGAGAGTGCGCTCAAGTCTGATTGGCTTTGCAATGCACTTGCACCAAGAGACTTGGTGTTGCTGGCGTTAATCGCAAAGTCATGCGCAAACTGCTCAACCGACGTTCGGGTGTCTTTATTGTCCACCTGCGTGCCGGCACTGGTCACGGCATTGGCCCCTTCGGTGTATTGCTGCGTGGCTTGCTCAAGCTGCTGCTTTTGCTCGGCATTCATATTGCTGTAAGCCGTACGTTCATCATCAGACCATTTCACGCCGC
>NZ_CAWQUW010000041.1:0-10678 GCF_963898195.1 Vibrio sp. L3-7 | reverse complement strand
TCATTAATTATGTTTAGAGCTTGAGAAACATCCATAAAAAAATCCAAGTGCATTAAATACACTTGGATTTTGACAGCTCTGAAGGATCCTTCAACCGATCACTTTGGCTTTAACTGATCGGCATTAGACCTTAATGGTCACCTTTTTTTTTGCGCAGCGTTTATTTTTATCAAAGCGCCAACATCACTTCTTATTGAACATCGCGCGAATATTTGCAATATGCGCCTGCCCTTTTTCCATTCTTTCTTCTGCTGACTGTGGCTTCTTCACGCTCTCCCATTCAACGTCATCATGAGGCAGCTCATCAAGAAAACGGCTTTGTGTTGGCTTAATCAATTCACCGTACTGACGGCGTTCACGACATTTGGTAAAGGTGAGTTCTTTCTGTGCGCGGGTTATGCCTACATACATTAAGCGACGTTCTTCTTCTACGTTACCTTCATCGACACTGGTTTGGTGAGGCAAAATACCCTCTTCAGCCCCCATCAAGAATACATACGGAAACTCTAGACCTTTCGAAGCGTGCAATGTCATTAGTTGAACTTGGTCTGCATCATCATTATCTTCCCCGCGCTCCATCATGTCGCGTAAAGTTAAACGTTGAACAACCTCGCGTAGCGTCTTCTCTTCTTTATCATAGTTATCACCTTCGAGGTCGGCCACAATCCAGCTATAGAGATCAGACACGTTCTTCATTCGCATCTCTGCGGCCTTCGGGCTTGGAGAGGTTTCGTAGAGCCAATCTTCGTAATTGATGTCACGAACCAAAGAGCGAACCGCCTCAACTGTATTACCACGTTCAGCATTATCTGAAATTCGAACAATCCAATCGCCGAAGCGACGCAGGTTTTCTAAACCTCGCCCAGTCAATGTTTGTTCCAATCCCATCTCAAAGCTTGCTTCATACAGGCTCTTACCACGCATGTTGGCGTAACTGCCTAGCTTCTCTAAAGTCACCGGGCCAATCTCACGACGTGGCGTGTTTACAATACGCAGGAAGGCGTTGTCATCATCAGGGTTCACCAACACTCGTAGGTAAGCCATGATGTCTTTAATCTCAGCTCTAGCGAAGAAAGATGTACCGCCAGAGATCTTGTAAGGCACACGGTTCTGCATCAAGGCTTTTTCAATCAAGCGCGATTGATGATTACCTCGGTAAAGCACTGCGTAATCTTTGTATTCTGTGCGATTCAAAAACTTGTGGGCGATGATCTCGCCGGTAATACGCTCAGCTTCATGCTCTTCATTCTTAGCATTCAATACCTTGAGCTTTTCACCGTCCGGAATTTCAGAGAACAATGACTTCTCATAGACGTGAGGGTTATTAGCGATCAAGATATTCGCCGCACGCAAGATGCGACTGGTTGAACGATAGTTTTGCTCTAGTTTGATTAAACGAAGGTTCGGGTAATCCTCACCTAGCAAAACCAAGTTTTGCGGCTTTGCGCCACGCCATGAGTAAATAGATTGGTCATCATCACCCACTACCGTCAAACGACCACGTTCTCCCACCAATAAACGAACCAACTCATATTGGCTGGTGTTGGTATCTTGATACTCATCGACCAGTAAATAGCGAATGCGAGACTGCCAGCGCTCACGGACTTCTTGATTGGTTTTCAGTAACAATACCGGCATCGCAATCAGATCATCAAAATCGAGCGCGTTGTATGCCTTCATCTGTTTCTGATACATCTCAAAACAGAATGCAAAAAGCTGTTCTTGTTCGCCTTGAGCTCTTGCTTTCGCTTGATCTGGCGTCAGCATGTCGTTCTTCCAATTTGAGATGGTACTCATCAAAGAACGTAGCAGATCCTTATCACCATCGATCTGTGTTTCGGTTAGTTCTTTAAGTAGAGCTAACTGATCTTGGTCATCAAACAGCGAGAAGCCCGCTTTAAGGCCCAGAGCTTTGTACTCGCGGCGAATGATAGTTAGCCCCATGGTATGAAAGGTAGAAACGATCAACCCTTTCGATTCATTTTTCCCTAAGCTCTGCCCTACGCGCTCTTTCATCTCACGTGCCGCTTTATTGGTAAAGGTTACCGCTGCAATATTACGAGCCTTGTAGCCACACTCTTGAACCAAGTAAGCAATCTTGTTGGTGATAACACGTGTTTTACCCGATCCAGCGCCCGCTAATACTAAGCAGGGACCAGAAACATACTTCACGGCTTCATCTTGTCTTGGGTTCAGTCTCATTTGATTCTCAATTTGGTCTAGAGGGGCGAATTAAATTGCGCGCCTATAATAATGCTGCAATAGCACGAATGCTACGTTCTCTTATACAAGATTTTTACGGTGTTTGTGTAAAACTTTGTTGCACATGTGTATGGTTCTTGGGCTATAATGAATGAACGTTCATTCATTGGTGATTGAAAGATGACAACTCATGCACCTCAGGATAAACGCCAACAAATACTTTCTGCCGCTGAAAAGCTAATTGCAGAGGTCGGTTTTCAAGGCCTTTCAATGCAAAAATTAGCAAAAGAAGCAGGAGTGGCTGCAGGCACTATCTACCGCTACTTCGACGATAAAGATCACTTGATCGATGATGTTCGAGTGCTCGTGACTCAACGGGTAGCAGATGCTGTTCAAGAAGGGGTTAATGATTCGGATCCAATTAAACAACGCTATCGTACGATGTGGTTAAACATATGGAACTTAGCAGGAACGAACTTAGCCGCGATAAAAAACCGGGTTCAATATGACTCTCTACCCATCAAAAATAGCCTAAACTTCAGGGAACTAGAACGTGAAATGTTTGCCCAAGTTGAGCTGTTATTTAATGAAGGTAAAGAGCAAGGACTGTTTAAACCACTTAATAACGAAGTATTAGGTGGCTTGAGCTTAGCGGCTAGCGTATCTCTAGCACGCAAGCATTCTTTAGGATTTTACCAACTCGACGAGGCAGAATTAGAATCTGCAATAGAAGCCAGTTGGGACGCAATAATTAAACACTAGATCGGAGTTCTGACCATAATGAAAAAGTGGACTTTCTTCATGTTATTCATCGCTGTACTGCTTTTCGGCAGCGTTATTGGGTTCAACATGTTCAAACAACAAAAAATTGCTGAGTTTATGGCCAACCGCCCTGAACCAGAGTTTCCAGTAACGGTTACTGAGGTTCAGCCGATCGACTGGGTTCCTGTGATTGAAGCAATCGGCTTCATTGAACCAAATCAAGGTGTCACGCTAGCGAATGAAACCAGCGGTGTTATTGACCAAATCTCTTTTGGTTCAGGAACTGATGTTAAAAATGACCAACTTCTTGTTCGTCTTGATTCTGGCGTAGAAAAGGCAAACCTAAAGAGTTCTGAAGCTCGCCTGCCTGCAGCAAAAGCAAAATACAAACGCTACCAAGGTCTGTTTAAGAAAGGCTCTATTTCAAAAGAAGCATACGATGAAGCAGAAGCAAACTTCTACTCTCTATCTGCTGATATTGAAAGCCTAAAAGCATCTATCGAACGTCGTGAAATTCGCGCTCCTTTCGATGGCAAAGTGGGTATTCGTAACGTGTACCTAGGTCAATACCTGCAATCAGGTACAGATATCGTTCGTTTAGAAGATACAAGTGTCATGCGCCTGCGCTTTACTGTATCTCAAACAGATATCTCTCGTATCAATGTTGGTCAGGCTATCGACATCTTTGTTGATGCTTACCCAGAGAAGCCGTTTGAAGGCTCTATCAGTGCCATTGAACCAGCGGTAAGTATCCAAAGTGGTCTTATTCAAGTTCAAGCGGATATTCCAAACAATGATGGCCAACTTCGTAGCGGCATGTTCGCTCGCGCTAACATCATTCTGCCTAAACTAGAGAACCAAGTAACTTTGCCTCAAACAGCAATTACTTTCACTCTATATGGTGACAATGTTTACATCCTTACGGAAGAAGACGGCGTTCAACGTGTTGCTCAACATGTTGTGAAAGTTGGTGAGAGAACAGCGGATATCGCACATATCCTTGAAGGTGTTAAAGCCGGCGATACGGTTGTAACTTCTGGCCAAGTACGTCTAAGTAACGGCGCCAAAGTTAAGATTGTTGAAAGTGATGCAATCACTCCACCATCTGAAACACCTAAGCTGTAACTGGAGGCACAATGCGCTTTACTGATGTTTTTATTAAACGTCCAGTTCTAGCGGTATCCATCAGCTTTTTGATTGCTCTGCTTGGCTTACAAGCAATCTTCAAAATGCAGGTGCGTGAATACCCTGAAATGACGAATACCGTAGTAACCGTGACCACGAGTTACTACGGTGCAAGTGCCGATCTTATCCAAGGCTTTATTACCCAGCCCCTCGAACAGGCTGTGGCTCAAGCGGATAACATCGACTATATGACTTCTTCTTCTGTATTAGGTAGTTCAACGATTACCGTCAACATGAAGTTGAACACCGACCCGAATGCAGCACTGTCTGACATACTGGCCAAGACAAACTCTGTACGTTCTCAGCTCCCTAAAGAAGCCGAAGATCCAACAGTAACTATGTCTACAGGTTCAACGACGGCTGTACTCTACATTGGTTTTACCAGTGATGAGTTGGTATCGAGCCAAATTACCGATTATCTAGAGCGCGTAATCAACCCGCAGCTATTTACGGTCAATGGTGTATCTAAAGTCGACCTATACGGTGGTATGAAATACGCTCTACGCGTGTGGCTTGACCCATCAAAAATGGCCGCTGTTAACCTGACTGCATCTGATGTAATGACGGTACTAAACTCTAACAACTACCAATCAGCAACAGGTCAAGCAACGGGTGAATTTGTTCTTTATAACGGCAGTGCCGATACGCAAGTTTCGAACACTGAAGAGTTAGAGAACTTAGTCGTTAAAAGTGGTGAGGGTGAGATTATTCGCCTGTCTGACATTGCTAAGGTTTCTCTAGAGAAAAGTCACGATATCTACCGCGCAAGTGCCAATGGCCAAGAAGCGGTTGTTGCCGCGATTAATGCGGCACCAAGTGCCAACCCTATCAATATTGCAGCCGATGTTCTGGAACTTCTTCCTCAACTAGAGAAGAACCTTCCGAGCAACATCTCAATGAACGTAATGTACGATTCTACGATTGCAATTAACGAGTCAATTCAAGAGGTTATAAAAACCATTCTTGAAGCGGCTTTGATCGTATTGATTGTAATTACGCTGTTCTTAGGTTCATTCCGAGCAGTACTGATACCTATCGTTACCATCCCACTGTCTTTAATTGGTGTGGCTATGGTAATGCAGGCGATGGGCTTCTCTTGGAACCTGATGACGCTCCTGGCAATGGTACTGGCCATCGGTTTGGTGGTAGATGATGCGATCGTTGTACTCGAAAACGTCGACCGGCATATCAAGCTCGGGGAGTCACCGTTCCGAGCGGCCATCATCGGTACTCGTGAAATCGCGGTACCTGTTATCGCAATGACGCTAACGCTAGGCGCGGTTTACGCACCGATTGCAATGATGGGTGGCATCACAGGCTCACTATTTAAAGAGTTTGCGTTAACTCTGGCCGGTGCTGTTTTTGTATCGGGCATTGTGGCATTGACGTTATCACCAATGATGTGTTCAAAAATGCTGAAAGCTCACGCTGAGCCGAGCAAGTTTGAAAAGAAAGTACATAGTGTACTGGATGGTATGACTAACCGTTATGAGCGTATGCTTGGCGCGGTAATGCAACATCGTCCAGTATTCATTGGCTTTGCTGTTATCGTATTTGCAAGCTTGCCGTTGTTGTTCAAGTTCATCCCTAGCGAATTAGCACCTTCAGAAGATAAAGGTGTAATCATGCTGATGGGTACAGCACCATCGAATGCGAACTTAGACTTCATGCAAAATACCATGAATGACGTAAACAAAATTCTGTCTGATCAGCCAGAAGTTGCTTACGCACAGGTATTTACTGGGGTGCCTAATGCAAACCAAGCATTTGGTATCGCATCTATGGTTCCTTGGAGTGAGCGTGAAGCAAGCCAGTCAGACGTAGCTAACCGCGTTGGTACTTTGGTGAAAGATGTTCCAGGAATGGCCGTCACTGCATTCCAAATGCCAGAACTACCAGGTGCAGGCTCAGGTCTTCCAATTCAGTTTGTAATTACCACACCAAACAGTTTTGAAAGCTTGTTCCAAATCACGACTGACATCTTGGCGGATGTAGCTTCAAATCCGCTGTTCGTTTATTCAGATTTGGATCTGAATTACGATTCAGCAACGATGAAAGTACACATCGACAAAGATAAAGCAGGCGCATACGGCGTGACCATGCAAGATATCGGTATCACGCTTGGTACTATGATGTCTGATGGCTACGTAAACCGTATCGACTTGAATGGCCGATCTTATGAGGTTATCCCTCAAGTTGAACGTAAGTTCCGTTTGAATCCAGAGTCGATGAACAACTACTACGTACGTGCTGCAGACGGTAACGCTGTTCCTCTAGGTAGTTTGATTACGATTGATGTTGTGGCAGAGCCTCGTTCTCTTCCTCACTTCAACCAATTGAACTCAGCAACTATTGGTGCTGTACCCGCTCCAGGCGCTGCGATGGGTGATGCAATTGCTTGGTTTGAAGACACGGCAGCGAATAAGCTTCCAAGTGGCTACAACCACGATTACATGGGTGAAGCGCGCCAATATGTAACAGAAGGTAGCGCACTGTATGCGACCTTTGGTCTGGCACTGGCTATCATCTTCTTGGTATTGGCGATTCAGTTCGAATCTCTTAAAGATCCTTTAGTTATCATGGTATCTGTACCACTTGCGATCTGTGGTGCCCTCATTGCTCTGGCATGGGGTGCGGCAACGATGAACATCTACTCACAAGTTGGTTTGATCACCTTGGTGGGTCTGATTACCAAGCACGGTATCTTGATCTGTGAGGTAGCGAAAGAAGAACAGCTACACAATCACAAGACTCGTATTGAGGCAGTAATGGAAGCTGCGAAGGTTCGTCTTCGTCCAATCCTGATGACAACTGCTGCGATGATCGCGGGCCTAGTTCCATTGATGTACGCAAGTGGTGCAGGTGCTGCTCAACGCTTTAGTATCGGTATCGTAATCGTTGCTGGTCTGGCGATTGGTACTATCTTCACGCTATTTGTACTGCCTGTTATATACAGTTACTTGGCTGAGAAACACAAGCCTCTACCTGTATTTGTTGAAGACAAAGACCTAGAAAAACTAGCTCGCGTCGATGAAGCAAAAGCAGCACACAGAGAATTAGCTGACAACAAGTAATCGCTAAATCGTATTAATAATTAAAAAGGCTACTTCGGTGGCCTTTTTTTATACGCTATAGGCGACATCTCAAGTGTGATTAAATAGAATAGTGGTAAATAGTCAGGAGTTTTAATTGATATGTTTGATCCAAAAAAGCTAGAGCAAATTGCTAAACAGATTCACGATTCTATGCCTCAACCAGTAAAAGAGCTTGGTTCAGACGTAGATCAAAAAGTTCGCCAAGTTATCCAAGGCCAACTGAATAAGTTAGATGTTGTAAGCCGTGAAGAGTTTGATGTTCAAACTCAAGTATTGCTGCGCACACGCCAGAAACTAACTGAAATGGAACAAAAGCTAACTGACTTAGAAGCAAAGCTTTCAGATAAGTAATAATTAGCTTTAATCAGTTCAAGTTCGAATAAAGGCTTACCTTCAGGTAAGCCTTTATTTTTATCCCTTAACCAAATAACCTTCTTAAGGTTATGCTGCAGACATAAAAAAGCCCCGAACAAGTGTTCAGGGCTTTTTTCATTCAGTTATGAGCTGAAGATTAACCGCCTACAGCGATACGCTTCATGTCACTCATGTAGCTACGTAGCTCTTCACCAATGTACTCTACAGGGTGATTACGGATAGCTTCATTTACTTCGATTAGCGTAGCGTTATCAACTTGGTTAGATGTTTCACCTAGACCGCGGCCGATTACGTCAGTTGCTACTGAAGGCATGAACTTCTCACGTAGTAGCGGTGTCGCTACGTTAGCGAATAGGTAGTTACCGTACTCAGCTGTATCAGAGATTACTACGTTCATTTCGTAAAGACGCTTACGAGCAACAGTGTTTGCGATTAGTGGAAGCTCATGTAAAGACTCGTAATAAGCAGACTCATCAACGATACCAGATGCAGTCATAGCTTCGAATGCTAGCTCAACACCGGCACGAACCATAGCAACCATTAGGATACCGTTATCGAAATACTCTTGCTCTGATATTTCTACGTCAGAAGTTGGGTAATTTTCGAATGCAGTTTCGCCTGTCTCTTCACGCCAGCCTAGTAGGTTCACGTCATCGTTAGCCCAGTCAGCCATCATCGTGCTAGAGAAGTGACCAGAGATAATGTCATCCATATGCTTGTTGTAAAGCGGACGCATTAGGTCTTTTAGTTCTTCAGAAAGCTCAAACGCTTTAACTTTAGCTGGGTTAGATAGACGATCCATCATGTGAGTCACGCCACCAAACTTAAGTGCTTCAGTGATCGTTTCCCAACCATATTGTAGAAGTTTACCTGCGTAACCTGGTTCAATACCGTCAGCAATCATCTTCTCGTAAGATACGATAGAACCCGCTTGTAGCATGCCACAAAGAATAGTTTGCTCACCCATAAGGTCAGATTTAACTTCAGCGACGAAAGAAGACTCTAGACAACCAGCACGGTGACCACCAGTACCAGCAGCCCAAGCTTTAGCGATATCCCAGCCTTCGCCCTTAGGGTCGTTTTCTGGGTGAACAGCGATCAGTGTTGGAACACCGAAGCCACGCTTGTACTCTTCACGTACTTCAGAACCTGGACACTTAGGAGCAACCATAACAACCGTAAGATCGTCACGTAATTGCATGCCTTCTTCAACAACGTTGAAACCATGAGAGTAACCAAGAGCAGCACCTTGCTTCATTAGAGGCATTACCGTCTCAACTACATTGGTGTGCTGCTTATCAGGAGTAAGGTTAATCACAAGGTCAGCTTGTGGGATTAGCGTTTCGTAGCTACCTACTACGAAGCCATTCTCGTCAGCATTTTTGAATGATTGACGCTTCTCATCAATTGCAGCTTGGCGTAGTGCATAAGATACGTCTAAGCCAGAATCACGCATGTTTAGACCTTGGTTTAGGCCTTGAGCACCACAACCAACAATTACGATCTTCTTACCTTCAAGATATTCAGCTTCCGTCGCGAATTCTTCACGATCCATAAAGCGGCAACGACCTAATTGGTCTAGTTGTTCACGAAGGTTTAATGTATTGAAATAGTTAGCCATTCTAGGGCACTCCTTTAAAAATAAGTCCGTAAGGTCGATATCTCTCTATCGAATGACTTCATACTAAAACAGACACTCCATTGCTGAAAGTGATATATTCACAATTAGTTATTGCAATAAATGCAACATGGAAACGATCACAAAACATGAACATAAAATCTCTTCAATTATTTATACATTTATGTGATAGCAAAAGTTTCAGCAAAACCGCTGCGGCTATGCACGTCAGTCCTTCAGCACTTAGCCGCCAGATACAAAAGCTTGAAGAAGAAACAGGGCAAGAGCTGCTTATCAGAGATAACCGAAGCGTTGACCTTACTCCTTCAGGGAAACATCTACTTCCAGTCGCATTAAACATCGTTGGGGAGTGGCAGCAATACAATCTTCATTTGAAGGGTGGCGAACAAGAACTAAAAGGAGAGATCCGCATCTTCTGTTCTGTAACCGCAAGCTATAGCCACCTACCAGAGCTCATTACCGAATTCAGAGCTATTCATCCTTATATCGAGTTTAAGCTATCTACTGGTGACCCCGCTCAATCCATCGACAAGATTTTAAACGATGAAGCTGATATCGCCATTTCAGCTAAACCGGATATTCTCCCTTCAAGGTTAGAATTTGAAACCATCAGCGATATACCTCTTTCCGTAATAATCCCATCAGGTGTTAGTAGCTTTAGCCAGCAACTGCAATCCGAGAAACCAAATTGGAATGAAATACCTTTTATTATTCCAGAAGCAGGTACAGCGCGTGAACGTGCCAATGCATGGTTCAAAAAGATGAAGATAAAACCTAGCATCTATGCTCAAGTATCAGGTCATGAAGCAATCGTAAGTATGGTGGCACTAGGTTGTGGAGTTGGTATTGCTCCTGATGTAGTGATTAACAATAGTCCAGTAAGGGATAAAGTCGACCGCTTAAAGATAGAGCCGATCAAACCATTTGAGTTAGGTGTGTGCTGTAAGCGATCGCAGCTTGATAACCCTCTTATAAGAGCTTTCTGGCGAGTGGCAGAAGGTAAACATATGACGGACTAATCGGAAGGAAACTCCTGTAAGCAAAAAGAGAAGAGCACGTCAGTGCTCTTCTCTTTTTAATTTCTTCATATTGCAGATAAGAAAAAAGCCCGCTGATTTCTCAGCGGGCTTTTCAATGGTGGTGGAGGGATAGGGATTTGAACCCTAGAACCGCTATTAACGGTTGCCGGTTTTCAAGACCGGTGCTTTCGACCACTCAGCCATCCCTCCAACAAATTGTCATCAACAGATTAGTACACTGTAGATGTTGTTACATGTATATACAGGTAACGATATTTAAAGCCTGGCGATGTCCTACTCTCACATGGGGAAACCCCACACTACCATCGGCGCTATTGTGTTTCACTTCTGAGTTCGGCATGGAATCAGGTGGGTCCACAATGCTATGGTCGCCAAGCAAA
>NZ_CAWQUW010000040.1:0-11167 GCF_963898195.1 Vibrio sp. L3-7 | reverse complement strand
CTACAGCGGCGACGACCTGTAATTTAAAGCCTAGTGTGTAATCACGCTGAGTGCGCTTAACGTAGGTATTATTTGAAGTAGTCATAATTCGTCCTCAATGTGTAAACACATTTCAGGACGGGACATAAACAATAAAAAGGGCAGATTATTATCTGCCCTTTTTCTTACTTAAAAACTATCGCATGGATTATAAAGCTGCGATTGTCGCTTTTTGCTCTTCTAGCTTAACAAGAGTCTCTTGGTAGCCTTCAAGCTTTTCACGCTCTTTCGCGATAACCGCTTCTGGTGCTTTAGCAACAAAACCTTCGTTACCTAGCTTACCTTCGATACGTTTAATCTCACCTTGAGTCTTTGCGCTTTCTTTGTTTAGACGAGCAAGTTCAGCATCTTTGTCGATAATGCCAGCCATTGGCACCATTAGCTCGGATTTGCCAACGAGTTTCGTTGCGCACGCTGGCGTTGCTTCACCGTCTGCAAGCACTTTAAGTACATCAAGTTTTGCTAGAGAGTTTAGAACAATCTTGTTTGCTTCGATACGAGCAGCGTCTTTTTCATCGGCTACTTTGATCATTACTTCTAAGCCTTGGCTTGGTGCAATGTCGTATTCCGCACGTAGGTTACGAATAGCAGTGATGAAAGTCTTAACCCATTCGATGTCGTCAACGATCTCAGCATTGAAGTTAGCTTCATTAAACTGAGGAAGTGCTTGAGTCATGATTGTCTCACCTTCAACGCCGTCTACTAGCGGCTTGACGCTCTGCCAGATAGATTCAGTGATGTAAGGAAGAACAGGGTGGGCAAGACGTAGAGTCTTCTCTAGAACCGTGATCAACGTGTAACGAGTTGCTTGTTGTTGAGCTTCAGTACCCTTCCAAAGAACAGGTTTTGTTAGCTCTAGGTACCAGTCACAGAATTGGTTCCAGATGAATTCGTAAAGCGTGTTTGCCGCCATGTCTAGACGGTAGTTGTCTAGGTGAGCGTTAAACTCTTTCGCTGCAACTTCAAACTGAGATTCAATCCACTTATCAGCTAGAGAGAATTCCATGTTTGCACGGTCTTCAGCAGACAGTGACATGCCACAATCGTGCTCTTCTGTGTTCATCAGTACGTAACGGCTTGCGTTCCATAGCTTGTTACAGAAGTTACGGTAACCTTCAAGGCGCTTCATGTCCCAGTTGATGTCACGGCCAGTTGAAGCCATAGCAGCAAGAGTGAAACGTAACGCATCAGTACCGTATGGTTCGATCCCATCTTCGAAAGTTTTACGCGTAGCTTTTTCGATCTTAGCAGCCAGTTTAGGTTGCATCATGTTGCCACAACGCTTCTCTACCAGCTCTTCAAGACCGATGCCGTCAATCATATCGATTGGATCAAGTACGTTACCTTTCGACTTAGACATCTTGTCGCCGTTTTCATCACGGATAAGACCCGTCATGTAAACTGTTTTGAAAGGTACTTGAGCCTTGCCATCTTCGTCTTTCACGAAGTGCATAGTCATCATGATCATACGAGCAACCCAGAAGAAGATAATATCAAAACCAGATACTAGTACTTCGGATGGGTGGAATGTTTTCAGTGCATCTGTATCTTCAGGCCAGCCTTGTGTGCCGAACGTCCAAAGTGCAGATGAGAACCATGTATCAAGTACATCGTTGTCTTGCTTAAGAACAATCACTGGAGAAAGGTTATTCTTTTCGCGAACTTCTTCTTCAGTGCGGCCTACGTAAACTTTACCATCGTTGTCGTACCATGCTGGGATACGGTGGCCCCACCAAAGTTGACGAGAGATACACCAATCTTGTACGTCACGCATCCAAGCGAAGTACATGTTTTCGTATTGCTTAGGAACGAACTGGATCTCACCATCTTCAACGGCTTTAACAGCAGGCGCAGCAAGAGGCGCTGTACGCACGTACCATTGGTCAGTCAGCATTGGTTCGATAACCACACCACCACGGTCACCGTAAGGAACGGTTAGATCGTGATCTTTGATCTCTTCAAGTAGACCTAGTTCATCAAATTCCGCAACCGTTGCACGACGAGCAGCAAAGCGCTCCATACCTTGGTATTTAGCTGGAAGCTCTGTTGAGTACACATCGCTTTCTTCACCGTTAGTTGTGAAGATTTCAGCCGCATCACGGATATCACCGTTGAACGTTAGGATGTTGATCATCGGTAGGTTATGGCGCTTGCCCACTTCGTAATCGTTAAAGTCATGAGCTGGCGTGATTTTCACACAACCCGTGCCTTTGTCCATATCCGCGTGCTCATCACCTACGATAGGGATAAGACGGTTTACGATAGGAAGCAGAATTTCTTTACCGATAAGATCTTTGTAACGTGGATCTTCTGGGTTAACCGCAACACCTGTATCACCAAGCATGGTTTCAGGACGTGTAGTCGCAACGACGATGTAGTCTTTGCCATCAGCGGTTTTAACACCGTTCGCTAATGGGTAGCGGAAGTGCCACATGAAACCTTTTTTGTCTTTATTTTCAACTTCAAGATCAGAAATTGCAGTGTGCAGTTTAGGATCCCAGTTTACTAGACGCTTACCACGGTAGATTAGGTCTTCTTCGTATAGACGAACAAACACTTCTTGAGTCGCAGCCGATAGGCCGTCATCCATAGTGAATCGTTCACGATCCCAGTCTACAGATGCGCCAAGACGACGAAGTTGCTGAGTGATCGTGCCACCTGATTCGGCTTTCCATTCCCAGATCTTGTCGATGAAAGCTTCACGGCCGTAGTCGTGTTTTGTTTTGCCTTCTTCAGCGGCGATCTTACGCTCAACAACCATTTGAGTGGCGATACCAGCGTGGTCAGTACCCACTTGCCAAAGAGTATTTTTTCCTTTCATACGTTGAGCACGGATAAGCGTATCCATGATCGTATCTTGGAACGCGTGACCCATGTGCAGGCTGCCAGTGACGTTCGGTGGCGGGATCATGATGCTGTATGCTTCTTTTGATGTGTCACCGTGTGGCTTAAAGTAGCCTTTCTCTTCCCAAGTCTTATACAGAGCTTGTTCGATTGATGTTGGGTTGTATGTCTTTTCCATAGTGCTCTTATAACGGATACTGTGAATGGTTAATCGTGGTCAAACTTCATAAGTGAAGCTTCTTGAATCTAAATTCAAAGATAGCTTTAACTATGAGGTTTGACTATGGATGTTGAATCTCGATAGTTTGTAGCTGATATCCAGCCTGACGGTAAATTTTATACCTTTCTCGAGCGAGTTGCTTAGCTTTTTCTTCGCAAGGAACGAAGTCTATCACCTGAGCAAAGGCGTTCGCAAAGGTTGTATTATTATCGGCCAGATTTATTACCAGTTGGCGATTCCAATTATGTTTTACGCCTTGATAGCCAATTTCGATGTTGGTTGAATACTTTGGGCCTTCGCCAACTAAGTTGTGTGCAATAAATTCACTGGGTTCGACCTGCCAAAAAACTTCAGCGATACGTTCGGCATGTTCTTTGTCATTGCAGTTAAGGTAAAGTTTAGCGCCTTGTTTCGCAAAATGCTGAGCAAGAAACAACACATAGTGAGCAAAACCATCTTCGTTGGCTTGCGGGCTGTCTGAAGACACAATGTAAAATGTGGCAGTCTGCATACTTTACTCTCGAAACTTGAACTGAAAATCGTGGATATCAATCTTACTTAGTTAACAGGGGCTAATAAATAGCGCTTATTAAAAAAGGGCCCGTAGGCCCTTTTCATTATTTTGAAGATTGCTCTTCAGTCTCTTGGCCGCTGCGGTTCAATAAGAATTGGACTAGCATTGAGACAGGACGACCTGTCGAGCCTTTCGCTGCTCCTGACTTCCACGCTGTACCAGCACTGTCGATGTGAGCCCAGTGGTACTTCTTAGTGAATTTAGACAGGAAGCAACCTGCGGTGATAGTACCGCCAGGGCGGCCACCGATGTTTGCCATATCAGCAAACGGACTGTTCAGCTGCTCATGGTACTCGTCTGCCATAGGTAGACGCCATGCGCGGTCACTTGCTTGCTCTGAAGCATTAACAAGTTCATGAGACAGTGGGTTGTGGTTTGATAGAACGCCACTGATGTGGTGACCTAAAGCAATAACACACGCGCCAGTTAGTGTTGCAACGTCGACAACACAATCTGGTTCAAAACGCTCAACGTAAGTTAGAGCATCACATAGAACTAAACGACCTTCAGCATCTGTATTGAGTACTTCAACCGTTTGGCCAGACATTGTAGTTAGGATGTCACCTGGGCGGTAAGCATTGCTACCCGGCATGTTTTCACAGCCCGCTAGAATACCAACAACGTTGATTGGCAAGTTAAGTTTCGCCAATGCTTTCATTGTACCGAATACAGACGCAGCACCACACATGTCGTACTTCATCTCATCCATACCTTCACCAGGCTTAAGCGAGATACCGCCTGAATCGAAAGTAAGACCTTTACCGACTAGAACGATAGGTTTTGCATTTGGATCAGCAGCGCCTTTGTACTCCATGATAGACATCATAGATTCGTTCTTAGAGCCACGGCCTACAGCTAAGTATGAAGTCATACCCAGCTTTTCCATCTCTTCTTCACCGATGATCTTAGTCTTTACTGTCTCATAATCGTCAGCTAAACGACGAGCTTGAGAAGCTAGGTAAGCAGGGTTTGCGATGTTTGGTGGCATGTTGCCAAGATCTTTAGATGCTTTCACACCTGAAGCAATAGCAAGACCATGAGAAATCGCTTTTTCGCCAAGGCTTAGCTCGCGACGAGTTGGTACGTTGAATACCAATTTACGCAATGGACGACGAGTCTCTGGTTTGTTGCTCTTAAATTGGTCGAATGTGTAAAGACCATCTTTAGTCGCTTCTACCGCTTGACGAACTTTCCAGTAAGTGTCGCGACCTTTAACGTGAAGTTCTGTAAGGAAACATACTGCTTCCATAGAACCTGTTTCGTTTAGTGTGCTGATGGTTTTTTGGATAATTTCTTTGTATTGACGCTCGCCTAGTTCACGTTCTTTACCACAGCCTACCAGTAGAACACGTTCTGAAAGTACACCAGGTACTTGATGCAGTAGCAGCATCTGGCCAGGTTTACCCTCTAGATCACCGCGACGAAGCAGTGAACTAATGTAGCCATCGCTAATCTTATCTAATTGCTCGGCTACTGGAGAAAGGCGGCGCGGTTCGAATACACCGACAACGATACATGCGCTGCGCTGTTTCTCTGGGCTGCCACTTTTTACACTGAACTCCATGCGTACTCCTACATCCTGAAGACAAATCGAACTAAATGTTAGATAATGGGTTCTTACTTGTTGGATCCTATAATGGAACTAACCTTAAAGAAGAACGCTAACACTTAGCTAAAAATTTAAAAAAATAAAAGGTTCAACGGGAAATTATAGTGATTCAATCAAAAAAACAAGTTTTGTATAGGTAATTTGAGCGTGATTATTGTTAGATATTTGATCCGCGAGACAATCAAGAGCCAATTTGCGATCTTTTTTGTTCTCTTTCTCGTGTTTCTCAGCCAAAAATTCATCAGTGTTTTAGCGGACGCCTCTGATGGTGATATCCCTGCGAGTTTAATATTGTCGATCGTTGGCTTAAATATGCCAGCGATGGGTTTATTGATGCTTCCACTCAGTATCTATATTGGTATTTTGCTTACTTTTGGTCGCCTTTACGCTGAAAGTGAAATAGTAGTAATGAATGCCACTGGTATAGGTAACAAATTCCTTATCCAATCTGCTCTTTATCTCGCCTTGATAACAGCAAGCTTAGCCGCATTTAATTCGCTATGGTTGTCTCCTTGGTCACAAGACAAAGTTGAACAAATGTATGAAGAGGTTGCAGCAGAGAACAGTGTTGATTTGCTACCAAAGGGTAAGTTTGAAGGTACCCCTGATGGTTCTTCTGTTGTTTTTATCGATGATATTGACGGCAACAAGTTAGAAAATGTGTTCGTTGCTCAGATGCGTCCACGTGATTCGGTACTTCCTAGTGTGATGTTCTCTAAGTCAGGTGACGTAAAAGAACTGAGCGATGGTCGTCAAGTTATTGTTATGTACGACGGTACTCGCCATGAAGGTGTACCGACTCGTCTTGATTATATGGTGACGCACTTTGAAGAATACGAAGGTCTGATTGGCCAACGTGAAGTTGAGAAGAAAGGCCGTGATTGGGAAGCCATCCCTACGCTTGAACTCATTGGTAATCCAGAAAATAGTGCGAAAGCGGAATTGCAATGGCGAATTTCTTTGGTACTTTGTATTCCATTGTTGACCATGCTTGTTGTGCCACTGTCTGCGGTAAACCCTCGACAAGGTCGTTTCGCTAAAATTGGCCCAGCAATTCTAATTTACTTAACCTATTTCTTAGCAATCAGCGCCACTAAGTCTTCAATTGAAGACGGGAGCATTCCGGCTGTTGTCGGTATGTGGCCAATTAATGCTTTATTGTTGTTTGTTGCCGTTGGTGCAAACTTTATGGATAGCGTGCCAGTAAGGCGTTTGAAAGAAAAATTCAAGAAGAAGAGGTTGGCTTAAGCCGTGTTTAAGATTCTCGATTTATATATAGGCAGAACCATCATCGCAACAACGTCATTAGTTTTGGTGACGTTTGTCGGGCTTTCTGGGATTATTAAATATGTAGAGCAGTTGAGAAAAGTGGGTCGTGGTACATACGATCTATTGCAAGCGCTTTACTTTGTTTTATTGAGTGTTCCTCGTGATATCGAAATGTTCTTCCCAATGGCCGCTTTGCTCGGTGCATTGATTGGACTCGGTATGCTTGCTGCGAGTTCTGAGCTGGTGGTTATGCAAGCCGCGGGCTTCTCTAAGTTAGATATCGGCCTATCGGTATTAAAAACCGCAATTCCATTGATGATTGTCGTGACACTTCTTGGGCAATGGGGAGCTCCTCAAGCACAGAAAATGGCTCGTGATTTGAGAACCATATCGATTGCTGGTGGTAATATTATCTCGACCCAAAGCGGTGTTTGGGCTCGTGATGCCAATGACTTCATCTTCATTGTTAAAATAGACGATGAGAAATTGTATGGTATGAATATGTGGCGTTTTGATGAGAACAAGGCATTGAAGACCGCTATATACTCAAAAGAAGTCGACTACGTTGGAGACAATGTTTGGACGATGAATGATGTCGAGATCACGTCTTTCGAAAATGAAATCCAAATCACCAAAGAAAGCCTACCGACTTACTCTTGGGAAACATCATTAGCTCCAGATAAGCTTGCGATAGTAACGGTTAAACCAGAAGAACTATCTCTAAGTGGTCTATATGATTATGTTTCTTACCTTAAGGCATCTGAGCAGGATTCATCTCGCTATGAGTTGGCGTTATGGAGAAAGATAACTCAGCCTATATCAATAGCGGTTATGATGTTGATGGCATTGTCGTTTATCTTTGGCCCTCTGCGTAGTGTGACCATGGGAGCTAGGGTTCTGTCTGGTGTTATTGCTGGCTTTACTTTCTATATATCGAGTGAGTTTTTTGGTCCAGTAAGTTTGGTTTATCAAATACCACCCGCCTTCGGTGCACTAGCCCCGAGTGTGGTGTTCCTCGGAATAGCCATCATGCTCTTGAGGCGAAAGCTGTAAATAAAAAAGGAAGGTATTATGCCTTCCTTTTTTTGTCCTGATAGAAACTCGCTTAATAGCGTTATCGTGCTTGTGGTAACACGACGACTTCTGTCTTGGCCCAGATATCGTGAAAGCCACGTCTTTGTGGGTCGAATGGAACGCATAGGTTTGCCAGTCCAAAACCTGAAGTGCCTAAGCGTATTAGCGCCTGAGTTACTGTGATCGTTGAACCATCTTTGTTTTGAACGCGAAGCTTCCAAGCTCTCATCCCCAGCGTTTGTCCTGCTCTGGTCCAAAAGAACACAAAAAAGTAAACCCAAACAACCACTAAGTAAAAAGTATACGCAGGGCTCCAAATCGGATGGTTTGTTAAGAAGTCACTGACATCTGCATAACCGCTATGGCTAAAAATGCCAATAGCCATGAGTGCGTGCAGTAGAGCGACAATGACGCCAGCAGCTATCATTTCAATAGCGATTACGATAAGAGCGTCATAGAATAAGGCACCAAATCGGCGCATTACTCCTGCTGGTGGCAGAGTGTTTGTTGATGTCATTGTGTGATTACTTCTTCAAAAATTTAGGCGTCAGAATATAGTCTAAGGCTTGGCGTGAAAAGAGACATGACGCACAGCTTATGACTTAGTGGTGAAATTATCGGCAAACACACATGAATTCAAGTTTTTATACTTGCCACATCAGTTCGCATACGTATAATGCCAGACATCGAAAGGGCAATGCCCCAAGATAATGCCGGTATGGTGAAATTGGTATACACGACGGATTCAAAATCCGTTGCCTTCGGGCGTGGCGGTTCAAGTCCGCCTACCGGTACCAAACATAGAAAGGTCGCTTTTATAGCGACCTTTCGTCGTTTTGGGCGTTTGTGAATTCCTAATCCAGCGTGTCGGCTTGGATGCAAGCCCAGTCAGTCGCCTACCGGTACCATATTTAAATGACAAAGCCTCGACTCAAGTCGGGGCTTTGTTGTATCTACAGCATCGAAATTACTTTTGGTAGTTGAGCCATTGCTCATAAATGTGACCAACTGAAAGATGTTCGTTTTCTTCTCTGTACCAGTCAGGTCTTGATGCTTTATTCCCTAATGTCATCATTTTCCAACGTAATTTGATCTGTTATTAAACTAATTACCTAAAATCAAACTGTTACCTTTAATTTTTACTTCTATTGTCTATGTTTAAGATAAGTCATAAAGGAGAGAGATATGCTGACAGTAACCCCTTACTTATTTTTTGATGGTCGTTGTAATGAAGCGTTGGAGTTTTATCACAAATGTTTTGGTGGTGTGGTTTTATCGAAACAACTGTTTAGTGACGCACCACAGGTAATAGAGGGTGCTCAGCCTGATTGGGTTATGCACGCAGAGTTTGAAGCATTCGGTATGAAGCTTATGATGTCAGATGGCGTCAAAGCCAAAGAATTAGAAGGAAACAATCTTGCACTCTCTCTTGTTACTGAGGATACCGCGACGCAAGAGCAGATCTTTGAAAAGCTAAAGCAGGGTGGGCGTATTATGACACCGTTAGCTGATACTTTTTGGGGAGCTAGGTTTGGTAAAGTAGAAGACAAGTTCGGTATACGTTGGATGGTACACTGTGATTCTTTAAGTTAAACCTGTGAAATTGGATAGTGAAATTGCTGCTCGGTTTTATTAGAATTATAAATAGAGATTATTAATCAATATTATATAGAAATGGGCAGCATAAAGATTACCGTAGACCGCATTCAGCCCGGTTTACATATACGACTCCCTGGAAAATGGAATGAACACCCATTTTTGTTTAACAGTTTTAAAATCAAAGATGACGATCAAGTAAAGGTAATCCGGCATCTTGGGATTAAACACGTCTACATAAACCTTAATCAAAGCGATACATCGCCATTACCTCCAAATCATGAAGGGGAGTTGGAAAGCGATAGTGATCTACAAGTTCGTCTTGAAACAGAAAGGATGTGGAAAGATAAGCATGAACGTATCGAGACGCTAAGCTCTTATCGACGTAAGGTCAGTCATTGTGAGAAAGAGTTTGAACGCTCTCTTGCTCGAATGCGTTCTATCATGACAAAGATTCGTAATAGGCCTTTAGACGCGGTAGGGGAAGTTAAGTCTCTTGTTGATGATATTGTCGAAACACTATTAAGCGACGACAACGTCACCTTACATTTAATGAACGGCAAAGCTGATTTTGAAGATCTTTACTTTCACACATTAAACGTTTCAGTTGTTGCCCTGATGATAGGTAAAGCTAAAGGTTACAATACACAACAATTGAAAGACCTTTCTTTTGCTGCGTTGTTTCATGATATTGGAAAAATCAAAATACCAGTAGCAATACTAAGAAAGCAGACGGCGCTAACGGTTCCTGAAGAAAACTACTTAAAGCTTCATACTAAGTATGGAGTAGATATAGCTGCAGGAATTGACGACTTCCCCGAAAGTGCTAAGAAGGTGATAGCGCAACATCATGAAATGAATGATGGTTCAGGTTATCCAGAAGGCTTAACAGAAGATGACATTGATGAGTTTGCTAAGATAGTCGCAGTGGCCAATGCATTCGATAACCTTTGCCATGGTAAAGGGCAACCTCAACAGAAGATCCCTTATCTAGCACTGTCCCACTTATATAAGAATTGCAAACATCTATATAGTCAGGACAATTTGAGTTTGCTGGTAAAGTTTATGGGAGTGTACCCTCCAGGAACTGTAGTTCAGCTTTCTAATGATTCTATTGGGATCGTAATTTCAGTTAATGCGAAACATATGCTTTATCCGAATGTATTGATTTATGATCCTAGTGTGCCAAGAACTCAAGCTCCGATTATTGACCTGCTTACTAAAGAGATAAAAATCGTTAATGCAGTCCATCCAAGCAAACTACCTGAACAAGTGAGAGAGTATTTAAACCCAAGGGCTCGATTATCTTACTTTTTTGATAATAACGAGTAGTTATCCACAGGTGTTTGTGGGTATTTTGTTTAAAAGCTGGGGTGAAATAGGTATAAATAAGCTCTTGGTTGAAATATCTTCGCTTAACCCATTTTTTCAATAAAAAACGTATTTATTGCTTGCCAATAAACGCAGCATCTCTATAATGCCGCCTCACTGACACGGTAGACGCCACAAGGCTTCAGCGAAGAATGTTAGTAAGGCAACTAGCTAAAAGCGATTATTCGCATCTACTTTTTAAAAGTAGAAATTAATTCCAAATAAGTGTTTGACACCGAGGATTAATTAGCTAGAATGGCCGCCTCTTCCGAAGTGATGTAAGTCACAACGAAGAGAAGCTCTTTAACAATTTAAACCTATCAATCTGTGTGGGCACTCGTTGATGAATATCAAAACGTTATTACTTAGGTAGTAACAGTTACTTCGGTAACAAACTTGATTTCAATGAACTGAGTGACCAATACAAAGTTAAGTTTACTTAATTTTGGCACAGTCAATTCATTACCATTCTGTTGGAATGGTAATAGCTTTAGAATTACATGTTCATTTTCGAATGAATATTAGTTTTGAAGTCAGTATTCGTTGAGTCACAAAATCTTAAATTGAAGAG
>NZ_CAWQUW010000039.1:0-11281 GCF_963898195.1 Vibrio sp. L3-7 | reverse complement strand
CAATTAAAAGAGATCAATCTTTTGAGGCATTATTCATATAGCTCATATTCGTTTTAACCCGTTCAGGCTGAAACACTTTTGTCCACCTTCGATTCAGCAAGGTCTTTGCTGAGTCATCTTTGCCCCAAAGTGTGTCACGACCGATGACTGACTAATTAATGGTGAGTTAATTTTGTAATACATATGCTAACTAACAACCCTAGAGTGCAGGTGTTTTTTTCGTAACCCATAACGAGTGTGCGTACAAAAATCACATAACCACCATATATGGCTTGAGTTGCTTAAAAAGGTTGAGCAAGATGGCCAGAAGCAAATGACTATATCCCGACTGAAAAGCGTTATGCATAGGGGCAATTAATGACGAAAGCGAAACAAGCGTTAAGCATAAAAGGTGATACGTTTAACCCATTTCCAGAGCCATTTAAATCTCGCCTTGGTCAATCTGAATGCAGAAGTTTAGGTGATTCTTTTGGGCTCACTCAGTTCGGTGTGAATCTGGAAGTATTAGAACCGAATGCGCAGTCGGCTCTTCGCCATTGGCACACAAGGTCAGATGAGTTTCTTTATGTACTCGGTGGTGAGCTATGTTTAGTCAGTGATGACGGTGAGCAGACATTGTTTGCAGGAATGTGTATTGGCTTCCCTGCTAGGGTCGAAAATGGTCATCATTTAATAAACCGCAGTAGCGAACAAAGTAAATTTATAGTTATAGGGAGCCGAGTTGCAAAAGACGAAGCCCATTATCCAGATGATGATTTCAAATGGGTTGTTGAAAGTTCTGGTGAATGGACTCCCTCTAGAAAGAACGGCACACCATACTAGTGACTGTTAAGTAGTAGGAGGGAGACTATGATTCCAACAGCGATTCTTATTCATGTTCAAAATGTCGCATTAGGCATCGAGTGGTATCAAAAAGCCTTTCCTACAGCTGAATCTGTTTATCATCCTAGTTTCGACTTTACCGTGCTCAATTTAAACGGTTTTTCTCTTGAGATAGTGCAAGCAGACGAAAAAGTAGGCTCGGGTAAATGCGGGACAGTTTTATATTGGTCGGTAAACAACTTGGATAAAGCACTGGATCATTTTGAAGAACTTGGTGCAAAACTGTATAGAGGCCCAATGGCAATTGAAAATGGGCTTTTTATGTGTCAAATCGAAGATCCGTTTGGCAACTTAATTGGTTTGCGTGGGGCGACGACGTTGCAAGTGGTTTAAATGGATTATAAAAGGCCTTATATGCCATATCAGTTTAGGAGGTAAAATGGACATTTTGATCGAACAAGAAATAGAACTCCATCAATACCAAACTCGTCAGAACAAAGCTGACCTTGATCGTTTAATACACCCTAGTTTTACTGAAGTTGGTAAGTCAGGAGATAGCTACGACTTTACATCCATTATTCAAATGATGGATTTGGAAGAGCCTTCAGATATCCGCGTTCATTCTCAAAAGTATGAATGTATTCAACTTGAGCCTTCTATACAGCTTTTAAAGTATGAGTCTGCTCTTGTAAGTGAATCTGGAGAAGTTAGTGACTATGCCAAACGCTGTTCAATTTGGACATTTACGGGCACTTGTTGGAAGCTCAGGTATCATCAAGGTACGCAATGTAAACCTTTCAAACTCAGTTAGTAGTGATTATCCGAAATCTAACTATCTACTGAAGTTTGTCATTACGGGGGAGCTTAAAGTTTGTAACACGCCTCTGCCCCATTTTTAGTTTCGCCAAAAAGCCTACGTTCTCGGTCGGGTGGGTTTTGACCACATATAACTAATCTGACACCCAAAACTCACAAAGTCCGAAAAGTGGCCGTCATAGTGTTGTTCTTAGCTCAAATGAATTTGCTGATTTTTGCCCTGAAAATCGCACTGAAAGCGTTCCAAATATCCGCTTAGAGCGTTTTAGGCGGTCTGAGGGTTGTTTGGGATAGCAAAATCGCACATTTGTCATAATAGGAATAATGAACACTGAATTTAGAATTTGGTTTAAATATTATGTCGAAATTACGAATCCGTCTTAAACGTTGTTAGCCGTATTTTCACGGTGATTAATCCAAAACATATTTTTGACTTAAAGCAAACTTACTAATTTCTTCAGAATATTCCTGCAAAAATTTATTCTTATCGATCTGAGGCTCGGCGATATGTGGTGGTACTTGATCCATAAATGAGAAATGATCGCCACCTTCAATAACTCTCATTTCCACCATTTGCGGATTAGGAATGGTTTGAGCCAACCATTCCGTTTGGGCGCTCGGTGTAATCTCATCTTCTGAGCCAACCCACGCAAAAATGGGAATATTAACTGTGTCAAGCGAACCTGGAGCATAAAAAAACTTAGTTGGCGCAGCCAAAATTACCAAAGACACGAGTCTGTTGTCCGGTAAAATATCAACTATTTCTCTTGATCTCGTTTGCATCTCTGCGCCAGCTAAAGCGATAAGTGTAGCAGCACCAATCGAGTGCCCTATTCCTATCACTTTTGAATTAGGTTGTGTACATGCTTTTAGAGAGAGGGACAGTCGTCTTGCTCTAAGAGATAATTCAATTTTATTAGGAAAATGATTTGTAAGCATCTCAAAACATGGAGCAATTATTGTACACCCTGATTTTTTTAGTGTATCCAAAAGAGTTGAATATCGTTCAGGCATTCCACCTGCGCCGACAGAAAACAGTATAACTGGACTGTTTTGTTCACCAGACTCGTGTACCAAAACTTTAAATGGTTCACCGCCATCTTGTATTATCTTGGTTTGCATAAAATTTCTCCTAGGCTTTGCTATTGTGGATACACTTAGCTCTTTATATTCGGCGATGAGCCGTTCTTTCGTTTTGAGCTATTTTGGGACAGTCAACATGAATTTAAGGGCTTAAAAGACGGTTTAGTCTATTTAGATGGTAATATGACTCTTCCTTAATTGAGTGTAGATTTTACGTAACGCTCGTTGTGCGTAGGTGGTTGATTTACCATAATTGCATTTACTATTTAATTGGTAGGTAGATCTCTGTTAACAACCCACACTCATTAACTTCATGAGCAAAGTTTAAGTAACGGAAGAAACAAGGGGAGTCTCTTAATTCTTCGCCACTATCTGGCAGCCATTTATGGTACAAGTGATACACGGTGTTACTAATACTATCATGGCTTCCTTCATGGACAGCCATGGCGCATCTGCCACTTGGTATTGTTCCAGATTTTATTCCATAGGCGTTTGCTAGAACCTCTCCTCCGTGCAAGCCACAGATATCAAACTGAAACTCATCATCAGGCGTATCGTTTGGGTCAGAGTGAGGAATACCAAATGTTTCGCTGGTATTTATTGGAGATAAACCTGTTGATTTTCGCCAATTTATGAACTTGGCTACTGTCTCGTATACCAGTCTTGGGCTACCTTTATGTTCAATTAATGCAACTTCTCTTTTTTCGAAGTCTACGACTTGAACGTCCTTTACACTTTCTCCTGTTATCGGTGGATGATATTCATACTTTGAGTGCCAAGTACGCCACTCAGGCTGATTTCTAAATTGGGAAGGTGATTGTCCAAATATCCTAGAAAAAGCACGGCTAAAGGCTTCTAGGCTTGTGAAGTGAGCTTCAAAGGCAATATCAGTAACACTGTACTCTGACTCGAATGCTAACCTGAAAGAAGCGCGTTTCATTCGTGCCAACAACACATATTGCATAGCGCTAATCCCCATAAACGCTTTAAAGATACGATGAAAGTGGTACTTTGAACTGGCAGCTACAGAACTTAGCTGCTCAAGTGAGAACTCGCCATCTAGGTTACCATCTATAAAATCGCACACTTTTTTTATTTGTCGTTCATGATGTTTAATCACGCTCACTGCTTTTTATACTCCAACTTAAAAATCTTAGAAATGATAATACCCAAGAAGATTTTATTATGCCTGATTGAAATTGCTAGATGACGGGTAGTAGACAGTTTATGGAGGGCTAATACTTATGCTTAATTGCCATATCAACAAGCAATAACGTCATCTTAACTGCGTAGCACTCAGTGCTTACTTCTGTTTGTTTTCGTTGACGGTTAGCACCTCAGCAAAGAGTGTAATACAGCATTTTGCAGTACTAAAACTTATCCGTAGTTTTCTAATTTAAGTGGCTACTCTAACAAGGTTTTGTCCGTGCGACCTGAGGTCGTATGAAGCGTTGTTCACCGCTTTATGAGTGAACCGTCTGTATCACCAGATGAACCTACGAGCCTGAATAAAGCAGCGGCTCGGACAATGTAACGAAACTTGGCCGTTGGGCTGAGTGGGAAAAGAATCGTGAGAGGACGTTCCTCCTGAAAACCACAATTCGGGTAAGTGCTAGGTAGTCAGTATGATGAACGTATGTGAATCCATTCAGTGCGACATGAAGTCGTATGAATCGTTGTTCGCCACGAAAAGAGCGAACCATTTGTATCACCAAATGATCCTACGGCTCTGAATAAAGAAGCGAGCCTGACAATGTAACAAAGTCTATCTGATGGACGGGAACTGAATCGCGAGAGGAAGCTCCTCCTGATAACCACATAAATCGGGTAAGTGCTAGGGAGTCAGTATGATGAACAGAAGTGAATCCACGTCAGATGCGTAATTTCACAAGCAGCGGAAGTGGTTTAGACGCTGTAGCTAAATAAGCAACGAGAGTAGGAAAGAAGTTTGTGTGTATTCTTTCGTGATCGAAATGCTCTCCGCATTATAGTGGGCATCTACCCTGACATTACGAGACATACGGAACATGGTAAGCCTGTATCACTCCCTCTGGGAAAGCCTATGTGGCCGATAGTGATGCAGGTAAAGGAGGTTGGAGAAAGCGAAAGCTGGATTGTAATGATGCAGATACAGGCACATGCCTGATCACGAAAGTGAGCCCACTTCCAACTGGTCTCCCGTTGCGAGAGAGTTTGAAGAACTTTATTAAGGAAGAAAAGCAAATGATGATTTCGAACGAGATTAGTGCATCTTCTGACAGTGCACAATGGCAATCCATTAACTGGAAGGCTGTGGAGGCGCATGTCTTAAAGCTCCAAATGCGTATCGCAAAGGCAACTAGAGAAGGTAATCACGGTAAAGCAAAAGCCTTACAGTGGATACTAACCCATTCTCGTTCAGCAAAACTTCTTGCTGTTAAGCGAGTATCTCAAAACAAAGGTAGTAAAACGCCTGGAATAGATGGCGTGCTCTGGAATACAGATGCACGTCGCATGAATGCAGTGAATCAATTGAGTCGAAAAGCTTATCAAGCTAAACCACTCAAGCGTATCTACATCCCTAAAAAGAACGGTAAGCTTCGACCACTTGGTATTCCTTGTATGGCAGATAGAGCGCAACAAGCACTCCACCTCCTTGCTTTGGAGCCTATCTCGGAAACAATTTCAGACCCAAATAGTTACGGCTTCAGACCAAACCGAAGCACTACTGATGCAATAGCGCAGTCTTTCTTATGCTTGGCTCAAAAGAAGGCAGCTAAATGGGTTCTTGAAGGAGATATTAAATCCTGTTTTGATAAAATCGGGCACCAATGGCTTCTTGATAACATCGCTGTAGACAAGCGTATGTTGGAACAATGGTTGAAGTCTGGTTTTGTAGATAAAGGGTTGTTTTATCGTACGGAAGAAGGCACGCCACAAGGTGGCATAATTTCTCCAACATTAATGCTAATCACTCTCGCAGGGCTTGAACAACAAATAAAGTCCTTGGCTCTTAAGAAAAAAGCAAGAGCCAACTTTATTGGATACGCTGATGATTTTGTTGTCACTTGTACATCAAAGGATGTATTAGAGAACGACATAAAGCCATTGATTACTGAATTTCTACTAGAAAGAGGTCTAACACTTTCCGATGAAAAAACACGCACAACTCATATTGATGATGGATTCGATTTTCTAGGGTTTAACCACAGAAAATACAAAGGAAAGCTACTCATAAAACCGAGTAAAACCAATGTACTGTCATTCTTAAGTAACTTGCGTAGACTCATCAAAACTCACGCAACGATCCCCGTAAATAACCTTATCAAAATGATAAACCCCAAAATACGGGGATGGGCGAATTACTATCGCCACTGTGTTGCTAAACGAGTTTTCGGATACGTTGGACACCAACTATTCCAAGCATTATGGCTCTGGGCTATTAGGCGTCACCCAACTAAATCAAAAAGTTGGGTCACCCATAAGTACTTCATCAACCGAAAAGGCCAATGGCAATTTCACGGTTGGCAGAAGATAATGAATATGGATTGTCAGTTCAATCTATTTCAAATAGCCAAAGTATCAATAGAAAGACATGTGAAAATCCGAAGTGCCGCAACGCCATTTGACCCTCAGCACCAAGAATACTTGGCGAAGAGAAAATTCAAAAGGAAAGCTCGCAACTCTTGGAACGATCCTGTTTTAACTGCTTTATAAGTTGCTGGGTATCAAACGATGCCTTTGCGGAGGCTTGAGCCGTATGCAGTGAAAGTTGCACGTACGGTTCTTAGGGAGACGGCACTTGGTAACAAGTGTCGTCCACCCGACAGGTGCGTTATACGTTGAAGCAGCGGAAGTGGTTAATACGCTGTGGCCAAAAGGCAACGAGAGTTGGAAAGAGGTTGGACAGTACTTTTTCGTGATCGCCGTACTCTCCGCACTATAGTGGGCATCTAAGCTGACATTTTACGTAACATACGGAACAGGGTAAGCCTGTATCATTCCCTTTGGGAAAGCCTTTGTGGCCGATAGTGATGCAGGTATAGGAGGTCGGAAAAAGCGAAAGCTACATTGTAATGATGCAGATACAGACCTATGTCTGATCACGAAAGTGAGCCCACTTCCGACTGGTCTCCCATTGCGAGAGAATTTGAAGAACTTAATTCAAGGAGAAAAGCAAATGGTGATCTCGAAAGAGATTAGTGCATCTTCTGACGGCGCTCAATGGCAGTCCATCGACTGGAAATCCGTTGAAGCACACGTATTGAAGCTTCAAATGCGTATCGCAAAAGCAACTAGAGAAAAGAAATACAGTAAGGTGAAGTCCTTACAGTGGCTCTTGACTCATTCTCGCTCAGCCAAGCTTCTTGCGGTTAAGCGAGTCTCTCAGAATAAAGGCAGTAAAACGTCTGGAATAGACGGTGTCACCTGGAACACAGATGTACGCCGTATGAAAGCAGTCAATCAACTGAGCCGCAAGGCTTACTCTGCAAAACCACTCAAACGTATCTACATTCCCAAAAAGAACGGTAAGCTCAGGCCATTGGGTATTCCATGCATGATTGATAGAGCGCAACAAGCCCTCCACCTTCTAGCATTAGAACCAGTGTCCGAAACGCTTGCCGACCTCAATAGCTATGGGTTTAGGACAAATCGCAGCACGGCTGACGCCGTCAGTCAGTGTTTCAAATGTTTGGCTCTAAAGCGATCAGCGAAATGGGTTCTT
The DNA here is from genome assembly GCF_963898195.1 of Vibrio sp. L3-7. Classification (NCBI taxonomy): domain Bacteria; kingdom Pseudomonadati; phylum Pseudomonadota; class Gammaproteobacteria; order Vibrionales; family Vibrionaceae; genus Vibrio; species Vibrio sp. L3-7. The sequence goes on along the minus strand of NZ_CAWQUW010000039.1, from coordinate 3,855 downwards.
GAGGGAGATATTAAGGCTTGCTTCGACAAAATCGGGCATCAATGGCTTATGGACAATATCACGGTAGATAAACGTATGTTAGAACAATGGTTAAAGTCTGGCTATGTGGATAAGGGTCTGTTCTATGATACCGATGAGGGTACACCTCAAGGTGGAATAATCTCTCCAACCTTGATGCTAATGACTCTCGCGGCAATAGAGCAACAAATAAAATCTACAGCCCTGAAAAAGGGGGCTAGAGCCAACTTTATCGGTTACGCGGATGATTTCGTGGTTACTTGCTCTTCAAAGGAAGTGCTAGTGAACGACATCAAACCGTTGATTGCTGGCTTTTTGGCAGAAAGAGGGTTAGCCCTCTCCGAAGAGAAAACGAAGATCACTCATATTGATGATGGCTTTGACTTTCTAGGCTTCAATCACAGGAAGTACAAAGGGAAATTGCTCATCAAGCCGAGCAAATCCAACACGTTGTTATTCTTGAGAAATCTACGAGAACTCATTAAAAAGCACGCAACCATCCCTGTTAACGATCTTATCAAGTTGATAAATCCGAAACTCAGGGGATGGGCGAATTACTATCGCCACTGTGTTGCTAAACAAATATTCGGGTATGTCGGCCACAAACTATTCCAAGCGCTATGGCACTGGGCAGTTAGACGTCATCCAACCAAGTCCAAAGACTGGGTTGTTCATAAGTACTTCCTCAATCGTAAAGGCCAGTGGCAATTTCACGGTTGGCAGAAAATCATGAACATGGACTGTCACTTCAATCTGTTCCAAATAGCGAAAGTGCCTATCGAAAGACACGTGAAAATTAGGAGTGCTGCGACCCCTTTTGACCCTCAATACCAAGAATACTTGGCGAAGAGAAAACCCAAAAGGCTAGCTCGTAACTCTTGGAACGAACCTGCTTCGACTGCTTTATAAGTTGCTGGGTATCAATGATGCCTTAGTGGAGGCTTGAGCCGTATGCAGTGAAAGTTGCACGTACGGTTCTTAGAGGGGCGACACTTGGTAACAAGTGTCGTCTACTCGACAAAACCTTCACAGGCTGAATTTTTACCTATGGCACTTTCTAACTCGAAAGTGCCCTTTTCTGCGTTAACGTAATTACTCAGTAGCAGATCACGCTACTGAAATCACCGTACTTTTTCTTATATGCCAAAAGTGTTAAAAAGATAAGAGAACATCGAATGATGCTCTCTTAAATATCGGGGAGAGTACAGCTAAATAGTAAACACATTTCAGACGCGAATGAGTGTATACAAAAAGGCCGCAATCAGCGGCCTAGTTTAAAATCTACTAATTCAAAGTTAAAGCATCAATTTGAAGCTCTTTAAGTGTGAGATGAAGCTTGGGAGTCTCTGCTTTTGTAAGCAAGCTAAGAACTCATCTTGGCTCATTGGTGGCCTTTTTAATGAAGCTCTTTGTTGCTGAGCAGCCTTAACGCATGCGCTACTGTCCAATTCGAACATATCGCACAGGAACTCGTCTGGATGTATTGCTGTTAGACCTAAAGGCTCGAGTTCGCAAGAAGGAAAGTCTTTTAGGTTGAACGTAATGATAGACTCAGCCTGACCTTTAATGGCGGCAGCTACAACATGTCTATCATCAACATCGGGTAAAGTAAGGCCATCAATTAAAGACTCATACCCTTCAATCAAGCAGTCTGGAACATTTGCGTTCATTAACTGTCGAGTTCTTTGCAGTTGTTCTGCATTTAGCTCTGGCCTATTTTTCAGTAGATTTCGAGTCCATTCATCATGTATCTGTTCTGTCCATCGCGCTCTAAACAGGCCAGTATTGGCCAAGTACATTAGGTAGCTTCGGAGTGGAGCTGGGTACATTACACATGCGTCTAGAATTACCGTATATGACGCCATTAATATCCCATATCCATTTCTTGGTCTAATGCAGATAGTTCAGCAAGAGCAGCTAGTCTGTTCTCTTCTAGGCAGTTCTTGTACTCCATAAGATCAGTATAAGCTACCTTTCTACGGTTGCCAGTACGGCTAAACGGAATATCACCTGAATCAAGAAGCTTAATGAAAGTAGGACGAGACATGTTTAGCATCTCAGCACCTTCTTGCGTTGTGAGTTCCGCATGAATAGGTGTGATGCTAACAGAGTTGCCTTGACCTAATTGAGTAAGCATCTCGATCATCATATTTAATGCGCTTGCTGGAATAGTTACTTCGTGAGTCTTACCAGACTTATCGACAACGTTAATCCTTTGAGCTTCACCATTAATTTCTATAACGGCTGACAACTCTTGGCTACCAAGCTTAGCCAGTGCCATTTCTTCAGCGCTTGGCAATTTTGTAGCAGTATTCATCGTGTTTCTCTCTAGTTTTTAGTTTCTGATGTCATGGTATACAAATCTTCTCACCATGACATTATCCGAAATATTCGAAAAAAAGTCAATATTCGAAATATTCGAAAGAAAGAGAGTGTCACATTATCGTTGGACTTAGTGCTCGTAGGCGGCCTAGTTCAAGGTCTATCAACGCATGCTTAACTATCTTTAATCATAGTACTTCAATATGTAGTGTATGAGAGGAATTGGTCAGCCAGATGTAGGCTAGCTGAATGATTATAATATTAGAAGTAATTCGAAAGGTCAGAGTGTTCTATGATTCATAACTCGGAATTGTCCGAAGATTAGTTTCAGTTATATCTGTCATGTTAAAGCATGCGGCAATCGTTTACGCCTCGTTATTCATTCGTAACTTGCCATCTTTCTTGTTGTGCCTGTGAAGTTGTCTGATACTTCGATACGTTTCATTTCGATGTTCATGGTGGGTTCGATTTTTTTAAGACGTGCTATATCACTGGCTATTCGTTTACAGCCTAAAAACAAGAGGCCATCGAGTGATGTTATGACATCTCCAGCCTTGAGGCAATCAACGAGGGAGGTGGCAGAGAGTGGTGTTTTTGTCCCAGCAACGTAGCGAGTTGCCACAAACTCATTCGTATAGTGGATTTCTCTTGGTAACATTTGTTCGCTTTTAGCGTAAATCATTCCGCTTTGTTTACCATTGATAACTCGATGCTCTTTATACACTCGTGTTTCCTCGCCTATGGTGGCCATAGCTTGTGGTGCGCGGGTGATGAATAAGCGAAAAGGTAGATCTTCACTTGTGATGTAATCGACAAGGTTAAACGCTAATCTTGCTCTCGCGATCTCTCCGAGTGGTTTGTCACGACAGATTTGTAGAACCTGATCCCATTGGCTGGTCAGTCGAGTGCTTTCTTTATCGCTTCTAACTTTAACCTTTTGAATATCGTAGTGAATTATCTTTTCCATGGTTAATTTGGCCTTCCGTTTTGCTTGCTTCGTTAAATTCCAACCTAACATTATTTTTTATAACAAATTAAAGCAGTTATCCACAAAGTTTGGGCATGACCTGTCTAAAACCTTCGTAGGTTGAGTTTATGCTCATGGTACTAAATAGATCGAAATCACCTAAAAATGCCGATAATTGTTTTCAAATTGAAGTAAAAGCGCCAGTTATAAAACTTATCGCGACACTAGCGGGTATATTCGTTGACTTCTAAAAGAGCCCAATGATGGTTACTTTGCAATTGGAGTATATTACCGCCAGTGATTCTTGAAGCAAGAATTAGAGCAACAGCCATTGATTTCTTGAGAGGTAATGGGGGTGGTTAATCTCTGCACCCTCGTCAGTGTACCAATAGGCTGATACATACTTATAAGCTCTCATCCGATCCAAATTCACGAGTTGTGATCTGATTTAACTTTTTGGTGAAATTACCTCTGTTAATCCCTAAAACCCTAGCAGCCTTAGACTGATTACCGCGCGTATGAGTTATCAACTCAGTAAACAATATTTC
>NZ_CAWQUW010000038.1:0-13919 GCF_963898195.1 Vibrio sp. L3-7 | reverse complement strand
GCATGAAAGTGTTCAACAAACACCCGTGTTTAGATTGTAGAGCAGAAGTTAGGTCAGTCAGGGACTTATTCTGACGAGAGTGAAGTTGCGATTGTTCAGGTAAGGAATCATTCAGATTCCTTACCTTGGACATTTTCGCCCAGAGATCACGTTAAGATATATTTATCCGTTTGGTAAATAAGGGCGCTCTTAGGCCATGCTTCACAAAACTGAATCAGGAGGGGTTTTACCCCCTCCTGTCCAGCTCTACCTTACTGCTGTTTCGTAGACAACAAATTGAGCCAGAAAACTTGTGCCACCATCCTGGTAGCGAACCTCACAGAGTGAGTCTCGAACTAACCATAAGCTACACAAGAACGTGAAACACAGGACAATCAGCCCCGCGAGTGCTGTTTTATTTTTCGGCATTTTTGTTGCCTCCACAGTAAAGAGGCTCTACAATGAGTTTGAAATGCATCACTTAGGCCTCGTTAAATGAAAGTTACTGCGCTAACAGTAACCGGATAACGGGGCTTTTGTTTATCTGCCACAAGCAAACATAAAAGTCAGTCACTCATGGCAAATAAGCCAAGAGCGCCCACACAAATTCTACCACAAGCCTTTCAAATCAAGAACGTTTGTTTCTAACACCCCCGCTTTCACCATTGATATCAAACTTGTCAAAAACGACAAAGGGCATTCATTTGTGCTTCAAATGAATGCCCTTTGTACATCTTAAGTTTACGCCTTACGGCGACGTGATTTCTCACGAATTAATCATTCAAGCATGATTTAGGCTCGCCAGCTTGCACGCTGACTGGTAGTGATAAAGATAAAGAATCGCTCCTTAAGTTAAGTCTTTTGACGCAATGGTCCCCCTCAGAACCTGGGCATCAAGTATGGTTATGTTGCTTGCAACAGGCTGTCGCAAAGTCAAATTTAGCCCTTAGAAATAAGAGCAGTATAATGACGCAGTGGCCATATTGAATTGATCTAAAAATCAAACAGTTGAATGAACAGGCGCAAGGCCTGAGCAGTTAAGTATGCTTTCACTCCTTTCTACTAGAGAAGAAGCCGCGACACGTTTCAGAGAGCCATTTAAGGGGGGTTAACCCCGTGTGCTTAATACTGTGCAGTCAGTATTCAACTACAACAGGCTTAGTATATCACAAGATAAAACAATGTGATGGGCTGGCTAGACGACTCAAAAATGGGGTTATAATGCCTAGCTTCGCTATCTAAATATAAAATAGCGACTCTTAATGACACGTTTGACTTTTACATAACAGGAGGGGGTATGGCGGTCTTTAATATCCGTTATTTGGATAAAGAAAGAAATACGCTCAAGTCCGAAACGGTGTACATGCGCTCTTTGGCCGCAGCCAAAGCCAGTGCTACCACACACGCGACTGAAAATACGTCTAAAATAGAAATTAGCGACGTTGTCGATAAGCCTCTCGCCTTTCGTTATGCGACTGGTAAGTGGGATGAAGAAAAAAAAACAACCATAAAACAAGGAAAAGAGATGAACCGTAAAGAATTAGTGGATCATATCGCAGAAGAAGTCGATATCACAAAAAAAGAAGCCGATGCAGCCCTGAAAGCCATCATCGAAGGCATTACCACGACACTGGCCGATGGGGATGACGTGACTTTGGTTGATTTTGGTACGTTCAAAATAACCCACCGTGCTGCGCGTGAAGGCCGTAACCCGAAGACCGGTGAATCCCTTCAAATTGCGGCGTCAAAAAGCCCAACATTTAAAGCCGGTAAGAAATTGAAAGATGTGTTGAATCCATAACGCTTTGCTCAGCCTCACTGAAATATTGATGATTTTAGTGAGGCTGTGAATCGCAAAGCATAGAGCCTTGATCAAAATTCAACAATTGCTTATCTTCTGTGTTCATTAACTTTAATACACAACTCTCGACACCCTGACCAGTATTCTCGTAATCGAGAATCACCTTTATCCCAGACATCCTCCCACCATGAACTATCAGTTTGTTTTTTTATTAAAGCTAGGGGGTCTATATTCCCTTTTTCCAACTCTTGACTATCCAATTCATCAAATATATAGCTCTTAATCATAATGTTAGAAGCACTTAAACTGGTAGAACCTTGAGAGCTTGTATATTCTTTGTAAAGCTGCTCCCAAAAGACAAACAACTCGCACAAAGAGTTAAAGCCACCGTTACCAACTGAGCCATCGAGTATATAAGGAGTGTAATAAACAATTGAACGCTGATTCTCATAAATTTTCACTACATATATACATCCAGAAAAATCCCGAATAAAAGCAATGTTGATTAAATCATCATATCGTTCCTTCTTAAGTAACCAATCGATGGCTTCTTTCGGCTTCTCTGGAATACGAATGTAAGTTTTATCAAATGGAGATCCATCACCATGTTTCAACCATTTTGGATCAGCAGAAAAGTAGTCAGCTAATGCATCAAGCTGTTCAAAAGTAGGTTCAACCTCACCCTGAGCCCACTGTTCAACAATAGAGCCCTTTGCAAAACCCAATTTTTCAGCCACATGTGAGGCTTTCAATTCGAAATTAAGAGCACCATTTTTTTGTTGAATCAAAAAAGACAACCTCTCACTTATTTCCCCACGATAATACTCATCCACACTAGCTTCTGAGCCATTAAGTTCCGTCCATTTAGCAAGCGCATACCTAACTTCCGCTTCCACTGAGCGCTCATTAATAGAAGCTAGTTCATTTAGACGTTCTACAATTTCGACTTTTAAGTTTCGAATAGTTAATCGACCAAACATAGTTTTTTCCTCAAATAAAACTGACGCCTTCATTTTGACATCATAACGCACTCACTCAAGTTCGTAGTCTGAAAATCACTATAAACATCACACAATAAATACAAAACAACATTAGTTCATTTTAGGTACACCTTTAATGCACTGGGCTATTTTAGTGCTGTAAATAGCAAAAATAGATGTATAATGCACCAACTTAACTAAACCAATGTAAAATGCACCAATGAACAGCAATATACGAATTTATGGTTACCTAAGAGCATCGACCGACGAGCAAGATGCTTCACGAGCAAAAAATGACCTTATTGACTTTTCAGACAAAATGGGATTCCCAATCGCGTGCTGGTTTGAAGAAAATGAATCTGGCGCTCGATTACATCGTCCTGAGTTATTTCGCCTGCTCGATGTCGCCATAGCCGGTGATATCATCCTAGTTGAGCAAGTCGATCGAATTAGTCGGTTGAATACCAAAGATTGGGAGCAACTGAAAAACATCATCGCCAATAAAGGGCTAAAGGTGGTGGCATTAGACCTTCCGACAAGTCATCAATTCATGAAGACCACCGATGAGTTTACAGAACGGATGCTTGCAGCACTTAACAGCATGATGCTCGATATGCTGGCCGCTGTCGCAAGAAAAGATTATGAAGATAGACGTCGACGCCAAGCTCAGGGCGTACAAAGAGCGAAAAAAGAAGGGAAATACAAAGGTCGACCGGTTAATGTCAAATTGCACCAAAAGATAGAAGGCCTACTTCGAGAAGGCAAAAGCTACAGCCAAATTGAAACGCTTATAGGCTGCTCCAGACACACGATTTCCAAAGTTTCTAAATTAATAAAAAACAACAAGACACTATGTTAAAACCATCGCGACAAGATCGAGAAAACCTCTTTATCCAAAAAGCAAAACTAAAGTACGGTGAGCGGTACGACTTTTCGAAAATGAAGTATGTCAATCGTTCTACCCCTGTCGAAATATTATGCCCAGAGCACGGTGCCTTCCATACAACACCCAATAACTTTCTGGCCACGGTAAAAAAGAGCGGTTGCCCGCTTTGCAGTCGTGCGCAGAAGGCAAAACGTACACCACAAAAAGCCAATGATAAGAATGAAGTCAGGGGGTGTGGGACGGATAACTTCAATGTTCGTGGAGGGACGAAACAATATAACCACCTATTGCTGAAGGTGTTTGATTAACGAGTGACCACCTAGATAGGGGGATGTTTGTTATTTGTTAGGTATCGTTGCTCGGCGCTTAAGGTCTTGAGCCTTCAAAACCTTGGCTCCCATGATCACAACTCGAAGAAAACTCTGTTTTGATTGGGACTTGTTCCAATTATCTAGGTTCTGGCGCGTTGTAGATGCGTACCTAGCCAATTCGTCAACAGTGTCAAACCCAGCCATTTTACTGAGTTCTGAGAGTTTATAGTCTGGTACAAAACTCATGAGATACCTCCGAGCTGATTAGTCAAAATGTTTGACCAAAGCATTTATTTTAGTAAAGTATTTTGACTAATGGAAGCTATTCCGTAAATATGTTTGACTAAAGACTTAGGACTACAAACGGCTTAATACCGTTTGTACCTGATTTTGAGGGAGGTAAGGAGCAAAGAGAAAACGAACGGGCGTGTTGTCAAAAATGAGGGCTGAGTGAAACGGAAGTTAGCCTTACCGTTAAACGGGCAAGGCTGATACGTTATCTCTCTAGACTAGTGAGAAAGTTGGGCGAGTTCGTCTTTGCTCAACCCAGTGACGTCGATAATGGCTTGTTGGTTCATCCCATTAAGCATCATCTTACGCGCCATCTCTTTGAGCGCTTTAGCCTCGCCTAGCTGAATACCCTCTTGGCGGCCCTCTTGGCGGCCCTCTTGACGGCCACGTTGTTCGCCTTGTTGGCGTAATTGTTCTGCAATCGTCATAAGTGTGTCCTCGTGTTTCGGTACTGATGAAGCCAGCGACGTGATCAACGCCTCTAGGTTGTTCGTTTCACCCACTTGGAGTAAATAGCTCATCAATGACTGTACTTGCTTGTCTGTAGTGTAATCGGTTAAGAGCAATGTGACCAGAGGCTCAAGGAAATCCATGATATCTCGATGTCTCGCGTGCTTTTGTACCAGCTCAAGTAACGCGATACGGCGATGCTGCATTATCTCATCGTCGGATATGACCGTGACATCGACCAATGGAAAATCTTGAGTATAAAGCGCTTTAGCCTGGTCTGGATTAGCAAAACCTTTTAACCAATTCATGGCATAGGGATAAGGCGATATTTTGCCATGGTAAAACTGCAGTGGTATCACCAAAGGCAAGTGCTCATGACCAGCATCCATGTGTTGTTGCATGGCAGCAATAGCATATCTCATCAGCCTGAACGCCATGTGTTTATCTGGCCGACTTTGGTGTTCGATTAACGCGTAGACGTACCCTTCTCCTTGAAAGGTTTTGAGAGAATAGAGCACATCCGAATAGTAGGGACGCAGGCTTTCTTCAATAAAGCTGCCGGATTCGAGTTTTAGTGTCGTCAAATCACAGATGTCACGCAGCTCAGCTGGCAGGTGAATATCCAGTAAGTCCTTAGCGGTTTCTGGATGCGTCATAAACTGCTTAAAAAGCGCGTCATGTGGAGTGGGCGTTGTTTTTTTCATGTCATTATCTTAACACTCAATGCGTTGAATTCGTACCTCGATAGCGTATCACCTAATTCACTTAAGGCTCCTGTGCGTATTGACAAGCTCTAGCGCCTGCCTAGCATCGACTCATAAACCACATTAATGTTCGCTTTTTTGAAATCGCCTTTAGCTATCTGAAGGTATTTATTTTTTGAGTTTTTCTCCAAATAGATTCGCCATAGAGCGCCTTGGTCGAAAGGTGTATCAACATACCCCGAAATAAAGGTATTTTTTCCTGTCCATAAGGTCACCTCAATGTGTTTAACTGGCTTTAGGGTCAGGTTAAGTTGTTCGAGTGCTTTTTTGACGGGCAATCGGATAAACAAAGACGCCAAACTCTTTGCCGCTGATATCTTAACCCAGTTCCCGAGCGTATCAAACGAAGACACCACCCACCTCGATTCATCAGAATGATAAACAAACCGTAAGACAGGCACTTCAAACACGATGCTACCGTTTTCTCTTTTTTGGTAATAGAGCGTATAGCCTTCCAATGAAACTTTACCAGTGAGATCGATCTTATCTTGATAATCAGGACTAGGACGAACGTCGTTGACCCACCACTGGAACAGGAGAGTATTAGAAGGCGGGCATTTTGGCTCATCAATATCAATAATGGACATAAGAGAGCCCGTTAAAGACTGTTTGATAAGACGCTATTTCTTGCATTGTCTTATTCAAGTTCATTGATATCAATACCAGAAAACAGCATGACCGCCCGATAACCCTTCCATAAGCTCATGAGCACCGGATCTAACGCTTCAAACATTTCAGTGTCGCTACTGCCATGATAGGTTCTAAAGAAGCCATGGTGAAGACCATGCTGAGCTTTGAAGGACTCATTAAGAGCCTGCATGATCTGCTCTTCTTGGTGTTGCCCTTTTTCCTGACGAATAAAACGGCTCAGTGCAGGTGTATACACGTCATCCAAAAGCATCCAAGCCATCTCGGGCTGGGTTGTAACGAACTTGGGAGTAACATCCAAAATACGTATCAATAACGTCCCGAGCTCATGCTCTAAAAGCTGTGCCAGTTCGGATGCTTCGCCAAACTTTTTGTACACTTCATTCATCATGCTTTCCTCATTTTAATTCCGATAACTTTCAATAAGATAATAGCATAAACCGGCTATTTAATAGCCGAAGTTTTTCTTTTATAACAGTCACTTAAATCAAGGTAACATCTCAACACTGACCTTTTGGATTTTATCCATCCCCCACCCAAAGCCACTCTAACGCACGCCACGATCCTTTAACGCTCGCCAGGTACTGCAATCGGGCCATGGAGGAGCGCGCGACGACATACAGAATGAGCAAAGCGAAAAAATATTGACCACCGCTCTTTTCACAAAAAAGGTCGCACTGTTAGTCATCATGGCTTAAATCTAGCCCCTCGCCTTGCCAGAATGCGCGAGCGTAGCGAGTAAGATAAGGCGGTGATATTGACGTGTGTTCGGAGTGTATCGCTGCGCTACCGGATGGTCAGTGGAAGTGGGGCCCGTTCTTATCGTGATATCTTCTGCAGGTGAGTTTATCGAGGAACTTGATACGATAAGAATGGGAGGTACTTTAAGGCGCTTTGGTTTATCCACTCTATCCACAGATTTTTAAAATTAGTAATAGAAAGAAAAGTATCGAATTTAAGTTATAAAATGGGGTATCTACTTTTCACCGCTGTAGTATCTATATATCTCAATAGTTAATATCCGTTTTGTGTGGATAACGTACAAAGCCGGCAAAACACTCCCCATGGGAGAGTTTTATCCACCGCAGACCGAGAATCAGTCGAAAAGAGAAACAATAGAGGTAAAGTATGACTAAGAAAGTGTGATAAAGGTCAAATTATATAAGCAGAGGGGTGTACGAAAGCCGCTTCGAAGAAGCAAAAAGATGAAAAAGTAGGAAGATTAAGCCGCGATGGTCTCGGGCGGTGAAGCGGTAGGAGAGAAGCCCAAATGTTTAAGGCGGGTATTCGCAGTCACCTCGAACTCTTGCTTACTCAGTATTCTGTCTAACCCTTCATCGAGCATTTTTTTAACAACGAGGCTCAGCGCTCGTGAGCGATCATTGGTTTGTTGAACTTTCTGTTTGGTACTGGAGGCCCCAATCGCCTGGTTACGACGTTCAATGGTGCCTTCCCATAGGGTATTACGCAGTATGGCCAAGCGCGCCGGTAGGCTCCCCGCTCCCTCTTGAATGGCGAGCTTATCCTTCGCTTCAAATTCTTGGCAAAGTTTCTTTCCAGCGGTTTCTCCGCCAACTAAAGTCCCGAAGTCATCCGTTAAGACATAAACGTTGTTGAGATTACGCTTTTGCCCATCACTTTTATCATGCACCAGGCCACCACGTGGGTCGGTCGCCAGGTTATCCCCAATAAAGGCATGACGAAGCAACCCACACTGGATAAGTAAGGAGAACCAACGAGAGACCGTGGATTGGCTTTTACCAATCACTTCGCCAATTTGTGACTGGGTGCCTCTCAGTGAGAACGAACGCGTGCTGAGACAAGTGTTGCAAATCATATAGAGCACTAAGTGATCGAAGGTTTGCGCGGCGTCTTTACGATACAACACCGTGCTGCCTTGACGCTGCAACTGGTAGTAGAGTCCACCATTAGCCCGGGCGCCGTGTTTTAACACCGCACGAAAGACATCGGCGAGGCCCGCCGGCAGCTTAGGGGGTTGGCCACTTTTCTTCCAGCGCTCAAGCGCATACTCAGGGCGATGATGAAACGCAACCAAGGCCGCTTCATAATCCGAGAGCGGTTGGGTGGCCTTCCCCATAGGAGTTTGTTTGGCTTTTTCAAGTTCGACCAAGAGCTCAGAGCGCTTTCGTGAACGCTTGCTTTCGCGCGCATATCGCTGCGCTTCATGCTCGTTAGCCTTATCTTGCAGCGTTTGCTCTTCCTCTGGCGCGGGTCTCTCGCCCGACAAGACTTGATACGCTTCATCGGGATGATAATGCGCGCCTTGCTCCACGGCAAAGGAGACCGTGCTTGGCTTGGCCGTTAGGGGCTCTGGCGCCTCCTGAAACACGGTACGCTTAGCCATGAGAGACCTTAATCGCAGGCGCAAACTCCGCGCGCTCGACCCCTTCAAGGACTTCAAAAGGGATAGCGCCGAGCTTCGCCTGAGCGGCTTGCGCTTTCGCATTGTTGTCCGTCACATCTTGTCGGGTCACCCCCGAATGCTGAAAGGTGACGCTCATTGAAATGATCCCACGCAGGGCTTTCAAGCACGCGAGGCGATGATGTTCAAATTCACTGCGGGCCATCTGCGCTTTAAAGTGCGCGTCTGAGAGCTGCACCATGGCAATATCAAATTGCTCTAACAGCGCCAGCAGGCGCCAACCAAAGCGCGTCTTGACCGATACCGACTTTTTCACCGGCGCGCGGCTCAAGGTCTCATGATACAAAATGCGAGAGCTATTGCGCTGAGGGAGTACATCGAGCGTGGATTGGCACAGAGTAAACGCCGCATTGATGGCGCGCTCGATTTCAAGCAGGGCAAAATCCGCGTAGGGATCGTCATGGCGCGCCGCATGCTCCAGTGTCGAGAGACGTTGAAAAAACAACCCAACACCGGGGGCTTTGCTCCGTTTCGATGGATTCCACAGTTTGACGGTTTCGACGCTGTGCAATTGCACTTCGGCGCTGGCCACCAAGCCGCCCATTTTATTGCTTTGCTGCTTTTTATTGCTCATGCTCTTTATCCCACTTTTCTAGTTCTTTCCATAACGCGCCCAAACTGACTTGGTACGTCCTCGCTATCTGTAACAGTGCCTCTGCACTGATTTGACGGTAATCCCCTTGCTCCATCAGCGCTTTGCATACGGCACTGTGTTGTTTATGGGAAATGCTTCGACCTCGATATGATTTATCAATGGATAATTTATCTCGAAAGGCACAGCACTCTTCGGCTCGAACCCCGAAAAAATGCATCATCATTTTGTTGTTCGCACCATGTAATAAAAACGTTTTATGCTCTTCTGGCGGCTCTGCATCAGAAAATAACGCCTGCATCAACGGTGTGATATCAAGTGCGCCTTTGCGCTGTCTAATCCAACCATCCAGCTCGCGATACGAAAGGCGCTCTAATCTAGAAATCTGCGCATCACTCACTCCAATGGCTTTTAGCACCTCCTCTTGACCAGAGACGGCCAAGTAAGCCAGTTTAGTGATCACGACCTGACACACTTCACTGGTAAGATCATCTTTTTTCATGCTCATACCCCCTCCAACATCACAAGTGGATTGACCGCGTAGCGAGTTTCCCACGCTTCGGTCAAAGGAAACAAAAAGCCGTTCAGCGCTTGATTGGAATCTTGAATGCGCGCTTTGTGTACGTTACGCGCCTCTTTGGTGACGATATGACGCTTTAGAGGTTGCAACCCTTGTTGAACTTCGCTGTAACTGTTGGCTTTGGCGTACTGGCAACGCTCATCGATGAAAGTACGAAAGGCGCCAGGCGAGACCACAAACAAACCTTGTTCAAGGCGATGGAATAACGCGTCTTGACGGTTCACCGGGTGCACGCCGCCTTTAAGGACTGAATCTAACCATTCATAGAAAGCACGGCCCAAGTCTTCGCCGTGGGTCTCCCTTAAATCTATCTTCTGCAGGAGAGCGTGAGGCTCGCTGGACTCAGGCACAGATACAGGCTCAGCGTTTAACGCTTCCAACGCGGCTTCGACCTCATCCACCGGCGCTGCGGGCTCTATTGCTGTAGGAGGTATCGCTTCTGGGTCTTCATCCTCTTGCTCGATGGGCGATGTAGCCTGCGTCATAGCGGGCTGCATGAAAGCCATGAGGTCATCACTGATGGCGTCATTGTTGAGGGGCGCTTCAAGATAAGTGGTGTCTGCCATAGGCGCGTCTTCATCCTCAGGCACGATTGACTGAGGTTGAGTAGGTGTCGCTTCTCCCTCAACGTCTACCTCAACAGGAAGAATGTGCCCCACCAGGCTCTCCAGCTCTGCTTCTGGGGCGAATGTTGGCCAATGCACACAGATAAAGGTAAAGGTTTGGCGCCAGTCAAACTCAGAGAGCAGCACCTCACACTTCCAAATCGCCATGTCATCGGCATTCGGACGAATAAGTTGGTGTTGCTGCAGCTCGTTAAACAAACGGGAATTGTCCGAAGGAACAGAGGTGATGCCACGCTCAAGCAGCGTGCTGCGTAGTCGGTCAGCGATGGGCTTACTCATCAAGTAAAGGAGCTCCCCCTCCACAAAACCTTCGGCGCCTTTTTTGTTCAGTGGGATGGTCGCACTTTGCAGTAAATGCGATAAGGTCAGCTTGAGTTGCCCCGCCAGGGACACCGTCGCCCCGCGTGCTTGCTCAGCGGCGAGATTGATCCCCTCTTTGTCAGCACCCAAGTCTTGCGCGACGCTGGCCGCGTCCGCTTGCGTCACGATTTGCTCAATGACATTGTCAGGGTTTTTATGACCTGATAGATATTCAACCATGGTGTGAAACAGGGCTTTGTCGCTGGAGATAGCCAGCATGGCATCAGAGCTGAGCAATTGAGTCAGTAGGGTATGGCCCATATATTGGTGCGTCGAGTACTGGCGTGCTTTGTTGTAACGACAACGGTACGGTCTGGTAATGGCGCCCATCACAGGACTCCAACGCTCCCCCTCCCCGCCTTCTTGATGCAACTCGATGTCCACATCATTGATCTTGCCTGAGTCGTGCAGCAGCGCACATAAAAACACGCCATAGACCCACACGATTTCACGGTGGATCACCTCTTCGGGTGGGGTATTGGGCGGTAATATCGCATTGCGGCGTAGACGCATCGCGTAAATGGCCACATCGAGGCTGTGGAGCAATAAACCGCGTTTACCCGTGTGGTGATAATTTTCTGAAGCAGGGATATCTTGACACCACATGGCGTAGTTCACGACCGTATCGACGACAAACTCAGGCCACACCTCAAACGGCAGTGCAAGACCGCTGCGTTTTAAGACGCGGAGTTTGTCCTGGATAATCTCGTCGTGTTCAAGCTCAGCCCGAGTCGCAGGCAGCACAAAGCCCTCCGGAGCGCTCAGCGCACCAGAGGGAGATACATCGGATTGATGATGTTGTTCATCTGCGTAAAGCCAATCAATGAACCGTTTAATTGATTGAAACATCCTTAACCTACCTTTTTAACTCCCAAAATAAAATTTTACTGTATATAAATACAGCTAAAAGGTAACTTTTTGCATAAAAAAACAAAAATAAACTATAAATAAAAATAAATAATGTCATTTCATTGCAATGAAACACAGCTCAAGAACCTGTTTCAATCAGAGGCAAAAACACTGACCCCTAGGTTTGAACCCATTTCATGCACGAAATAAAAGTAACAGAGACGAAAAAATCAAGGCGTGATAGCCCTGTACTCTGAATATTGGTAGGCGACACTGCACAGTTAGTGCATGACGCTAAGTCGAGCGCGGGGCTCGTCAGGTTTGATAGCACCGAAGCGATGTAGGCTAAGGGCAGTTAAGTATGCTTTCACTTTTTCCGTTTGAACTTGGAAAAAGCCGCGACACGTTTCAGAGAGCCATTTAAGGGGGGTTAACCCCGTGTGCTTGACTGCGCAATGGCAGACGGAGCAACTCTATAAAAATTGAATAGAGAGATCAAGTCCTTGAAGGAAAGCTGAGAAGGCAGGACACCGCTTGTTGATTCAGTATTGATGTGGTTATGAGTACTGAACATCTGGACCAATAGGCGATTGACTAAGCATCACAGAGAGGAAAGACGTCCCTCTTCATTGGTATTAGGTAAATGTTTGAATTGGAACTATTGTCACATAAGAGCACAAGAATAAGGTGCGAGCCCCAGAGCATTAGGGGCTCGCAATAGTGCGCAGTGGGATGCGCGCACTAAATTTGGTGTCGGGGTGTAGTGCATGAGTGGGTTTTTAAAGAGCCAGAAACCAAAAGGTAACACTGCAACCCTAAGAGTTCAATTACTTAATTTTTTTATATTCGCTAAAATTTAGGGGAACGGAATAAATAGAATTAAATAAAATGACTACTGATCAATTCAAACAAAAGCTAGCACTATACATAGATAGTTCAGGGCTCAGTGATTCAGAAATTGCAAGACGTTTAGATGTAAATCGAGTTAGCGTTGGAAAGTGGCGAAAAACAGGACAGATCTCAAAAGAAAATTTATCTAAATTATGTAAAGAACTAGGGGTTAGTGAACAGGAATTCTTTTATTCTTCTACGTCTGATTTACCTCATAGAAAACTAACTATTATCCAAGAGGTTCTTCTTTTAGAAAGTAGAGATATGATGATTATCGAAGATATAGAAAATATTTTAAGGCAAATAAAAGGCTAATTTTTGAAGTGGCTATGTAGGTAATTTCTGGGCTGAATACGTTCGAAAGCAAAAAATCGCTGCACAGGTGGGTGAAACTTACGCGATGATAAAAGCGTTGAACAAGCTTACTGGATCAGGTATGCCTGAAACTTGTCGTATTGACTAAGAAATACGCGAAATGGGGCTGCTCTGTCTCTAAACTGAATTACGCAACAAAGCCTATTTCCTCCTTATGCGTTTAACAACAAGATCGCATTAACACATGCACTATAAGTCATTTTTATAATTTAAAATTAGCAGTAAATATGTGTTAGACAATGCTTATTTATCCGCTGACATACCTTCCGCGAGACACATTACGGACATTACATTAAATAGCCCTACAAACAGGTTTTACTACTTTATTTCTACCCATGTATCAGCGGCACCATCAATATACCTAATTTTAAGTGAATTAATAATATTTGAATTAACTAAACGAAAATTGACAGCCACTCTATCTTTATTGCCAAGTTTTGTTGGTGTGTGATGAGTTACGCAACCGCAACTATTACAGTGATGGAATTCAATAGTTTTGTAACCCCAATTGTATGAAGTGATCGCATCTTTCGTAGATGTAATTGTAACTTCTTTGGGTGAGAAAAACGCCCACAGTGATGCGTACTTACTACAAATGGAGCAATTACAACTTGTGACTGTTTCTGTAGTGTTAGGTACAGCTATTTTGATGTTGCCACAATGACAGCTTACTTCAATCATCATTCTTTCCCTTACTGATAAATTAAAACCAAAATACACCTAAAATTATGTTCGCAAAATGCCCTTTACGTTAAGTTGCCAACTTTAACTGGCTTTGTTGCGTAATTCAATGGAACTAAATCAAGAACCTACGATCTGATCAGCTACGTTCACTCTATCTCGTAGCCCTATGCCTAAACCACGTTATAAAACAACCAACTGGAAGCAATACAACCAATCACTCATTAACCGTGGTTCTCTGACCTTTTGGATTGATGAAGAAGCAATAAGCGGGTGGGCGCAAAGCAAACAGAATAAGCGCGGGAGGCCGCGTCGGTTCAGTGATTTAGCTATCACGACAGCACTTATGGTCAAACGAGTTTTTTCTATGCCATTGAGAGCGCTTCAAGGATTTATCGACTCGATATTTAGG